>NZ_CP080533.1 GCF_024746835.1 Mesorhizobium sp. AR02 | reverse complement strand
GGGGGGCCTCCTTCCGGCGTTGTCTCCTTGTGTCCATGTTAACATGGAAACAAGTCATCATAGACACATGATGCAAAATCACGGTCGAAACATGGTGACATAGTCGACGGGGAAGACTGGTTTGGCAACCCAGGCGCGCACCGGCGCGGCCCTGGCGGGCCCTTAGCGCCCGCGAGCGGGCTTGAGAGATGGATGCAGACGCCCAGAAAACAGCGGTGAAGAGCGCGTCACGACACTACGGCGAGGTGACGCACATCCGGTTTTCGGCTGACGAACTGGCCAGCCTCAAAGCCATTGCGGGGCGGGACGGCGTAACCGTCAGCGAGGTCGTCCGGCGGCTTGTGCGGGCAGAAGCGGGGCATCTGCCTATCGCATCAGAGGCGTTGCGGCCGGCAATCGTGGAGATGACCGAGCAGCTGCGGCGCGTCGGCATCAATTTCAATCAGGCCGTGCGCCCGATGAACGACGGCCGTGTTGCCCATGATGAGGATCTTGAGCAGGCGCTGATCGCCGTGGGCGACCTCGTGCGGCAGTTTCGTGAGGAACTGAAAACGATGACCGTCGGGTCTCGCAAGGCGAGGGAGGCCAGGCCATGAGCGGTCGTCTTGCTGGCTACGCGGCCGAAATCGAACGCTACCTGCGGGGCGGGTCCGGCGTGAAGTGTGAGGAGTTGGACGACGACAAGTCCGTGACGGGAGCCGGACGCGCGGCCGGTGAATTCCAGGCGATGAAAAGTCACGAGGTGACTGGTGGCGGCGGGCGCCTCGGGCAAGGACAGGCCGGCGCGACGCCAGGTGGGCGTAGGAACGCCCCTCGTTCGTCGCCGGGAGGATTGGGGGCGTCGGGGAGTTCGATGTCCAGCGGGGCTCCAAAGGCTACTACTGCTGCGAGCTCGCACAAGGCCACTAGCGCGCCGATCCTGGTCTATGGCGCCACGCTCGCCGGTTTCCGGCCGGAATGAGGAGGAGGAAGAGTGGAAGCGGCGGGGCGGGGGTGGCGGTCGTAGTACTGACCGCTCTGGGGGTACAGGACGAGCGGCGCGGGTGGGCTATCAGGCGCGGGCCGTCGCGGCACGGGCAGGCTATGCGGCGGGTGCGCAGCCTGCCGTGTTCAAGGTCATGCCCAATCCTCCGTCGACCAGGGAAGCCGCTGCTCGGCTGCTCAATTACATTGGCAAGCGCGAGGACGAAAAAGGCGAGAAACACGACATCGAGATTTTTGACGAGGACGGGCAGGTTCTTGCGACAGGTGCCGCACGAAAAGCGTTTCTGGAGACGTTTTGCGAGACGTTCGAACCACCCCTGGAAAACACCAATTTTATCGAGGTTCGTTTCGAGCTCGCCGGCGAGGTCGCCGATGCCGCCTTGAGCGAGGCGCTGAACAAGGCCTTCGGTGCAAAACCGTTCATCTATGCGCAGGACGGACAGACAGTGCAGGTGTACGCGCATACCGATGAGCGGGCAGGACCGCTCGCCAAGGCGCTTGCCGGCGGGCGGGAGAACTCGCGCAGCAAGGCGCTCGACAAGATCGAGGCGCGCTTGGCTGAAGCCATGGTCGCGGCGGGGGTGGTCGCCAAGGCGGAGGTAACGGCGGCCGTGAGCCGTGAACCCAAAGCGAAATACTTTTTGCAAAAGTTCATCCGTACAAACAAAGACGTCCGCACTGCGAACGGCGAGCCAATTCGGGGCGCGAGGAACCCCGCCAAGGCGGCGGCTTCGGTCTACGAACAATGGCGGCCGCAGTTTTCGGGGCGTGAACGCCGCAATGCCTATCACCTGCTTTTCTCTGCAAGGGCCGGCACCAATGCCAACGCCGTCATGGCCGCGGCGCGCGCCGTGCTCGAGGAGCGAGCGCCAGGATACAAGTTCGTCCTGGCGCATCACAAGGACACCAAGCACGTCCATATCCATGCGATGGTGCAGGCACGGTCAGCCGATGGCGAGCGCCTGAAATTCTACAAGCCGGATCTCGCAGCCTGGCGCGAAACCTTTGCGGAAAAGGCGCGCGAGAACGGCATTGCGATGGTGGCGACGCGGCGCATGGACCATGCGATGACGCGGCCATTCACGAAGGAGCATGCTGGAGCCTATAGCCGCGCCCAGAGCGATCCGCGCTATCAGGTCAGCGCCAGGACAATCGAGCGGGTGGAGGCCAAGCGGCAACGGCGTTTGGATGGGCAATCCCTTGTCGTGAACGGCGATGCAATCGCTGCCGCATGGCAAAAGACTGTGACGACGATGCGGACCGCGGGCGTGGTCGGTCAGGCTCTCACGGCGGCGGAGTCGATCGGCAACAATTTTCTGCAGTTCCGTCGCGATCGGGCAGTGGAGGGGCAACCAGGTCCTGGCGCGGGTCGCGGGACTGATGAATTGGGGCAGAGGTCTTTCCTGTCCCATCCCGGTATGAGAAAATTGAATGCACTGATAGGAGATTTGAACATGGCGCAAACCCCCTTGGAAATGCGGCGTCAGATGGCCCGCGTCAATCAGGCTCTGGACAACATGCGCGAGACGCTGCCGCCGGCGCATCAAGGACAGTTCGAACAGTATCGTGAAGAGGTGAACGACAAGATGCACGACCGTCTCGCGCGGCTGCAATTCGAGCGGCAGCAGCGTCGTGGTGGTGGCAGTGGCGAGCCGATCCCTGAGCGCGAGGCGCGAGGGCGAGACCTTCCAACTCGGGACGATCCCCGCGAGCCGCAGCAGCCGCGCACAGGCACCGAGCAGGAGAAGGTGAGAGCCAAGCAAAAGGACGGCAACAAACAGAAGGCGCGGCAGTCGGAAGAGCAAGACCGTAAGACCCAGCGCTCGAATGATAACGATTACGAGCGCTGAGCAAGGGCCGACCTAGCGTCCTCCCGTGGAGGTCTACCAAAACGACACATTCGTCACAGAACGATCAGGCTGTATGGCAGTAATGCGCCCTCATTCGGTCATTGACGTGGTCTCTGCCGCGACCTCAAAGCTGACATCGCCGGCGATAGTACTGGCAATCTATTTGCTGGCGAACGACAACGAACCAAATGGAGGACGGATGCCCAAGGTCAAACGTGAGAGCGCTCTCGACAAGGAGCGCGCCAAAACAGAGAAGCTCCTCAAAAAAGTTGGATACACAGCCTTGAAGGAGGCCGGTGTGGTATCCAAGCGACCCGACCTCCCAAATCTAAAGTTGAAAAACGAGGGAAGTAGCGCGGCCACTCACTCCGGACAGCAATGCGCCTCATGTCGGCCGAAAAACGGTGAGTGTCTTAACTCCTGAAAGCCGACCTAACGACTTAAAGGGCCCTAGCCGGGACGCTGAAGCTACCTAACGGCCCGTGCCGATCGAACTTTCCGGCAGGACATCGATAGGGGCCCCTGCCAGCGTCGGCCGCTTCCTGCATCGCGAGGGCAAGAGTTTTAAAAAACCGTTCTGCCGGCCGAGCAGCTCAAGCCGAAGCTGATGCGTCGGCGGGCGCAATGGATGCGCTATCAGACCCGCATTGACCCAACGCGCCTAGTCTTCCTGGATGAAACGTGGGTCAAGACCAACATGGCGCCGTTGCGCGGCTGGGGTGTGCGCGGCAAGCGGCTGATGGCTCACGCGCCATATGGTCATTGGAAGACGATGACCTTCATCGCCGCGCTGCGGCATGATCGGGTAGAGGCGCCTTGGGTCATTGACGGACCCATCAATGCGCAGACCTTCCGTGTCTATGTCGAAACCGAACTCATTAAGACACTGAAGCCGGGCGACATTGTCATTCTCGACAATCTCGGGTCTCACAAGGGCCAAGCCGTCCGCGACATCGTCAGGGCCGCCGGAGCGCGGCTCTTCTTCCTGCCGCCCTACAGTCCAGATCTCAATCCAATCGAGAAGCTCTTCGCCAAGCTCAAGCACTGCATGCGACGTGCCGCCAAACGAAGCATCCAGGCCGTACACAACGCTATCGCCCGCACCCTCGACATCGTCACCTCAAATGAATGCAACAACTACATCGAAAGCGCGGGCTATAAGTCAACCTAAATGCGAACCGCTCTAGTGTTGGACCAGCCCGCTGCCAGGCTTAGGGAGCTCTTAAGGCAACGGGCTGTTGGGTGTTTTTGCAACACCCTCCTATTAGGAACAGCGACGGGCATCGCCGCTCCGACTAAGCCTACGAAACAATGCCCAAACTTGCGACTTACCGATTCGTAAGGGCGCATGAGGACGCGCCTTTGCGGGGCGTGGATCAATGGTGCGTCCTCACCCGATAGCGCCGTCTCACTTCACCCAGCGGCTCCCCGTCCCCTGCGAACTGGCACAGAACCGCTGATGCCGCTTCCGCGATCACACCATAACGCTGCCCCGATAAATCGGTCATCTATGCAGCGCGGCGGATCTGTTTCCGCCTGGCCGGCGCCCTTTACCCCAACGCCCCCCGCCCAACGAGGCGCCGGCCACCTTTCCAACACGCATCGGCCGAGGGCTAAAAGTCGAACAGATTGTCCGTCACTTCGTCGAGCAAATCAGGCGTGTTGTTTCGCGGGTTGCCGCCCGTCCTGTTGCCTTCATCACAATGCACGGCGACACGCGTGAGCCTCCGTGGGACACCTTCTCGCATGGAAAGAGCAGTAGGCCTTTACCGATGCCCAGGAAGTCCGCCCTTTGCCTGCATCCTGGAGAGCGGCAAATGCAGCTATATCGGCCAGGACGCCTACCGTTCCGGCAACCACAAGCCGGACTTTGACGCATTGCCGTGGGAAGCCGAATACAGGGCCACAAAACAAAAGGCCTAAGAGAAAACCCGCCGGGCGAAGACCCCAACCACCTCAAGCCCGGCGAGCCTACTACCTGATCAGGTACGCGATCAGGGCCGGGATCAACCGGCACACTGTCCGACGCAAGAGCAATGCCAGAACGCCCGTCCCAAAATGGGACGATACCGGGGGAAAACGCCAGCGCAGGGTTATGTTGCAGACTTGCTAATATTACGGTCGCGCTGGTCGGCTCGCCGCGGATGAGTCGGCTAGGCCCGGCGGCCAGTCAACACAACACCCCAACGACGACTGCCGGGCCGCTTCGTTATTTGTGGTCGACGAAATATCGCCTTTGCGCTAAATTGGTCGCAACCAGGGGTGGGGTTCATGACCAAAAAGCAGCCGAAGCGCGAAGTCGTCGAGGTTCATGAGGATGCGGTTTTTGCCGTGGAAAACGGCATCACTCTTGAACAACTGCGCGATCTGATCGTAAGCGCTCATTTCCCCGCACATTGACGGCCCTTGCAACAACTGATCGCTTTCAGACGGACGCGTCGGGTCAGGCTGCGGCGGCTTTGAGGAAGTTGAAGGGCAGGAGATCGTCGATAGCCACGTTCTCGGGGCGCTGAGGCAGTTCAGTGAGGACGTGGCGCAACCACGCTAACGGCTCGACGCCACAGGCGCGGCAGGTTAACATCAGGCTGTAGACGATGGCGCTGGCCTTGGCTCCGTCGACAGTATCGCTGAACAACCAACTCTTCCTGCCAGTTGCAAAAATCCTGATGTCGCGCTCCAGAAGATTGTTGTCGATCGGCATGCTGCCGTCCTCGGTGTAACGCGTCAGATATCCCCATTGGTTCAGGGTGTAGGAGACGGCGTCGCCGAGCTTGCTGTCCGGCAAGACTTTTGGGGCGATGTCGTCGAGCCATGCCTTGAGAGCATGGAGGATGGGGACACTATGTTGCTGGCGGAAGCGGCGAATGCAGTGATCTCGCGTTTCGCCGTCATCGGGGATTTCGTTCCGCGCCTGCCTTTCAACTCGGTAGAGCTGTTCGAAGAACCGGAGTGCCTGTTCCGGCGGCCCGCCGCCTTTCTTCCTCGCCTTTAGGGCATCGACGAAGCGCCGCCTGGAATGGGCCATGCATCCAAGATGCGTTGCCCCTTCCAGCGTGCGCCAGGCGGAATAGCCGTCGCTCATCACGATGCCGCGGTAATCGCCGAGGAAGGCCTGCGGGTGTATCTGGCCGCGGCCCGGCTGATATTCGAGCAGCACGATCGGCTCGTCACTGTCCTGGCCGCTCCGGTATGCCCACATGTACGAGGTGCTGGCGGCCTCTCTGTCCATTTCCTTCAGCACCTGGACCGTGGTCTCGTCACCATGGATGAGGGGCTGCGATCTGAGCCGCAGCTTCAGCGCGTCATAGATGCGGGAGAGATGCTTTTCGCTCGAGCCGATCACCCAGTGGCCCAGAGCGCCTCGGCTGACAGGAACGCCGGCGCGCTCGAATGCCTGCGCCAGGCGGTAGAGCGGTGTGCCGTCGACATACTTATGAACGAGCGCGAAGGCCAGCGTCGAGGCCGTAGCGATGCTGCCCGGCAAAGGTTGCGTGGGCATCGGCGCGGTCACGACCGGCGTGCTGATCCCGGTGCGGTCGCAATGACGGCAAGCATATTTGAACCGCACATTCTGCAGGACCTTCGCCTTCACCTCGATATGAAGTTGCTCGGTAACGGTCTCGCCCATGCGATGCATCTGGTGACGGCAGCAAGGACAAGCCTTCTGGGCGTCGGGAAGGTCATACTCGACACGCTCGCGCGGCAGGTTTTCCGGCAAGGCCTTGCGGCCGCGCTTCTTTCCCGTCGCCCCTTCGCTCGCCGGCAAGCCCGTGTCCGGCAGGACAACGACATCGCCATCTTCGTTGTCGGCGGCGTCCTCATCCGCGGCCTGTTCGGCTTCATTGAAGAGGCGGTCAATGTGTTTTTCACTGCGCGGCGCAAAACGATGCAGTCGTGCAAGCGCCAGCTCTTCCTCGAGTTTGACGACGCGTTCGGTGAGTTGACGGTTCTCCGCCCGAAGCGCAGCAATACGCGCCATCAACTCTTCAACAGTCGGTTCGCCGGGTCGATTCATCAGATTCTTGAATCGAAAGCATGCCGGCGCGTCAATCGCTCAATTCGAGAGCCCTCAACCGGCAACCTGATATTGCCGCACCGGATGGCGGACCATCGCATCGATATCGATGCCGTCGAGGATCCAGTGCAATTGCTCGGTCGTAAGCGTGACCACCGCTGCCTCCCGGCGCGGCCACCGGAACTTGTCCTCGGTCAGCCGCTTCAGGACCAGCACGAAGCCGGACCGGTCAAAGAACAAGAGCTTCATCCGGTCGCGACGGCGATTGCAGAAGGCAAAAACCGCTGGAGCAAACGGATCGAGCGCCATCGTCTCTTGGACCAGAACCGCAAGGCTGTTGATGCCGGCCCGGAAGTCGATCGGCTCGCGGTGCAGGTAGACTTTCAGGTCAGCGCCCAGTCTGAACATGACCCAGTGCTCCGATGGTCGCCGTCAATGCATCCACATCACCGCATTCCAGCGTCAACTTCACGCCGTTCGGCAGTGACGCGCTCACCTTGGCTGGAGAGGAAAAAAGCGCAGCCCTTTTGGCTTCCGACCCATGCACTTCATCACAGGTCGCCGGCAAATCCACCGCAGCCATGCTGCTCTGTCGCAGCAAGACCCGATCGGAAGTGCTTTCAATCTGAACCGGGATGAACGCCGGTGATGAGGACGGCGGGAGGGACTGGGTCTCAGTGCGCTTCTTTATCCACTTCCGAAGAAGGTTCGCATTGACCCCATGTTCGAGCGCAAGCCTCGATACCGACACGCCAGGCTCAAGGCAGGCCGAGACAAGACGGTCCTTCGATGCAGGGTCGTATCGGCGTCGCCCGTTCCGACCAACAAGCCTTACCTGCAATTTCTGATCATCTTCTTCCATCACAAGGTGTCCACCTATTTGGGTGGACACCTCATGCATCAGAGCACTCAACAGCAAAAGGTGCGGGGAAATTCGCGCTTACATCTGATCAGGGTACTTGGCAATGATCGCGAGACATTAGTCGAAGCGGTGCTGGCGTTGCGAAACATACGGTAGGGGCCGTCTGGCCCTACCGCCTGAAATCACCGCGTGACGCTCGCCGTCCTCTGTCCAAGGAATTTAGGAAGTCGGCCAGGTCGATAGCCTGCAGAAGCGACATTCCTTCTAGCGCCAGCGCGCCGCGCTCATAAGGAAGGCCCGTGAATACGTCGACGACAGCCCACGATCCGTCGTGTTCTTCTTTGATGTCGTAGCGCCGCGTGGCAATCGGGCAAGGCTAGCACGCACGCGGTTAGGTTCCGATATGCTTTTGCGCAGGTCCCGTAAGGTTCCATCGAATGAACGGAGCATCCCTGCCGGTGACCACGACGATCGATTTCAACAGCGCTTCGTGGGCGGACTGAAGGGCACGGTAATGAGCGCTGCTTGGCGACAGCAGCGGTTGTACGATGCTTTTGTGTAGCGCCTGCGCAGCCACCAGGAAGCGGTCAATCTCTTCTTGAGAGAGTTCCTTTGAAAGTTTCGTCCTAGCCATAGCGACACCTTTTGAGAGTCGCCCCACCCAACGACAATATTCCTACTGCTGCACTGACAGTCAATAAAAAAGCCCGCCGCCGAGGGTGGCGTCGGGCTAAAGCATTGGGACAGGGCCATGGAGATGGCCACATGGCGATGATGCGCTTGGTCCGTGAGGGAGACCTTAATTACACCCTGACAGTTTTATGGGGTGCGTCGAATCTGTGCATAAACCATCACATCTCGGAACGGACTGGGAACGAGTCAACCCGTTCAGCCGCCGTCGCGTCGATGCAACGCCTCGAAGATGACTTCGAAAACGCTCCGGACCTCTTCATTGATCTCGTCAGGCTTGATCCCTGCTTCCTGGGCGGCTTTCATCATTTGATCTGCCAAGCCGCTGGCGGCGATTGGGTCGCCTGGGCTGGCAATCGGCAAATGTTCCGCCACCCAATTGTTGAGGAAGTCCATCCAACGGGCGCTCATTCGGGCAGTCCCGGGTCGTAGTGCACGATAGCATCGAGGAGCGTGCGGTAGAGGCTGTCGACTTCCTCATCTATCTCTATGCGCTTGATACCGATCGCTCCGGCGTCGGCCAACAGCTGGTTGGTAAGCTCGTCAACTGAGATGACATCAGCTTTCGTCGTCTCAGGGACGTTGGTGGCGATCCATTGATCCAGGAAGTTTATGCCGCGTGTGCTCATTTGGCCTAATGTTGCCCCTTCAATAGCCTGGCCTCGCGGAGCAGCGAAGATCGGTCTGTGCCAACCACGTTGATGAGTTCTCTGGCCTGCGCCTCGGTAATTCCCGTCTCGCGCGCGAGGAACCGGACAAGAAAGGCCTCCTCTTCTTCCATCCGCGCCCGGTTCTTCCGCTTACCGTTTCCAGCTGAGTTTAGATTTGATGGAGTTCTACGCGTTGCCTGTGGCCTTGGTTCAGATTGCAAGACCACCATGCCGGCTTCTTGTACCGCAGCGAGAAAGGCCTGGCGGGCCATTTCGATCTCTTCTGAGGTATTGATCTGACCTGTACAGGCTTGCAGTGCAGCTCGGTAGAGCGTCCCGTGCTCGGCGGGCCATCGCTCCATCATAAAAATCGCCGCCTCAGACACGCTGACGATTGTGCGATACGCGCCCGGCGTCGCCGCCTCAATGATCACGGGTTCCCCAAAGAACGGATCGCGCATGCCTTGGCCCTCGATGTCCAAGCGAACGAAGGAAACGACAACTCGTTCCATCCCTGCCGCGCGTGCTCACGTTTCGTCCTCCTTCAGTATTCGCGCTTCCCGCACAATCGACGAACGTTCGTAGCCGACCATGGAGATCAGTTACCGAACTTGGTCCTCTCTAATGCCGGTCTGGCGCGCCATCATCGCGGGCTAGGCGCTCAGCCTCGATCATCAGTTTCGATTCGCGATCAGCACGAAGGTAGTGCGGTTGTAGGCTCTACTCACTCTTCGCGGGAATCCTGCAGCGAGGCGTGACGCAAATCTTCCTCGCCCCTTAGGTGCTTTACACGGCCGATCAGCCCGGCTTGACCCATTGCGTGGCCGGCCGCTTCATGCCCTTCGGTGCCGTCCCTACGTGCTGTTGGACGCGCTCCCAAAGGCGTTCGCGCATTTCCCGGTTCAATGTGACGAACGCGCTCCAGACATAACGCCCGGTGCCACGCTACGAAGAGCCTGGCCATGAGCCGCTCGAGCCGGAGCCCGAGGCAAAGGTCATTGAGTTCCCACGACGGAAACGAAAAAAAGCCCGCCGGCAGGAGCCAGCGGGCCTTTTTTGAAATGACCGATTGTCAGGCCACCGGTCCAGAAATAACCACCACCTGAGCCGTCACGGACCCCAAGCGATCACGCTTGGTCAGAACAGGCTTTTCGTATTTCTTCTTCATAATGGGGTGTCCTCGCTCTTTCCCTCGAATCAAAATTGCCTTGCGCCTGCGCCCCTTGTCAACCTCCAGCGCCTGTCGATGCATTGGGAACCTTGTCATCATTGGCAAAATCGTCGAGCAGCCTGATGATAGTTTTTGCTTCTTCCGACTTGCAGGAATAGTACCGCCGGGCGCCTTCGGTGCGGCATTCGAGAATCCCTTGTGCAATCAGAAGGCTTAGATGCTGGGACAAGGCGGGTCGGCTGAGGCCCACTCGGGAGGCAAGGTCTCCCATCGTTGTTTCGCGGTCCATCAAATGAACGATGGTCAACAGGCGCTTGCCGTTACCCAAGACGGCAAGCAACCGCGCCGCGACGGCTGCCTGGCTTCGTAAGCTTTGGCGCTTGATCGGCGGCTGCCCAAGGGCGGGGTCGGCCTTGATCTCCTGAAGTCTCTGTCTGAGGTATGATACCATGATGCCAAACCCCCGTGTGACGCCTCGTCTCAATGCCTGACCAGATAGCACGTTTGAAATGAAAAAGCCCGCCACCTTTCGGCAGCGGGCTTGCGGTCAGCCGCCTCAACGGCGCGCGATTAGCAGACACAGCTGACGCAGGTCTCGGTCATAGCTTCCTGAGCTCGCAAGGATATCTGCGCAGCGCTTCTTCATGCGAGCAACCTGGCTATCCGACATCTGGGCGACAACGCCCGGCAGGTGGGGATTGCTGGTGTTTGACGGATTGGATGGATTCCCTGGATCGACAGCGCCGACCCCAAGGCCAACTCCTAAGCCGACACCAGTCGTTCCCCCGACTGTAGCACCCAGACCGGCGTTCACGCCGTTCGTGCCACCAATGTTGGCTCCGGCGCCCGCGTTGACGCCGCTGGCTCCGCCAACGGAAGCGCCAAGTCCGGCACTGACGCCGTTCGACCCGCCCACATTTGCGCCGGCACCAGCATTGACACCGCCGCTGCCGCCTACGGAAGCACCTGCACCCGCATTAACGCCACCGCCTCCACCAATCGAAGCGCCAGCGCCCGCGTTGATGCCGCCGCCACCACCAACCGATGCGCCTGCCCCGACGCCAATGCCCGCTGTGTGAGCCGGGAAAGACAATGCAATAGCCAACACACTGCCGGCCAAAGTCTTGGCAAGACTTCTATTGAGGGAATACATGCGATTCTCCTTGTTGCCTAACAGTCGTCAATGACTGCACAGGAGCAACTTGCGAGCGGCATGTTAGACCCATCTTATAAAACCTTATCCACGAAGATGGCTTGCAAGGCGTCACTGAAACGGAATCAATTTGAACCAGCCGCGTCAGGAAAAGGCCCGCCACTCCGAGGAGAGCAGCGGCCAAGCACGGAGTAGCTGGAATCAGACAGGATGGGTCAACGAGCGGCGGAGAGGTTGGTTGCGAAACCGTAGATACATGGGCGCCAGCGCGCGTTCCCCGCTGTCCTGGCTGCTCAGGCCGCACGCTTCTCGCCTTCGCTGATCCTCGCCTTCCGCATCTTGCCGGGGCCAGCGACCTTGAAGGTGGCACCAGCCGGCCGGAGTTGCCTGGCGTAGAGATAAATCATGCCCGCAAGCGCGTGGCGCTGGTGGACCACGCCCCTTAGTTCGTTCACCATGGCCATCATCGGCCCCAAGGGCAGCTCGTCGAACATCTCCAGCAGCGCCGTGGTCTTTCCCTCGACCAGATCAGGACAGGCCCGCAACAGGTCGCTAATGGCCCATAGGGAAGTTTCGTCGATTAGGGCGTTGTTGCCCTTGCCTTCAGCCAGAACGCACAGCACGAGCCGCGCATGTTCTACGCCATGGCGATCGATGATCCGCCGAATTGTGCCCACTGCACGTGTTTCGCCGGGCTGTGGGTAAAGGTGCGAGCCGACGATCCGAACGGCGAATTCGTCGCAGAGCGCCTTCACGCGCGGATCCGCAATCGTGCCGCGGGAGGTACCCATCCGTGCCAACATACTGCGCCTCACTATTGATAATTCGGGGATATTTGCACTAAATGCGATCTTCGCGCAAGGATATTGCGCGCGTAGACAGGGTGGGGGGCGGCACCGCGACACAAACGAAGTCGACAAATTCCACTATTTTACTGTATCCGGCATGTTCTTTTCAGGTGAACAGCTCATAGCGTAGGGACCGCCAAAAATCATCCCGAGCCTTTTTATGGGGTCGCATAATTCGAGATCCTGCGATCAATCGCGTCCCTTTTGCGGGCCATCACGAACGGTTCAAACCTTGACATTACTTGACAGGCGAGGCTGCCTTGGCCGGCGGGGACGCGAGAGGTGCTGGCGTGGCTTTGTTGAAGACAGTGGAACATTGAAGCGCGGGCTTCATCCTTATTGATGATGCTGTGTTTCGGCTGGCAGTTGTACGCTCTCGTAAGGTGGGGACGGTGCCATGCGAGAATTACCATTCGACATCGATGCAGATGCCGTGATTGAAGTCGGCCGATATCTGGATGATCACGCGAAGACCACCGCAGTTTCGATATCTGAAGCGCTCCGTGTAATCAGGCGTCGCGTCAACAAATCGCACGTCGGCGACAGCGGTTTGGAGGAACTGATCTTAGAAAGCGCCGCAACCAGAAAGCTTGCTCTCTTGTTGGACAATCACAATTAAGGGCCGAGTCAGGCGTAGGCGGGCGCCAGGACGCGCGGAGCGCTTCGGCGGCGTAGGACAGCGGCCGGCGGGAACGCGCGCTGGCGAGGCTTCCTGCGGCCCGGCAGTCCGTTGGGGTGTGTTCGACTGACGGCCGGGCCTAGCCGGCTTGGGGGCTTCCCTTGGTGGCAAGCCGGCTATTGCTTTCGTCGGCCCACGCTCATCGTCAGGGGCGGCGTCGGCGCCACAGGGAAGTAGGGTGCTGATCGGCCTTTTAAACCCTGCGCAGCTTTAATCACGGCCTTGCGGCTGTTACCGTGTTTTAGGATCAACTCCCAGACCAGGTCCGCAGGCAAGCCGTTCTCCGGAGCGAAACATTCGACCTGATGGTCGTGAATAGCATCATGCCAGGGCTTATTGCCGCCCATTTGAGCCTCCGCTCTAGGCGCCGCATGGCAAAGATATGCGCTCCTGCTAATGTATGCGAAACATGTGAACGAAGGACGTAAGGCCCTGGCTATGGCAAAGAGATCGGCGACAAAGTTCGGATCCAAGAGATCACGTAGGTCAAGGAACCGAAGGGTTGACAAAAACCAGCGCTTCCAACAGTTTCCACTCTGAGGGAACAACGCGGGGACACACCATGAAGAAGACATACGAAAAGCCGGTGCTGACCAAGCGTGAACGTCTGCCGTCGATTACCGCGCTCGTTCCAATCTCAGCGGTAGGCAAGTAACGGCTGGTCGCCTTCCTCTCAAGGCCCCAAAGTCCCCACACCTGCCTGCCCCTACGTGGTGCGGGGGCTGATGTCAGGGTGCGTTCTGAAGCCCGCTACCACGACATCCACTGCAGATGACCGTCGATCCTTTACAACCCTGGCGGTGGACTCCGTGAGGGCAGCAAGTGCCGTTCGAAGCCCGCCATTTATCGCAACTGAAAACCTTGCCTGCACCGAGACACTGCCGACATTGGTGCTTCCTAAATTCCGACAATTGCTACCCGCCGCCCCTTTAGAACGGCAAGAACGCGCTAGCCGAATTTTAGTTTCAGCTACTCCATGTCCGGTACATCGCCATTGGCGAAAAGCACGCTCGGCGGTCCATACTCGCCGAGCGCTGGATCGGCATCGCGGCTCCAAGCTATGACGCCGACATGTCGCCCAGCAAGCGCCTTGGCCGTGCGGATGGCCCGCTCTTCGCTCTGCTGATCAGTCGGACCATAGGCCGTGAACAGCTCGCCATCATCGCAACGATCGAACGCAACGACTACGATCAGCTTCGGTTTCTTTTGGCCGGGAAGGATGTGATCCGACATTCAGTGCGTCTTACCGGAGCGGAGCTCCAGTTCGATCTTGTTGAGCGCCTTGGTCAGAACTTCGACCGCCTGCAAATTGATGGCGAAGTCGAAGTTACCTTCTGCCGTCTCGAATATCAGAACTCCCAACTTGGACTCGTCGTCAATCAACATGCCCATCCCAATGCCGGTCGGCATGTACGGAGGTCTATCTGGCATGGTCTTCCTCCTTCAAAGGTGCCGATCGCCATGCTCGCGATGTTCGAAGCAATACCAATGCGATGGCTTTCTCGGCCGGGCAAAACCAAACGGTGCGCGCTTGGCGCATCGAGAAAACTCGCAGACGTGATTTTCGATCCTGGCGCGCTCGTGCGGAACTGCTGTCATGCCCTCGGCAAGCTTGATCGGTTCGTCGCTCATAGCGGCTTGATCGGCTCAATGAGCCCGGCATGATCGTTGGGCTGCTTGTTGATGGCGGCCGCGTTGACGTCGCGGCCAACCCGGTAGAACTGCAACTGCCCGTCGATGTCGTGGCTGAGGATGTCCTTCAGGTCGCCAGTTGGCGTCTTAGGATCGAGCCAAGCGTCGTAGTACGCCGGATCAAGGATAAGCGGCTGGCGGTCATGGATTTCATTGACGGGTGCCGCTGATGGCTCGGTTATGATCGTGCAGCTTGTCACATCCAGGTTCGAGTTGTAGGCCCAGAGGCCAGCAAATGAGAACGGTGCATGGCCAGGCTGGAAAAAGTGCCACGGGTCTCGCTTCTTGTCGGCTGGTGATATTGTCCACTCATAATATCCGTCGGCCGGGATGAGACAGCGCTTTGACTTGAAGGCGTCACGGAAGGCGGGTGTCGTGTCGACGCCCTCGATACGGGCATTGAACATCGCAGCCTTTGGCATTTCCTTGGCCCAGAACGGCACCAGCCACCAGCGGCCCGATCGGACCTTGTGGTTGCCGTCTTCGGCGGCCGTGATGAACGGCACCTCATCTGTCGGCGCGATGTTGTAGCGCGGCGCGTCGTTGCGACCGACATCTGCGGGCGCTGTCAGACGATACAGTCGGTGGATTTCCGACCATGTCAGATATCGGGTGTAGCGACCGCACATATCTTGCCGGGTAACTCATTCCAACCGGCAGGGGCCGGACATAGCTAAAGACCCGGGACGCTGGATCATAGGCTAATTTGGCCTCAGCACCACGAGGGGTTTCAACCACCACCCTGATCAGGCCACCCGTTGTCGTTGGCAGCTTTAGAAAGTCGCGCATTAAAAGGCCTCGCAAATTGTGAGCCGGCTCTGGAACTTCGGGAGGTCAAGAATGTTCCGAGCGGGCAGCCGCCAGGAGAATCCAGGGATGACAAAAACTGCTCTCCATATGCTCAAGGGCGTGGGCTATGTGATTTCAACTGTAAGCGTTGTCCTGCTCGCCATCGTGAGCTGGAAGAGCGCTTCGCAAAGCCCACTACTGATCGCCTGTCTGCTCGTCGGCGCCACCGCATCAATTGCTGGCATGTTATGTCGATGGCTCACGTACGAAATCGAAAAGCGTCGGGAAGGGAAATAGATGCCGTCAGGACCGGTCTGCGTTGATCGGGAATACGCCGTCCGTAGCTGGAATGATCGTCACAATTCCACGCTAGACACGCGTCCTTCACGGACGACCGCCGGCCTTCAGCTCGTCAGGCTGGCTATAGAACAGGTTTGTCCCCCTGGGGTGCTGCCAAGCGAAGAAACGTCACTGGGCTTTATGGGCCCGGAACCGGTCCACTAGGCTGAAGCGCTGGCTAGAACAATCATTGAAACCGTGGAAGCTCGTTGGATGGGCACCGTCTTGGTCAAATCGCGCCACGGCGGTCCGAGATTGACCGGAACCTTGGAAAGCCCATCCCCGTAAACATGGCTGTCTGGTGAGGAGGACGAGCCTGGAAGCCTTCGCTCAGCGACAACGTTGAAGTGCAATGCGACTTCTAAGATCCCGGAGCCAGCATCGTCGCGGACTTTATCGAGAGCTGATGATGATCACCGTCCGGCAGGCTTTCTCTGATCATATCCATCAGAGCCGAGATGGCTTCCTTCTTCGCCTCGGCGAAATCCTTGCAATCTGTTCCTTGGTCATCGTGAAACACCTGACCGTTGTCGTCGACGTCGAAGTAATAGAGAGCCATGGGACCTCCCGTATGCTCGGTACGGATGGCCCGCGCCTTCCCATCCTGCGCGGGCCGACCAAGTCAGCTTTGGTCAGCGGTGGCCGCTGAAGCACCGACCGCCTGGTCATCAACAAACCGACTGTTTCTAAGTTCCGATCGACTGGGAAAGCCCGCCCAGCGTGCGCCGAGACAGGCTGAAAGTCGTCATGGGTGGTATGGAGTGGGCCCGCCTCGACTCGGGGGGCAAAGCGGGCCCCGCCAAGCCTTGCGGGATCTTGACCAGCAGCTACGCTGCCGTCCCTGAAACCAACCGGAGCATATCAGGTTCCGCTTATGCTTGAAAAACGCCCGCCCGAATGGAGAAACGGGAGGGCCATTGTCTGATGATGGGATCTAGCGGCTGACTAGCGAGCTAAGAAGATAGCTTCTTCCTCCTCATCGCGTTGCCTCCCGCCTAGAGCCGCCGCAGCGCTAGCGACGAAGGCGCCTATGACCAAGGACAAAGCACTCAAAAGCGCAAAGGTTATAGTTGCCTTCCTGGCGGTGTCGGCGGCTTGCTTTGCCTTTACTTTTGCGTCCTGCACTTTGGCAAGCACTGCATCGACGCGCGCCTTGGCGTCCGCCTCCGACAATCCTGTCCGCGCCGAAACCAGTTGAGACAGATAGGTCTTGTCATCGGCAGAAACGTCGCCCGTCGCTGCGCTGGCGATCAGAATATGAGTTGCCTGTGCCGTTGCCGCCGCATCGCTTTGTGGGTTGGCGGCGGCAAGCTTGGAAGGGTCGTTCGGTCTGAAAAGCGAATCCACGAAGTACGATGTTGCATTGTCGACCGCTCCCGCGTTGGACGATGCACCAGCCGAAGCGCCCATGGCCGCGCCCGAAGCGATAGTCGTCACCGCCTGCGCACCCGAGCCTACCGCTCCAGAGAGGGCCGACCCGAGAACGCCGACGACAAGCAGCGTCGCAAGCGCCCAGGCAAGAAAGCCGTGCACGGTATCACGGAAGTAAACCTCGTCCGTGTGAACGTTCACCCATTTGGTACGCAATCGTCCTGCAAGATAGCCACCTACGCCCGAGGACAGCCATTGGACGATAACTAGCCAGACCGCAGTGGAGACCGCGAAAGTAGTTACCGAGGCGCCCGAGCCGGACCATGGCGAAACCATCGTCAGGCCGAGGCCGGAGCCGAGTAGCATTAGAATGAACGTGAGCGTGCAGGCCGCGAAGGCGCCGGCGATGATCGGCCCCCAGCTGACGGCGGTGGACGAGGATTCGGTGGAGCGGGAAACCTCTACGCCTGAGAGGACTGGTTGCATCGCAGCACCTATCGAACAAAAAGCATGATGAGAATAATGATTGGAATCGGAATTCCAATGAGCCAGAGCAAGATACCGCGTCCCATGAAAACCTCCCGTAAATTGTTAGGACCCAATACCAATTCCTTGCTCGACGTTTCGTTCCCGAAGTCGCCCCAACGAAAAGCCGGCTGCCTCGGAGGGAGCAGCGGGCCTAGTAGTGGTGGCGGAAGTGGGTGGGACATCCTCCCAACTAACGCGCTACCGGAACCAGATGCGCGCAACGAGATTGCATAAGCCTCTACCGCCAAATACGGCATCGGGAGGTGCGCTTGAATCTCGACAGGGAAGTTCGACATAAATCCGAAGACGTCGATGACCAAGTCTTAGCCGATGTGTTGGTCGCGTTACAAAAGCGAGTGAAGATCAGCCACGATTTCGATATTCCCTATATTGCTGGATACAGTGGTGATGCGACGACCGTTTACATAGACCGCCACCTGCCGAGAACGATGGCATGGAAAGGCAGGGAAGTCAGACTGGCACCCTTTTTGGTCACGCACGAAATCGTGGAAAAGGCGTTGTTGGACGAGCTCAGGTTGCATTACCTCCACGCCCACCAGATCGCCCTTCGGGCCGAGCGAGATGCTGTGAGGGGCGCCGGCCTCACGTGGAGAGATTACCAAGCAGTGATGAAGGCTCACGAGAAACAAATCGACGAAGAGACGCTCAAACGTGTGCCTGGCGATTTGGATCTTACGCCGTATAGGGACCTTGACGACTTTCCCGTTTTGGAGCGCCTGATAAAGACGGCCCGATAGAGCCCGCCCCGGCGTGAGCCGAGACGGGCCTCTTGATAATTGCTGCCTTGTTAAGTGATGACGGGCTTGGAACTCTGCACTGCTGCGGTGACGGCCGAAAGCTTCTCTCGCTTGGTCAGGATCGGCTTTTCGTAGGTCTTCTTCATAATATCCCCTGTGTTTCCCTCGGCGCGAGGGTGCCTTCGCGCGACAACTGTTGTCAAGCTGGCGCGAAAAAGCCCGCCGCCTTTCGGCACCGGGCAGGTGTCGACATGCTTGATCGATCCGTCACAAGCTTTCAAACGCGTCGGATATCTCGCGATCTTCTCGCCCCTGGTGAGCCGCTCTAGAATGTCCGACGATAACCGGTCGATTTCCCGAACCTGCTCCGTGGCTCCGTGCTCTTGAGCAATGTGACCAGTTCGCTTTGCTGGCGGGCTGTAGAATATCGGCTCTAATTCGGCGCGCGGATAGGGGACCAACGGATCAAATCCATGCACCGCCCTTCAGCATCAAGAAGCCGGATTTGCATGCACCCCAACTCCCCTCGCATGAGCCTGCTGGCCTCGATAGAGCCGGTTTTGTTCTCTGCGGCACTCTGCTGCTATGGATGGCAAAAAGGTGGCGACTGGCGTGTTCCGGCGCGCCATTGTGTCCCCAGCGGCGGGCTTTTGCCGTCCGAACCGCGATCACCTTCGGAGGTTTTAGCGACGGCGGCAGGCTCTTCAGCGGCTGTCGCTGACCAAAGACCCATCTTGGTTGGCCAGCGTTTCCCCCCGAGGTGAGGCGGGCCATGTGCCGGACAAGCTGGTTGTGACCAGAAACGAAGAATCAACCGACGACGCGGCCATCACCTCAGCCCGATGTTGCGGCACCTATCCCTCCGACCCTGTCGGCTTCACTTACGGTGGTTTCGTCGAATGCTGCTTCTATATGATGGCTGCAAAGCTTTGGTCCGGTTCGAGACCCTTGCAGCAAGGCGCCGGCGTCCTCTTGCCAATAGTCCGGCATCTTGCGCTCCTTGCCGTCCTGCGCTTGGGCGCCACACAGGCGTCGGCTTTCCCGTCTTCCGCTCGACACCAAGGATCTGGTATTCATCGATCGTATAGCTCTTGATCTTCAGCCAGCTTATCAAAGCGCCCGCTCCGGTATTTATCGCGGCAGCGGGCTAAGGCATAGAGTGTGCTGGGATAAGCCAGCATAGGTCAACGAGGGGCGGCGAGGTTGGGTGCCAACAGGTCGTGATCTCACTTAGCCGTGAAAAATGTCAGCAGAACTTTTCCTTTGTCCCCAAGCAAGCACACAAAGCGGTCCGGCGCTCCGGTTTTGCCACTTCGAGCGATGTAGGCTTCGCCCAGAATGACCATTTTGATGGGAACGTCCCCGACGTTGGTGTCCGCCTTGCTAATCGCGAGACTCTCCATGTCGATAACTAGGTCACTGATGTCCTTCGACTTCTCCTGAAGGGCCAACAGGCCAGTGGATTTGCACGCAGTAATCGCTGGGTCGTCGGCCGTCTGCGCAAGGCAGCTTCCAGTCACCAGGCCGAGAATAACTGACGGCGCAACCATGTTTTTGATCAACATATAGATTCTCCAACGGAAGAGCGACGTTGCGCTCTGTGTCCCTACGAAGCAATGCGCCCCCTAGGGAAAGCCATGGTCTTTGAATTCGTTCCTCCTAGTTACACAAATGCCGATTAAAACTAAGAAAACTCGCCTCGGACACACTTGCCGGCTCTCGGCGGGTAGGCGCCAGGCACTGGCGCATTTCGGTTAGTTCCGTATGCCGGCGTTTCAAATTCCTGCAGCCGTGCTTGCCTTTCAAGGCCAGGCTCTCCACCCATTGGCACGGCGCCGGATTCGTTATCCATCTCCTAAGGCGGGCGTGTGCAACCAAAAGAGTAGCAACTAAACCAAGTGCCTTGTACAGCCACCTGGCCAGTTCACCAGCCATTAGTATCTGTAGATCACTGTGCGGATGCTTTTAGCTTGCGGCGACGTCCTTTGCTATGTGCGGGCAGTAATGCGAGGTACTGTGCTTGGTCACGAAATCACTCAAGAACTCCGTCAATACCTCTGAGGCGGCGGGCCTCACCGCGCTGTCAAAACTGACGATCGCGTCATACGAAGCGCTTGAGCGCGAGCTGCGCGGCACGATCGCGACGCTCGAAGGACAGGCGCGTCGTTTCGAGACAGCGATCGACAACATCACCCAAGGCATCTGTTTCTTCGACGCCGATCAGAAGCTTATTCTGTGCAATCGTCGATAGGCGGAAATTTACAGGATTGCACCTGAGCACTTGCATCCTGGGTCCACCCTCGGCGAAATCGTTGAACTGCGCGAGGCCGCCGGGACTTCTGCAATCCCCAGCGACGCCTGCCTAGCGGTGGCCCGGTCGGTCAATTCGGTCGCTGCTTCAAAAATATGGAGCGCCAAGCTCGCTGACCGTCGAACAATTCAGATTTGTCATCAGCCAATGTCGGACGGCAGCTGGGTGGCCACCCATGACGACGTTACCGAGCGCATTGCTAGTCGGCAGATCCTCGACGAGCGGATCTCCCTACAGGCGTTGATCGACTGGGTGCCCGACTATTTATGGGTCAGGGATACCGAAAGCCGCTTCGTCATAGTCAACAGGGCGCTTGCAGCCGACAGCGGCTACGAGAAGACAAGCGACATGATCGGCTTGACCGATTTCGATCTTCACGCGCCGGAACTCGCCCAGAAATTCCGCCGCATCGAGCAGCGTGTTCTCGACAGCGCACAACCGATGATCGACGAGGAGGAGTTTGTTGTTGACGCCACCGGTGGAGGCATGTGGCTTCATCGACCAAGGTCCCATTGCGCAATATCCAGGACGATGTCTTCGGACTTGTCGGCATCGCCCATGACATCACCGCCCGAAGGCGGGCGGACATCCTGCTGAACGGGCAGGCGCATATCCTCGAAATGATTGCGATTGGCGCTCCGCTTGAGGCGTCCTCGACCGACTGATGCGTCTGGTGGAAGCCCAGCTTAAGGGCATATTCGGTTCCGTGCTGCTGCTCGACAAGGTCGGCAGCCATCTGCGGCATGGTGCGGCTCCGAGTTTGGCGAGAGACTACACGAACGCCATCGACGGGGTCGCCGTCGGCCCAAGGTGGGATCCTGCGGGACCGCTGTCTACCGCCGAGAGCCGGTCATCGTCACCGACGTCATGCAGGATCCACTGTGGGAGGATTACCGCGACCTGGCATCGGCTTTCGGCTATCGATCATGCTGGTCCACCCCGATCGTGTCGCAGGGCGCTGTCCTGGGTGCCTTCGCCATGTATTCGATGACGGTGCGAAAGCCATCCGAAGCGGAGACCCGGCTGATTGATTTTACCACCCGCATCGCTGGCATCGCAGTCGAACGCAAACGGGCTGAAGATCAGATCCACTTCATGGCCAATCATGATGTGCTCACCGGACTTCCCAATCGCGCTTTGCTTGAAGACCGGCTTTCGCAAGCGATCTTGTACGCACAGCGATACGATCGCGGGGTGGCGGTGGTGTTCATCGACCTGGACAATTTCAAAGTCTTCAACGACACACTTGGGCACAACGCCGGCGATGAGCTCTTAAAGACCGTCACTGGCCGTATGGTCGAATGCGTGAAGGCGACTGACACTGTCGTACGACTTGGTGGCGATGAGTTTGTCATCGTGTTGTCCGACCAGCCGAAAAACGTCGACCTCGCGTCTGAGACCCTGCAGAACCTTCGGGCGGCAATCGCAGAGCCGGTTCAGATCGGCGAGCGTCAGCTAAGCGCGACGGCCAGTATCGGAATCGCGAACTATCCCAGGGATGGCAGGCACCCAGATACGCTGCTGGCCAATTCCGATGCGGCAATGTATCGGGCAAAGGAACTCGGCCGAGACAATATTCAGTTCTACGCCCCTGAGTTCAACACCAAGGCCCGCGAAAAGCTGGTGCTGCAGGGGGAGTTGAGAAACGCCTTGGCTTGTTCGCAGTTTACCCTGGTGTCTCAGCCGCAAATCGATCTTCGCTCTGGGCAGGTCTTTGCGGTCGAAGCGTTGATACGCTGGCAGCACCCGACGCGGGGCGCCGTCCCGCCGATGATTTTCATTCCAACAGCTGAGGAAACAGGTCTGATCGTGCCGATCGGCGACTGGATACTGCACGAGGCCTGCAGGCAAAACAAGGCATGGCAGCTTTCGGGTCTACCGCCAATGACCGTTTGCGTGAACGTGTCGGCACGGCAATTCAGGGAAAAGTCTCTCGTTGGACGCGTCGTCAATGCGCTGAAGGAAAGTAGCCTGGAGGCTCGATATCTCGAGCTGGAGCTGACCGAAAGCCTCATCATGCAGGACACCGAACTGGCGGTCGCAACGATGAACGAACTGCAGCGCCTTGGCGTCCATATCTCCATCGATGATTTCGGAACGGGCTATTCCAGCCTCAGCGCTCTCAAAACCTTCCCGATTGCACGGCTGAAGATCGACCAATCATTCATCAAGGACGTCGCCAACGACGAGAGCAGCCGTGCCCTTGCAAGCGCGATGATTTCGTTGGGCCAAAAGCTGAATATAAGGGTTATTGCCGAGGGCGTCGAAACCAGCGATCAGGTAGCGTTCCTGCGCGAAAACCATTGTGACGAGATGCAAGGGAACTATTTCAGCGAGCCTATCTCCGCTCTGGCAATCAAGAGTGTACTTGGCTGAGATCGACGCGAGCGCATTGGTAATTTCCCGTACACCGGCAGAGCCAACGCGTTCCTGACCACCACCCCGTGGAACCCGCTGATGTGCGGAGAGCTCTGCTGGTTCGCCCGGCTGTTCAACCGGCAGGCTTGGCGGTCGGTGCACTTCATCTCGTTCGCTATGGATCGGCCGTATCGGCGCTGAGAGGCCGGTGATTGTCCAACGATTGTTCCTCAAGCAAGCGCCGCATCGCCAGGGCATTCTTTGGCGCAAATCCCTCATAGTCGTTATTAAAATATACCCACGCTCTGTTTGCGCCGCTGGCTCGGATTTTGTCGGCCCATTCTGTTAGCTCGCCTCCGCTGTAATTATGCCGATACCAACGGTCTGGACCGTGGAGCCGCACGTAGACGTCATCGGCCGTCCGTACCAGGACATCCGGAAGGCGAGGGCCGCTGCAGGAGCAAAAGATTGTGCCCGTCTCACGAAAGGCGGAGTAAACAGTTTCGTTCCACCAGCTGGCGTGACGAAACTCCACCACATTGCGCCTGGCCGGGTCGAGTTGGCCGAGAACGCTGTTCAGCCTCGCCTTTGTGAAGTGGTAACTGGGCGGCAGCTGGAATAGAAAGCAGCCCATTCGCTCCCCGAGGATATCGGCGATCATTCCGAAATCCCTTACGAGGGTCTTGGTGCCCTTAAACCTTTTGATGTGAGTAATCAGCTCACAGACTTTTATTGTATAGACGAAGCTGCGGTTGCCGGGCTGCCGACCCCAGCTTCTGACATTCGCGACGGTTGGCCATGAATAAAAGGATGCGTTGATTTCGACAGTATCGAACTGGTTCGCATAGTGGTTGAACCATTCGCCTGTAGGCAAATCCGTCGGGTAAAACTGTCCTCGCCATTTCCAGTAGAACCATCCCGAGCAGCCGACATAGGCAAATGCCCCTAAACATGACGCTGGGTCCCCGCACTCTGCGACTGCCCCGGCCAAGCGCGCGGCGTGCATTTTATCTGCACGTCCAACGTTTTCAACTCGCTGCTTTTCCCTGCGCAGCCTACGCCGTTGACGGCGCTCATTAGGTTCATCTCCCTTGCGTTGGATGGCTTCGGTACCCATGAAAAAATCCTTCCCGCCTTAACGCGGGCACAGCGGGATCGCTCCCTGCATTCTTGGAAGGCTCAAAATTCGGCGCACGCTGCTGATTGAGATGCGTTAAGCCCCAAACTCAGTCCTGCGCTGAGCGAACCAAAACTTGCCCGCGTTGAGGCGCGAGTCGCTCGGTCGGGCGCTTCCATAAAAAGGCGAGCGGGATTGCATAAAGCCGTGAGAAATCGAGCGCAACATCGAACAGGCTCCGTTTGTCATCAAAAAACATGCCGCCGGCGGCTGACTAAGCCCTACGTCTCAGCCCGACGGCGCCTCTAGTCGTGCCCTTCAACTAAGGTCACGGGCACAAGATTCGCTCGACAACCGGCTGCCGGACGAGGTTGAGGATAGCTGGATTACGGCGACTTCGAAGGCGGGGTATTATGACGGCGGCACCGCGTTGGTGCGGCCTCTACGCAACGAGCAGCACCAACCGGCCCGTCCTCGACGGGCCGTTCAATACAACAGTCTCGACTACTTGGCTGGGGCGGCTGGGGCGGGCGCCGTCTTTGCAGGCTTTGGGGCAGGGGCGAGAGCAGGTGCTGGCTCAGCGGGCTTCGGTGGGGTGTCGGACACCGGAGCTGTACCGGCGGCCGGCGTCTGGGAGGCCGGGGCTGCGTGTTCGCGGGTTCTGCTGAAGGAGTAATAAGCGGCGATAGCCAAAACAACGATAATCATTACAGCTAGCCATCCCGCGCCACCGCGTCTTGGCCTGATATCTGTTGTCCGGCCAACACCCGAATTCGTATCCAAAGGCGGAATCGGATTGAACGGTCCATTGGGAGTGGGGGGTGTGTTTGCCATGATGTTCCTCCGGGCTAACCATTAAAGCTCTAACGCCCGACCTTTAACCTGGTTGCAGGCGCCTCATCGCGAAGGGGAACTCGTTTCAAACGTCATGCTGTCATTGAGCCGAGGCATTCGAATCAAGAGCGAGACCGCTTATTGCTTCGGAGAACCTGCCAAGCCGCCCAATGATCGACATGCATGTCAAGCTGGACGGCAAAATCGTCTAGCATCTGGAAAAGAGGTTCGCCGACGAGCGGCGGCCGGCGATGGAAATGATGATCGGCTGCCTGCTGCAAGCCACTCAGGATATGCAGCGCAACATCACCGAGATCCGGCGTGACATAAAGGACAGCGACGCGCGCGGCCCCGCGCTTCGAGCAATCTGAACAGCGCGTCACCGCTACGGAAAGCGCGTCGGCAAGCTCAACGCCGACATGACCAGCGTCAAGGAAGTCACCGCTGAAGTCACCGTTCCCATTTTGGTCTTCGCTGACGTCATAGGTGAGCTTGGTCTAAAATGTGTGGACGCGTCTTCGTCAAATCGACAATATCTGACATGGTGCTGCGCTTTGAATTCGCACATCCTGGCGAAGTCGATCGGCTGAGCAACCGATTCCCAGTTTGGAATGGCCGGCCGGCTGATGTCTATCCGATCATCATTCGAGAAGAGCTTTCCACCAGCATGGCCGGCTTCGTGTCGGCAAAATGGGGCTTGGTGCCTGGCTGGGCTCGCGACGGCGGCGGCCGCCCACCACCCGTCAACGCACGCTGCGAAACGATTGCGACGAACGGCATGTTTCGGAAGGCGTATGCCTCACGCCGCTGCTTGGTGCCTGTGGACGGCTACTTCGAATGGCAGAAGCTCGATACGTCGGGGAAGAAGAAGCAGCCTTACGCCATCGCGATGAAGTCCGGCGAGCCGTTCGCCATGGCCGGCATCTGGGAAGAATACGCCGACAACGTGACGGGAGAACTCATCCGCACGTTCGCCATAGCGACATGCGAGCCGAATGACCTCATGGCGACCATTCGCGACCGGATGCCCGTGATCCTGGCGCCGGAAGATTACATGCGCTGGCTTGGCCCAGAGCTGGACCCGCGAAATCTGTTGAAACCGTATCCATCGGACTTGATGACGATTTGGCCCATTGCCTACGTCGGCACGCGCAACAGGCCCGACATCATCGACGAGATCGGCATTGGGCCATCTGACCTGTTCGATCTATAGGCCCCTCGGCTCGGCATCGCCGAAGAAATGGGCGGCGCAAAGGACCGGACCTTTTGACTGCAAGCCATGTCGGGGAGCGGGACGAGGCAACAGAAACCTTCCTTTACCAGCCATCCGAAGACACCAGGGTGTCGTCAAACGGGCGCTGACGCCAGCACGCCTGTGCCGCCTATTTCCCTTCCCGACGCTTTTCGATTTCATACGTAACCCATCGACATAACATGCCAGCAATGGATGCTACGGCGCCGACGAGTAGGCAGCCCATCAGCAACGGGCTTTCTGAAGCGCTTTTCCAACTGACGATGGCAAGCAGGATAACGCTGACCGTGGAGATCAAATAGCCCACGCCCTTGAGCATATGTAGAGGAGCTTTTGTCATGCCTCAAACCTCCTTAGCGCAGGACTTCGGAACATTATCAACGACCCGAAGTTCCAAAGCCGGTTCACATTTGCGAGGCCTTTTAATGCGCGACTTTCTAAAGCTGCCAACGACAACGGGTGGCCTGATCAGGGTGGTGGTTGAAACCCCTCGTGGTGCTGAGGCCAAATTAGCCTATGATCCAGCGTCCCGGGTCTTTAGCTATGTCCGGCCCCTGCCGGTTGGAATGAGTTACCCCTACGACTGGGGGTTTATCCCTTCGACGCTGGGCGAGGATGGTGACCCCCTCGATGGCCTCGTTATTCATCAGGCTGCTACCGCCCCAGGTGTGGTTATCAAATGCCAGTTGCTTGGTGCTTTGCGTGTCAAGCAGAAGGACCAGGACGGCCAGGCCCTGCGCAATGATCGTTTTATTTTCTGCCCTCATAAAGAGGATGCAGAGGACGAGACTGCTGACCAAGTGCCCGAGGTAACCGGGGCAGATTACCGGGCGGTGGGGGTTTGCAGGCGCGTGTGTTCGTGATTCACCCTTTGCGTGACGCTACCACCGACTGATTCGCTTGAAGGCTTGTCGCTTGCGGAACTCCGCGGGCTGGTTTCTGCGCTGATCGGCGAAGTGCGCGGTCTTCAAGGCCGGGTCGAGAGCCTTGAGAGCGAGAATCAGGCGCTACGTGCCGAGAACCAGACCCTGAAGGATGAGATCGCCCGGCTGAAGGACCTGCCGCCGCGTCCCCCGGTCAAGCCGACCAAGCCATCGGGCATGGAGAAGGCGACGCAGCCGACATCTGGCAAGGGCAAGCGCCGCCGGCGCGGCGCCAAGCGCGATGGCGGTCGCGTGAGCCGCACGGTGACGGTTGCGGTGAGCGCACCTGCGGGCTCTCGCTTCAAGGGGTATGAGACGATCCTGGTGCGCGATCTGGCGTTGTCGGCCGAGGTGGTGCGCTATCGCCGTGAGCGCTGGGTGACACCGACCGGCGAAACGATGGTGGCGCCCTTGCCGGCGGGGATCATCGGCGGCTGGGGCGCGAACCTGCGCCGCTTCATTCTGGCCTGCCACATTCAAGGCCAGGTGACGACGGAGCGGTTGACGGCGTTGTTGACCGGGATCGGGGTCGACATTTCGAAGCGCCAGGTGGTGCGGCTGATTTCGGAGGGCCTGGAGGCCTTCGCGGCGGAGGACCGTGACGTGCTGCGCGCCGGGCTGGCTACGGCGCCCTGGATCACCGTCGATGATACGTCGGCGCGCCACGCCCACCAGGACGGCTACACCACCCAGATCGGCGACCGCCGCTTCACCGCGTTCCGCACCGGGCGATCGAAGTCACGGGAGGCGTTCCTGGCGACGCTGCGTGCCGGGCACAGCGATTACTTCATCAATGAAGAGGCCCTGGCCTATATGCGCGGCCGCAACCTCGCCGGTCCGGCGATCACGCGGCTGGCGGCTGCGCCGCACAAGGCATTTGCCGACAGCGCCGCATGGCAGGCGCATCTGGCCGCACTCGGCCTTGACCAGCTTGCGGTTGAGCCCAACCCAGTCAGGATCGCCACCGAAGGGGCGATGTGGGGGGCGATCCGCCACCACGGCTTTCTCGCCGATACCGTCGTCGTATCCGATGATGCCGGCCAGTTCCGCATTGGCGAGCATGCGCTGTGCTGGGTCCACGCCGAGCGGCTCGTCCACAAATTGATACCCGTGACCCCGGATCAACGTCAGGCCGTCGACATCATGCGCCAGTTGATCTGGTGGTTCTATCGCGACCTCAAGAGCTACCAGCGTGCTCCTTGTCCGCGCCGCGCGGCGGCCCTGCGCGCCCGCTTCGAGCGCCTGTTCAAACGACGAACCGGCTACGTCATGCTCGACCGGCTTCTTGCCAGGCTGCATCGCCGCAAGCATGAACTCCTGCGCGTTCTCGATCGTCCCGAGATCCCGCTCCACACCAATGGTTCGGAAAACGACATCCGCGCCTTCGTCACCAAGCGCAAGATCTCCGGCGGAACCGTCAGTGAGGCAGGCAAGAACGCCCGCGACGTCCTGCTCGGCCTGATGAAGACCTGCATCAAGCTCGACGTCTCATTCTTCCGCTATCTCGGCGACCGCCTTGCCATACCAACACAAGAGTCGATTCCGCCGCTCCCGGATCTCGTTAAGCAAGCCGCTCAAGCCTGACTGCCCGGTAATCTGCCCCGGTTACGTGCCCGAGCACCTCAGGCGGGAAATCGAGCAGTTCTTTCTCTCCTCGGTGCTTGGCACCGGCAAAACCATCAAGTTCAAGGGCTGGCAGGGGGCGGCGAACGCTCTAAAAGCGATCAGGAAGGGCATGAAAGCCTTTGCCCCGTACCAACTGACGGGGCAGATCTCACGGAACATTAGACGGCTCTAAAAGTTTGTCCTTGCGGCGAAGATCGGTCCTCGGATCGGACCCGTACACGGCTTTCCTGTTTTTTGCACGAGATCACGCATGTCCCAATCCGTTGAACCCCCGATACTTCCCGAAGAAAGCCCAGATCGCCAGGTTAACTGTGAAGTCGCACTAGAAGCGGCATTCGCTGCCTTGGTGACCGCGTCAGAGGCTCAGGGCTGGACGGCCCAGGAAACGGCTGTAGCTCTACTTAAGATCGCAGAAGAGCACGCGAGGCAAGTCGAGGCCGCTGCCGGCGCTGATGGCTGAGTGGTGGACCTTCATAGGTGAACGGCCGACCGGAATTGGCTTTCCATATGGTGCGGGAGCTTGGCGGTAATAGGCGAAGACGGTGCAGCGCAGTGGGAACACAGTTCAGAAGTGGACGTTCTCCTTTAGGTCACTCGTGTTGAATGACCTAAAGGAGGAAATTCAAATGAACATCAAGATGCTGACGATGGGCGCAATGGCGCTTACAATGATGACTGGCTCGGCGCTCGCGGCTGCCAATGGCACCTCCGCGTTGGACGATCCGGCGAAGATGTCGCCGTTCTTCACCGATGCCGGCATGAAAACGTTGAGGTCGGAAGCGGATTTCAAGACCGCATGGATGGCCATGAAACCCGATGAACAGAAGGCTGTGTTGAAAGACTGCGGCGATACCACAATTAACAAGTCGCATGCGGAATTCTGCGCCATGGCCAAGAAGATGGGGGGTTGAATAAAATCGTGGGAACGAAGGCTCCACGGCATCGTTGCCTAGCAAGCCGGTAGCTCAACCCTTTTACCGGCGTCCCCGTAGACTAAGCCCGTTCCACGAGGACGGGCCTTTTTTCCGGGCGCGGGCCTAACTCCCATTCGGCCTGGGGCGCAGCAAGATTGACATCAAACGTCTCTGGCAAATGCGGGTCGTTACTGATTCCCTTGGGCGTGCGTCGACCGGCAGAAGGATGACCATGGGAGCTTTATGTTCTGGCCAAAGCAGCCGGCACCCGCTTAGAAATAGTATGATCGCCAGCAGGCAAACTAGAAGGCTGGCGGTCAAGACATTCGCGATCATCTCGCCAGCCGCCTTGCGACTCACCAGAAATAAGGTGCCGCCACCTCCTCAGAGTGGATGGCGGGCACGGCCGCGGATAGGGTAAACCGGGCCTGACCGACGGGCTGGCTGTGAGGACGGCGGCCACCGACTGGTATGCAAAGATTTGATCGCAGCATCCTGACACGGTGGATTATGCCCGGCCGAGAAAACAAGCCGCCGCACCGATGCCTGACCCTACTCTGCCGACCCGTTGTCGGTAAATGGGGAGGCGCTGGGTATGCAGCGACCAGCCGGCCGGCGTCGGCTGTTTCTGATATTCTGCTATAGCGGCGGTGCACTGTTCGCGCTTATCGAAGGTGCTCGGTAACACGACAATGCCGCCTTGTGGACCGGCGATTACAAGATACCAGATCAACACTGCGGTTGGAGTCACGGGTCATTCCTTGTGTTGCCCCCAGATCCAGTGGGCGAGTCAATTAATAAACGCGTTCTGGAGGCGAAAGCATGGCGGCAGCGGTGGCTTCGCTTTGCTGCCGCCTGGCTGGATGCAACCGCTCCCGTCGGCTTTGCGAACTTCCACAGCGGCGATCCCGTCATTTTTCGATTGGCAAAAGTCTCTAGGCTGTAGTGACAATTTAATCATTTGAGCCAGAGCATGATGGCTGCGAGCTTGACGAAGCCGAGGAAGTTGGCGGCGATTTTGTCATAGCGCGTTGCGATGCGCCGCCACTGCTTGAGCTTGGCGAAGAAAGCCTCGATGCCCCAGCGGTTCTTGTAGGCGATCTTGTCGCAGCTGTGTTGGTACTTGCGATGGCGCCGCGGCGGGATGACCGGTTCACCGCCTTGGTCGAGGACCACATCATGCAGCCGATCGGCATCATAAGCGCGGTCGGCGATCACTTGGCCGGCAGCAAGTCCCTCGACCAGACCGCAGGCTGCTGCCATGTCGTTTTGCTGGCCGGGGCCGATCTCGAAGCGGACCGGCAGGCCGAGTGCATCTACGACGGCATGAAGCTTGGTGCCGAACCCGCCACGCGAACGACCGAGAGCCTGGGCTTCAGATCCCCCTTTTGCGCCGGGCTCCCGCAGCTTGAGCCTGAGCCCGGATAACGGTCGCGTCGATCATCAGCCATTCCAGATCTGGATCATTGCTGATCGCTTCGAACAGCCGGTCGAACACGCCCGCTTCGATCCAGCGATAGTAACGTCGCTTTGCCCTCTGATGCGGGCCAAACCGCTCCGGCAGGTCGCGCCAGCGTGCGCCAGAGCGAGCGATCCACAAAAGCGCATCGAAGAAGCGCCGGCCATCACTACGGGGGCCGCGCTTGCCCTTGCGCCCGCCCGGCACAAACGGCTTGATCTGCTCCCATTGATCGTCGCGTAGAACCTCACCTTCCAAAGCTGATCCTCCAAAAGTCAGCCTTGAATCTGATTTGCGTCTCGATGGGAATCCCAAGCCGTTAAATTGTCACTACAGCCTAGAATAGTGCGTGGTTCCGTGCGGCTTTTCCGCATCAAAGGGCGTCTTCTCAACGATGCCCCGTTCCCGTACCAGGTCACCGTGTAGGCCACTGTTTCGACATCTCCTCAGCCCGCGCCTCGACGGCCAAGGCTGCAACCAGCACGCGGCCGGCCATCCAGTTCGCGGAGCTATCGCGGTGCAATCGACAATGCGGGCGCCCATCGGTCAAGGCGGCGACGAAGTATGGCCACGAAACGGGCAAGGACATGGGATTGTAGCAGCTAGAGCGGTTCGCGTTTTGTCTGAATCAGGATTCCCAAGACTGAGCAAATCAGATTCGATGTTCTGACCGTTGGAGGTCGGGACAGATGGCCAAGCTTTATTCGATGGATTTGCGAGAACGGGCACTGGCTCGCCTTGAAGAAGGCGAGACGAGCCGAGAGGTAGCTGCGGCGCTGAAGGTGGCCGTGTCGAGCGTGATCAAGTGGGCGGCGCGCAAGCGTCGGTTGGGCAGTGCGGCACCCGGCAAGATGGGCGGTCATCGACCCTATCTGATTGACGGGGAGCATCGTGCTTTTGTCCTGAGCGAGGTCGAGCGGGATGCCAACATAACGCTTCATGAATTGACCGCCGCACTGTCTGAACGGGGTCTCATCATCCACCCTGCCAGCGTCGGCCGCTTCCTGCATCGCGAGGGCAAGAGCTTCAAAAAAAACCGTTCTGCCGGCTGAGCAGCTCAAGCCGAAGCTGATGCGTCGGCGGGTGCAATGGATGCGCTATCAGACCCGCATTGACCCAACGCGCCTGGTCTTCCTGGATGAAACGTGGGTCAAGACCAACATGGCGCCGTTGCGCGGCTGGGGTGTGCGCGGCAAGCGGCTGATGGCTCACGCGCCATATGGTCATTGGAAGACGATGACTTTCATCGCCGCGCTGCGGCATGATCGGGTAGAGGCGCCTTGGGTCATTGACGGACCCATCAATGCGCAGACCTTCCGTGTCTATGTCGAAACCGAACTCATTAAGACACTGAAGCCGGGCGACATTGTCATTCTCGACAATCTCGGGTCTCACAAGGGCCAAGCCGTCCGCGACATCGTCAGGGCCGCCGGAGCGCGGCTCTTCTTCCTGCCGCCCTACAGTCCAGATCTCAATCCAATCGAGAAGCTCTTCGCCAAGCTCAAGCACTGCATGCGACGTGCCGCCAAACGAAGCATCCAGGCCGTACACAACGCTATCGCCCGCACCCTCGACATCGTCACCTCAAATGAATGCAACAACTACATCGAAAGCGCGGGCTATAAGTCAACCTAAATGCGAACCGCTCTAAGCGGGCGAAGAAGCGGGGGACCATAGCCTTGCGCCCGTCGACGCAGGTCTAAATTTGGAATCGGGCTATGCGCGATCGAAGCTAAGTGCCGACCTCTTCGGCAATAACTTCGAAGTGGGCCAGTCTGGACGACCCAAAGCTGGTCGAGAGGGCAACGTCGGTGGCATCCCTTCCCGTCGCCATCAGGATTCTTCCGATGCGGGGGTGGTTGTGCCGTGCGTCGAAGGTGAACCAATGACCACTGAGATAGGCTTGGAACCAGGCACTGAAATCCATGGGATCTGGCACCGGCGGGATTCCGATATCCCCGAGATAGCCGGTACAGTAGCGCGCCGGGATATTCATGCACCGGCACAGTGTAATGGCCAGATGGGCAAAGTCACGGCAAACACCGGTTCGATCGATGAAGCCACCATGGGCAGTGCGCAGCGCGTCGGCGTTCTGATAGTTGAACGCTATGTGGTTGTGAACGAAATCGCAGATCGCCTGGACGCGAGACCATCCAGGCTTTGTGTCGCCAAAGGTCGCCCAGGCGAAATCTCCAAGACGATCGGTATCGCAGTATCGGCTTCCTAGAAGAAAAGTTAGCACTTCATCTGGCAGGTCTTTTATATCGTGTTGTATGGCCTCGGGGGCGACGACGTCCGGTTTGCCGCTGTCGTAGATTTCAAAGGTGGTTGAAATCGTCGTCAGTCCAGCAGGAGCCTCGATCCTCGTGCAGGCATTGCCGAAACTGTCGATGTAGCCCCTCGCTGCGATCGGCCGATCAAAACCGATCACCTGTTCCGTCAGAAGGTCGACCCGACGTGACGGGTGGATTTCCAGGACCAGCAGCATCGGCGTTGGCTTCGGACACTCGTAGGTGAGATTGTACCCTGCGCGTATCCGCATCGTGGCTCCAAATATTCTTGATTGAGGAGACGACCAAACTCCGCTTTGACCAATCGGTTCCACCAGAATCAATGGAGCGAGGATCTAGTCTGCTCTATTCCTTGGTAACTTTCACCTCGACATCCATGCCCAAAAAACTCGAAGCGCTTCCCGAATAGCTGCCGGAAAGAGGGATCGCCTGTCGTGGGTGTCGAGCGACTGCCACCCTGATCAGTTCGCGATTACCGACAATGCCATTGGTCGGATCGAACTCGACCCAACCTGCTCCAGGCAAATAGACCTGGCACCAGGCATGCGTCGATCCTCCCCCTCGTACCTCCAACTTGTCTCGGGTTGGGACGTAGATATATCCGGTCACGAAACGCGCAGCGAAACCAAGCGATCGAACAGCTTCCATCATGAAGAGTGCGAAGTCACGGCATGTGCCTCGCCGCAGATGTAGCGTGACAAGAGGGGGTTGCGTCCCGGGTTCCGTTCGACGGGAATACACAAAGCTTTCGTGGATGGCATAGCAGAGTGTCATCAACAGTGTGCCCGTCTCTGTCTGGCCACCGGCGCTCAAGAATTGTCGTGCCCATTTTCCAATCTCGTCGCCTTCGTCGGGATGATGACGCTCGATCGTTTGGGAAAGGTCGGCTGCCTCGTCAGATTCGTAGGAGAACGGATAGCTGAGTGCTGCTTCGTCGATGCGGAAATCGGGGGCGTGCTGAGGTGTATGATCAAGCCGAATGGCTGTTTCGAAGTGCAGTGCTTTAGCCGCCGCCTTGAAATCGAGCACCGCAACGCAGTTTCCAAAAACGTCGTGGATCCACCGGAGCTCATTCGGCTCGGGATCAATGACCATGGCGTGGTCTAGAAGTCTCTGGTCGAAGCTGTCGCGCGGTCTGAATATCAGCCGGTGTTCGCCAAACCTTACAGGTCGGCTGTAACGATAGACGGTCGAGTGCCTCACTGAAAAAATAGGCATGACGTCGTTTAATGCCTTCTGCATACACACACCGGTTTCTCCCGGACGATCGAGTGGCCTCGGGCGCGGAGAGACGCAACGCCTAACAACTCAAAGCGGCCAAAAACTGGCCACGATAGTCCACGGCCTTGCAATCGCCCGGCTTCTACAATGTCGCTGTCAATGGGCCAGGACGCGCAACAGGGCATAAAGGTCCATGGAGAGGGGGACACGCGATGCCTCAAACCTGCTCACCTCTCGGTTCGAACTTCCCCACCGAGATACGTCTGATGCCTGGATTTGTAATATCCTGCCCAAGGCGTAATGTCTCAACTGGTCCGTTTCGACACCCTTGCGAGCGAGCGCGAAGAAAACGAAGGCAGACAAGCACGCCGAAACGTTGGCTTACACGGTGATTTGGTACGGCAAGCAGGGCATCGTTGAGAAAGCGTCGTTCGAGACCGAGAAGGTGCACGGGATCATGCGCTGGCGACCTTTTCCGCTCGAAACATGGGCGGTATTGTAGCGGTCGAGGTTCGCAAGGACGACGGCACGGTTGTATTCAGCCAAGCGGGCCCCAACTAATCGTCCGCATCTTGGTCAGGTTTAGAATGAGATTTTCGGTCCCCCATCCCTGCTCCTTGGCCGAGGCCTCAACGGGCTAAGACGCAGCACGGCGGCGGCATCATGCACTGAACGCCAACCTATCGAGACCGTGGGGATTAGCAGACCTTTGCCCTGGCCTGTAGCCCAACGGCGTATTGCTTCTGTAACGTCGAGAATTCCGCTGCGCCTTATAGTCGGGCCTCTCGCAGCGTGATCCACGATCGGTAACGCCCATGTTGATCAGCTCTCGCGTCCGGGCTTCGGTAATCCGGGTTCGCGCGCAAGGAAACGGATGAGAGCCTTCTGGCTCCTCCCAGACGGATCGCATCCTTTCTGAACGAGTTAGGAACCCAAGGGGTGTCACGACGCAAGCGCAAGGCCTGCGGCCAACGACTATCTGCCGGTGCAGGCAATCGATGAGGAAAGCCAGACGGTACCCATAAAAAGGTTGACTTCGTGGCATGAAAGCCTATGCGCCAGCGTTAGTGCAGGATGAGGGTTCGCGCTCAGGAGGAAATCCATCATGCGCACTATGCTCGTTCTTGCTCTGCTCGCCTTTGCCATGCCCGCCTACGCCGCCAACCATGCGGTCCAGATCAAGGGCATGAAATTCAACCCGGCGAAAATCTCGGTCGCCGTTGGCGATACCATCACTTTCACCAATGCTGACCCGATGACGCACACCGCCACCGCGCTTGACGGCTCCTTCGACACCGGCCGTCTCGCCACCGGCAAGAGTGCCAAGGTCAAGATATCAGCGGCCGGCGCACACCCGTTCCATTGTGCGATCCACAGCTCGATGAAGGGCACTGTCACAGCGAAATAGCGGCATTCTCGCTGGGCTGTCTTCTGCGCGGCGAGTGATTATCGATTTGACAATCACGTCACACGGAATGACTCGCTAACCGATTGTCGCAAGCGTAGAATCCAATTGTCGCTGGCCACTTTAGCGGGCGCTGGCGCTTGAAAGAGCCGATCACGCTTTCGCCCCTCTGGAGGGAGAGAGCACATGCTTTTGAATGGCATTGCCGATTCGGAACAAATGGCGATCCTCACCAAGGCTTTGAATGACCATTGCTTAGCCTTTGGTATCTCGGATGAATCGGAACGGGAAATGGTCGCGGTGCTGGTCATGTCACTGTTCAATAACGGCGCGACTAGCGCTGAGGAATTGAAGTCCGGCCTTTACGGGTTTCAGATCGCAATCGGCGCTATGAGCAGCAGCGTCACGGCTAGACTGCTGCCCAGCCGTAGCAGCTAGCTTCACGTCCGTCATCGCCCGTCACCGTGGAGGCCAATTCGGAAATCCTTGAGGTTTGGCCTGGCTGATTACCCTTGCTTCTCTAAGGATCGAGGAACGATCGAGGCCGACCATCGATATGATTTCGCGTATTTGTTCCTCAGTGACCTCCGCTTCGCGTGCCAGAGCGCGCACACCTTCGGGCGTCATTTCGGGCCGTTTCGTTTCTTCGGCCATCACACAAATCCATGGCTCCATCGGACAATAAGTCTCCGGGCGCCACGTGGTTCCGAGCCGGTCGCGCATTTCTCGCCGGGAACGATTGCTTAGAAACGGAGTTCCTTGACTGCTGCGGACCGCGTCAACCGGGCTTGGCGGTACGGTGAACAGGATGGTTTTCCCGGTTTCATATCCTGGCTAAGGAATGGCAATACCATCTGTCCCGCCCGGTCTGCAGCATCCGACATCGTAAGCCGCTGACATTGACTATTCGTAAGCCTGTCCTGCGGCGCTCTGGTTGCCGATTAAGCTTATCTAGGAAGCAGACCATGGCCCATGAAACCGAACGATCGAAACTCGACCGATTCGCCACGTCCATCCCTAAGCACGAATTCGAATTTTTGATGAAGATCGGGAGCTTGGACCGACAGGAGGTACTCGCTCTCATCGAGAAACACGATGGCGACCGGGAGAAAATCTATCGCGACCTTGCGCAGCGGCGAGCGCGAAGGATGGCTTCGCTATAAGGCCTTCGTGTCGGACAAGGATGGTAACTAACGCTGTTCGGTAGACCACGAGCTTAGTTACTTCTTGCAGCTTGGCATTTTCTTCATTGCAGCGTTCGCTTCCGCCTCGCTTTTGTATGTGGTCTTCGCGAGGTCAATAACCAGGGTTCCGTCAGGCTTCTTCGTGACCACCTCGCACTGCTTAGAGACCGCGTCTTTCGCCACCCACCACTGTTCGGTGGCCCCAATGGCCGACACAGTAAATTGACTGAGAAGCGCCGTAGTGATTGCGATTTTGCGTATCATTTGATTTCGCTCCCTCGGGTCAACACAGAACGTACGGTTTCATCCTCTGTTCCGTCGATGAACGGTCTGATGTCCATCTCTGTCGCCAAGCGATTGATATCGGCCAAGGTGGGGTCAGCGCCGCTCCGGCTTCGGCGTGATCTCCTCGACTCGGACGCTGTCGCCGATCTCTTTCGCCCAGCCCAGTGCCTTGGCCTTGTCGTCCGTGGTCAGCACCGTGCGCCAATGCGGCTTCTCGAAAACGCTGACGACGTAGGTAGTAACGGGCTTATCTGTCATCTCTTCCCTTCGGTCAGTAAAAAGCCCGCGCCTCTGGCGGAGAACGCGGGCCGATCAGGCCATCGCCCGATCTTCAGCAGGCGATAGAGGGCACCTGCCGCAGGCACAAACTTTAGATATGGCTAATGGTCCGTCAAGCCGGTTCGAAGTTCCAGTTCATCGCGAGTCTACCCCCTCTAAACCGCCTCCCTTGGGGGACGCCCTGATCGCCTTGTCATGACGTGATCTCCCCTTTGGCTGAGGAAAGCCTATCGTGATTGAAGATGTCAGCGACGGTTTTCTTGCTGATGCCGAGATCTCGCGCGATCCAACGGTAGCTTCGCCCTTCTGCTCTCAACGCGATGACCTTTGGCGCAAGGGGATCTGATTTAGGTCGGTCGCCAGCTTGGCGGCCGAGTTTTTTGCCGCGTGCTTTTGCTGCGGCGAGGCCGGATTTGACCCGTTCGCTGATCAGGTCGCGTTCGAACTCCGCGATGCCGGAGAGGAAGGTCGCTAGACTAGCATCCGCCCATGCGGTGACGACAGGTCGAAGGCCATGCCGCTCAGGCCAAAGCGGTCGATTTTGAAAAGCAAGTCGATGGAAAACTGCACGACAGCGATGTCCGGGCGCATCGACATCACGTCCTGACATTCGCAGTAACGCTTCTGCACATTTCGATCGCCGTCGCGACGCTGTCCATCATCATGCACGGCAAGCGTTGGCCGTGGATTGGGTCGCTCGCCTTGGGCGGGTTTGGGCTGATCGCGGCCGGCTTCGCCTACAACTGAGCGCGCGGTTCAAACGGACGGCAGTACCGTCGAGATTTCATGGAGGTGATCTAGCCAAGGGTTCACAATCCACCCGACAGCGCCTCCGGTCTTTTGACGGCTCAAGACAACAACGCCGATTGCCGCGACGGCCGCAGCGATTATCGTATTGCTTCTTAGCCGGCGGCTTTCTTGTAGAGGGTCAGCAAGATGGCGCCCGCTGACGACCTGCCAGTTCCCCAGATAGGTCACGAAGAGCATCAGCCCGTTGGGTAGTGTCTCAGTTTGAAATTTGATCGAGATTGAAGCAACGATTTCGACCGAAGTCTACATGTGCCTTTCGCGCCAGAGCCCTATCGCCAGTCCCGCCGCGACAAAGAAGCCTGCCGTACTCGCCCACATGGGGATAGTGAGACCATTTACAGTGACCTCCCAGCCTAACCAGAGCCGTAGCGCATGCATTATGGCTATCAAAACCAGGAGGACGACGGTAACGGTTGTGAAGGGCTTCATGTGTCGTCGCCCTCCACGGCACGCTCAAGATCATACAGTTCGATCGATGTGCCGTCGCTGGCATAGATGCGGAATTTGATATTCCCCGCTTTGAGTTCGCGCGCTTGGCTTACGACCTGCCTGCTGGACAAGTCGTTGATCACCAGGACGTTTGGCTCGTTACCAAGTTTTGTGGAATAACTCACTGCCCTGCTCCCATGCTGCTAAGCATATAGGAGACCGGGAACGGATGCGACAACGACGCGGTCAAATTTCAAACTGAGACGCTACCCAATTTGGCGCTTGAGGGTGAAACAGGGGATTCCTATGAAGAAGACATACGAGCGGCCGACTTTGGTGAAGCGCGAGAAGCTTTCCGCCGTCACCGCAGCAGTGCAGAGTTCCAAGCCCGTCGCTTAACAAGGCAGAAATTATCAAGAGTCCATTCCGGTTCACCCCGGGGCGGGCTTTTCGTTTGTCCGCGCGCGGCTTATCGTCGCCACATGACGACGCTCTCCGAAATCAAAGCATCGGGCATGGGATTGATGGCAAATTGCGCTGGCCCGAATTGCGGCCACGGCAAGCCGCTGGACATGGACATGCTGATAGAGCGATTTGGGACCGACTATGAGATGGTCGGCGAGAGGCGGATATCTGCATCCCTCAAATGCGATCGATGCGGGCGCAAAGGCGCCGTCATCCACTCGCTGGCCAATACGATGCCAAACGGATACGCCAAGGCGAAGGACGATAGATCCGACTGCTGATCCGACATTTACCGGCGCCCATTCATTATTATCACGCGGCGGCTTCGCTATAGCACATCCGTCACAAGAAAGGCCCGTCGCTCCCCGTACCCCTCCGAGCGGCGGGCTTTCTCTGTGTACTTCGCGGGGCTGGTTTTCATCCGGGTTTGGGGCCGTTTTCAGTTCGGGAGCCATTTCAGCGCAAAGGCTTCGCGTGTCCGGCTGCGAGGGTCTGCTGCCAAAACCTTTTATTCAACGGCGGGAACGTTGGGGGCGCTTGCTTGTTTGCTGAATAGCGGCGCGCATCTCCCCGGATAAAGGCCGCTGGCCAACGTCCCTCATTGGTCGGCCCGCGCTCTGTGCAACAGGCGCGGGCCATTCCTTCTTAGGCCGAAAATGCTTCCTAGGAACATCGGCATGGCTGTGCTCCAGTCGGAGGGATTTTGCGTTTGCGGACAGCCACTTCCAATGTAAGCGGTGTTCTCAGGCCACGGCCTTGAGCTCCGAGGCGCGGATATAGGCCCAGGGCAGGAGTTCGTCGATCTGGCTGTTAGGATGGCCGTTGACGATTTTGGTGAGCGCGCAGGCGAGATATCCGGGCGGCACGACGCCGTTGAGCTTGCAGGTTTCGATGAGCGAGGCGCGATGATCGCCCAATGCTCGGCGCCGCCATCGGAGCCGGCGAAGAGTGCGTTCTTGCGGCTAAGCGCTATTCCGCGGATGGAGCGTTCGATGACGTTGCTGTCAATCTCGATGCGGCCGTCGTCCAGGAAGCGGGCCCTCCCGGCGCGAGAGCGTGTAGCGGATGGCCTCGGCAAGCTTGGTCTTCTGGCTGATGAGGCCGAGCTTCTCGCGCAACCAGGGGTCGAGATCGGCAACGATCGAACGGCTCCTCTCCTAGCGCACGGCGCGACGTTCCTCGACCGACCGGCCGCGGATGTCGTCCTCGATTTTGTAGAACTCGGCTATCCTTGTCGGCGATCGGTGCGGGACCGGCTGCGGCCAATTCATAGAAGGGCCTGCGAACGTGCGCCAGCAGAAGCGAGTGTCACCGCACGCTTGTCGGGAGAGTGCGGTAGGCGCCATAACCGTCGACCTGGAGGATGCCCTGAAGCCCTCGAGTTGCTCGGGCAGCAATCGCTTCAGATAGTTCTCAAGCAGCTTCAGCGAACGATCGGCGACGCCGACATCGCCATCGGCTTTGGTTTGTAGGTCCCCACGATCACACCGGTCTTTGTGATGAGCTTGTCCGCAAGTTCAAGCTTAGTGAAGACCACGGTGTCATCGAACAGGCGACGTCCCTCCCCAATCACGAGCGGGTGGATCATTAGGATGAAGGTGTCGATGAGATTGTCCTGCATAAGCGAGCGCACCAACTCTCCGGCGCCGAAGATGATGAGGGGTGTGCCGACGGTCTTCTTTAGCTTGGCAACGTTGGCGCACGGATCGCCGGCGAGCAGAGTCGAGTTCTCCCACGGCAGTCGGTAACTTGCATTTCTGGTGACCACGAACTTCTGCACATTTGTCAAAGCCTTGGTCATCGGACTGTCCGGCTGCCGTACGTGCCATCCTTCGTAAAGGTCCTCATATGTGATGCGTCCGGCCAGCAGCGCCCAGCCGCCGCTCATATGTTTGCCGACGACCTCTTCCAGGGCGGGGTCATGATCTCCTACTGTCCAGCCCCCGTGCTTAAACCCCCCACGGTTATCTTCGTCCGTGCGTGCTGGCGCCTGATACACGCCATCAAGTGAGAGGTGTTCTGCGGCGATGATCGTGCTTGGTGCGTTGGCCATGACTTCCTCCGTTGTGTTGCCATCATCAGTAAGCGCTGACCTCAGGCCACGGCCCTGAGTTCGATGGCCCGGATATAGGCATATGGCAGGAGATCGTCGATCTTGCTGTTTGGGTGGCCGTTGACGATCCTGGTGAGGACATCGGCGAGGTAGGCGAGTGGCTCGACGCCGTTGAGCTTGCAGGTTTCGATCAGCGAGGCGACGACGGCCCAGTGCTCGGCGCCGCCGTCGGAGCCAGCAAACAAGGCGTTCTTCCGATTGAGCGCGATCGGACGGATCGAGCGCTCGACGGTGTTGCTGTCGATCTCGATGCGGCCGTCGTTGAGGAAGCGCGAGAGGCCTTCCCAGCGCGAGAGCGTGTAGCGGATCGCCTCGGCGAGCTTTGTCTTCTGGCTGATCAGCCCGAGTTTCTCACGCAGCCACGGCTCAAGATCGGCGACGATGGGGCGACTCTTTTCCTGGCGCATGGCACGACGCTGCTCGGCGGATCGTCCACGAATGTCGTCTTCAATGCGATAGAGTTCAGAGATCCGTCTCAGCACCTCGCTGGCGATCGGCGCGGGACCGGCCGCGGCGAGTTCATAGAAGCGCCGGCGCACATGTGCCCAGCAGAACGCGAGCACGACGCCGCTCTTGTCGGCGAGCACGCGATAGCCGCCATAGCCGTCGACCTGCAGGATTCCGGCAAAGCCCGCCAGATGAGCGATCGGACGCTCGGCCTTCCGGTCCGGCGCATAGACATAGGCGACGCCCGGCGGGTCGCTCCCTTCCCATGGTCGGTCATCGCGGGCATAGGCCCAGAGCTGTCCAGTCTTGGTCTTGCCGCGGCCGGGATCGAGCACCGGCGCGGTCGTCTCGTCGGCGAAGAGTTTTGGTGAAGTCTTCAACTTGCCAAGCAGCCGCTCATGCACCGGACGTAGGTGCCAGGCGGCGCGGCCGACCCAGTCGGCGAGCGTAGAGCGATCGAGATTGATGCCCTGCCGGGCGTAGATCTGCGCCTGGCGATAGAGCGGAAGGTGATCGGCATATTTTGAGACCAGCACCTGGGCGACCGTTGCCTCGGTCGGAAGACCACCCTCGATCAGCCGGGCCGGCGCGGGAGCCTGAACCACCACGTCCTCGCAGGCCCGGCAGGCATATTTGGGTCTGCGCACGACGATCACACGCAGCTGCGCCGGAACGATATCGAGCCGCTCGCTCACGTCCTCACCGATCCGATGCAGGCTATTGCGGCAGCACGGGCAGGCATGGTCCTCGATGTCGACGACCATCTCCGTGCGCGGCAGATGGGGTGGCAACGCGCCGCGGTTCGCCCTGCGCTTGGTGACACGCGCCTGACGTTCGCCAAGAGCGGTCTGTGCCTGCTCTTCGTCACCGGCGGCCTCGATCTGTTCGGCCTCTTCGAGCCCCAGCAGCAACTGATCCTCGGGGAGCGTCTCAGCTCTTCGGCCGAAGCGGTGACGCTGCAATTCCTTGATGATCTGGATCAGCCGGGCGTTCTCGACATCGCGGGCCAGGACCATCGCCTTCAGCGCATCCGGATCGTCGGGAAGCTGGTCAGCCGTCATCGCCATGAGCGGATCAGATCATATTCGCCGGCGCCGGGCGACAGTGGAATCCGGGCTGATTCACTTGGTCGCGGATCACCCCGCCTGCACCGGAACGCGGGTCCGGCGGGCTTCATGGACCCGCCGCCAGTCGAGACCTTCGAGCAGCGCCGACAGCTGCGCGGCCGTCAGCCGCATCATGCCGTCATGGACTTTCGGCCAGCGGAACTCACCATCCTCCAGACGCTTGTAACTCACTTGGAAATGCAGGCGGTTCATCGTCCCCGTTGCAGTTTGTGATGGTGACTCACCCCTTTCATCCGTATTCCGGGCAGCACGGTGCCTGCGTTGGGAAGCGCGGTAACCGAGCGGGCAAGCTGTTGCTGCTGCGCTTTGACGATGGCCGGATTTGCTCTGTTCCGCCGCAATGGACCGATGCAGCCGTGCCCAGCCTTGAGGTTGTCGCGGGAAACGGGCGCGCACTGTGCAGCCTCACCGACCTACTGGAACTCAGCAGTCTCGTAGAGCGCCTCATATCGCAAGGGAGATGCGCAACGCCGCAAGATTGTAAAGGAAATTTCGCCGATGTTGTAAGGAAAATAACGCCGCAAAATCCATGGGGGCTTCGCTGAATGTGCTGTATTAGTAGAGATTATATGCGATTGGTTGGCAGATACACGCTTGACAGTTTAATCATACGCGGCATATTTATAATTACGATAATTGAGTCGACATCGGGGGGCAGCGCAGGTGTCGGACAGCGTCAAACACAGGCAATCGAAAGCCAGCGCTTTGGCCGAGGATGGCACGCTCAATCCAGCCCCGGAAAAAATCGGCGATCAGAAGTTCCGGGAGGACGGCTTCTTCGATCCGCGCGACATCGTGCAGGTGAAGTACGAGATGCTGCGGCGCGTATCCGTCGACAAAATGTCGGTAACGGAGGTGTCCGACGAATATGGCGTCTCCCGCCCGACCTTCTACCAGGCCAAAGCGGACTTCGAGGACGCGGGTCTGGCCGGCCTAGTACCGAGGAAGCGCGGCCCGCACGGCCCGCACAAGATCCAGAGCGAAGTGCTGGCCTTTCTCAGGGCCCAAGTGGTTCCAGGCGAGCCCATTCGGGCACGCGAACTGACGAACCGGCTCTGGACAGAGTTCGGCCTCGATGTCCACCCCAGAACAATCGAGCGTGCGCTCGGCGTAAAAAAAACGGCGTAACCATCAGTGGTGGTGCGCAATTGCATTGCGCGATGCAGTCCCGCGCCACGGAGCGATACGAAATACTGCGCGCCGCCGCGCTTGGTGCCGCGCTCCCTGTGGAGGCACGCAGTGGTCTTAGCATCCTTCTGCATCGCGGCATGTGGGCCTGGGTTAGCGCGATCTTGCGTGCGCCGGGCTGGTCCCCACCCGCGGCTTCGCCGCCTGTAGCCAGGCTGCCGATCGCGGACGAAACGTCCGAGCGACGCACAATCATCCACTTGCTCGCCGCCATCGTGATGGCGGCCCCTGAACGGAGAACAGCATGAACGAAAAGCTCAAGGTCCAATCGCATCATCTCGAGCGGAGCGCTTACCTCTACATCCGACAGTCATCGATGCGCCAGGTCATGGAGAATGTCGAAAGCACCAAGCGTCAATACGATCTTCGTGGTCGCGCGATCGGGCTTGCATCGCACGACGACCAGATCACCGTCATCGACAGCGACCAGGGCGAATCCGGCGCTTCAGCGTCGTGGCGCGAAGGCTTCCAGCGCTTGGTGTCCGATGTCGGCATGGGGCGCGCGGGGATCGTCATGGGCCTGGAAGTCTCTCGCCTCGCCAGAAACAACGCGGACTGGCATCGGCTGCTGGAGATCTGCGCTTTGGCCGACACGCTCATTCTCGACGAAGATGGCGTCTACGATCCGGCTAACTTCAATGACCGGCTTCTGCTGGGCCTCAAGGGCACGATGAGCGAGGCCGAGTTGCACGTTATCAAAGCCCGGTTGCGCGGTGGCATTCTCAACAAAGCACGCCGCGGCGAATATCGCTGTCCCCTTCCGACCGGCTTCATCTACAACGAGGTTGGCGATGTGGTCCTTGATCCAGACGCTCAGATCCGGGAGATGATCACCCACTTCTTCGAGACGTTCTCGCGGGTCGGGTCGGCCACGCAGACCGTCAAGGCGTTTGCCAGGGAAGGTCTGCTCTTCCCATCCCGGTTCCGCAACAGCAAGCGGGTGGTCTTCCAACCGCTGACCACATCGGCGGCCTTACGCACGCTGCACAATCCTCGCTACGCGGGCGTCTATGCCTATGGTCAGCGTCTTTACCGCAGAACCGTCGACGGAAAGAAACAGTTCCGCAAACGTGAGCCCAATGAATGGCTCGCATGCATCCCGGACGCACATCCCGGCTATATCAGCTGGGAGCAGTTCCAGCACAACCTCAAGGCGCTCGAGGCCAATGGCCAAGGCTACCAGACCGCGCGCATCTCGCCACCGCGCGAAGGCGCGGCTTTGTTGCAGGGGCGCGTCATATGCGGGCGGTGTGGCTGTCACATGAGGGCCCGTTACGTCACCCGGCGCGGTCAGGTGGACACTTGGTACGTCTGCAGCCGCGCCTACGTCTCTCGGGGTGAGCCTCACTGCCAGTCGATCGCAGGCTGGCCCGTCGACGCGGCGATCGGTGAACTGATCGCTGCGGAAATGACGCCCGCCGCCGTGGAGTTAGCTCTGGAGATCCGAAAAGAGATCGAAGCGCGCTATGACGAAGCGGACAAACTCCGGCTCCGTGCCGTCGAACGCGCCCAAATCGATGCCGATCTTGCACAGCGGCGGTTTATGCTGGTCGATCCGAACAACCGCCTGGTCGCCGACACCCTTGAACGCGAATGGAACGACAAACTGCGCATGCTGTCTGATCTACGAGAAGAAAGAGAGAGTGCTCTGCGCGCAGACCGAGCGACACTCGACGATGCAATCCGCGATCGATTGATCGCCATGACGGCCGACTTCAAAACGGTCTGGCGCGACCCCGCCTTGCCGAACCGAGAACGCAAGCGGCTCCTTGCCTATCTCGTCGAAGACATCACATTGCTCAAGTTCCAGGCCGAGGGAGAGACACGGATACACATCCGCTTCAGAGGCGGAAAGACCGAAACATTGATCACTCAGAACCCGAAAACCTCCGCACAGCAGGTAAAGACCCGGCCCGAGGTGGTCGAATTGGTCGACAAGCTTCTCGACGAGCATATCTGCGCTGAAATCGCTGACATCCTGAATGCAAGGGGAATCCGTCCCGGCGGCTCAGCGCGGCGCGGTAAGGCTGACACCCAGTTCAGCGACTTGCGCGTCATCTATCTCGTCAAGCAATATGGTCTGCGCTCGCGCTACGACCGGCTGCGCGAGCGGGGAATGCTGACAAAAGCAGAAGCCTGCGCAAAACTTGGAATCACCGAATGCACCCTGGTCAGATGGGCGAAATACGGCATCGTGAAAAGACATGCCTACAACGGCTATATCGGCCTCTATGAACTGCCCGGACCGCACGTCCCAGCCAAACAGTGCAGCCGATGGAACCAGCTTGCCCATCGGGCAGAGGCCATCCGCCAACTCAACTCCTCAAAATGCTCCGATCTCAAGGAAAGGGCTGTAGTATGAAGCCAGTTAGTTCGCATAGAGGCAGACCCCGGTGCCGTCCCAGAAGATCAGCTTGATCCGGTCCGTCCGCTTCGCGCGGAAGACATAGACTGCGCCACTGAATGGATCGGCGCCCATCGTCTCGCGCACCAGCGCCGCCAAGCCCTCTGCGCCCTTGCGGAAGTCCACCGGCTTTGTAGCGACCATGACCTTGACCGCACCCGTCGGCCCGATCACGACGTGGCCTTCAGCGCACGGATCACCGCCGCCACCGTCCTGGCGTCGGCGCCACGGCCGACCCGCATCGCGACGCCGTCGATCTCCAGCTCGATCACCCCGCCGTCTCGTGCGGCCTTCCGCTTCCGCGGCGACGACCCGCGCCTCGCCGCTGGCTCCGACATCGGCGCTGCGACCACCGCCGGAACAAACAACGATTCCGGTGCCGGCGCTTCTGCCAACGGCAGACGCGCGGCCCGACGCCAGGCGAACAGCTGCTGCGGGGACAATGCATAACGCCGGGCCACCGCGCTCACGGTCTCGCCGGCCTCGTAGCTTTCCGCTACGATCCGAGCCTTCTCCTCCGGCAGCCATTCCCGCCGCCGACCGGAACCCGTGAACACCTCGAACCGCCGCGCCGGCTCTAGGTCGCTGGACTTGAGCGTACGCTCTGAAATCGTCATGTGTCGAAGCCCTCAAAGGCTCCGACCATCGTCCCTCACGTCCACGCGCGAAAGGTGCTGCCGGAACAGCGCTTACCTTCCAATTCAGCCGGCCCCTGCCGGGCGACCCCAAGGCGATAACGAGGGCATGGTCTCGAAGCGCCGCGTTAGCAAATACCGTAGCGGTCGTCACAAACTGGCTGAAGATCAAGAGTTATGCGATCGCCGAATTTGACCTGCTGGGCGTCGAACGCGAGGCAGGCAAGTCCGCCTTTCGCCCTTATGGCCAAGCCACTGTCAGTAACGGGCGGAGGCCTGGCTACGGGGATTTGATGTCTTCCCGCTTGACGGCGTCGGTCAGCGGCCGGAGAGAATCGGCGGTCGACGAGGCAGGTTGCCAATTCGGAGTAACCGTACTCGATCCGGTGGAAGCTTTCAGGCTGATTGGGTGAGTTCGATCCATTTTGCTCGTCGCGACCGACAGAAGATCGATACCTGGCTTCAGCTGCGATTTTTCGCCTGACTTCTTCAGCCGTGCGGTAATTCCGCCGTCCTGCTGGCGCCTTCTAAGGTAGCGCTCGAAAATCTCCAGCTTCTCTTCGTAGCCGATCCGCACTTTAGCGTTGCATCTATCGCATTTGAAACTGGCGATCGTTTTCAGCCAGGATCCCGTTCTCACCATGGCACGTGAACAGGCGGGGCATCGAAACTCGATCGCTACGTCGCGAAGTTTGTCAGATAGGGGCATCCCGCATTTTCTCCGAAAGTTTGCAGGGGAACGAAGGGCGACGACGGGAGCTCGGAAAAGCGTGCCCAAGGAACATGACCCCAGTGCAGCAACACGAACACAGTGATCCCCGTCACTATCAAGAAATAGGCGGCAAAGAGACCGAGGAGCAGGGGGTCGGTATTGTCGAATAAGATTGATGCTTTGACGCCCTTTTGCGGCTCTTCCATGTAGAAAGGGTCGGCTTCGTAGAAAGGGTCGGCTTCTAGTTCCCGGCTGACGAAATTAAAATTGAAGTTTTCTGATGCTTGTAACATCTTGTAAGGCAAGATGCGTGGCGATCACCGGATCATCGGATAGCTGATCTAAAACGGCCAACTCTGGAATGGCGTGACGCTTATGCTCGCTCATGCCCATTCTAATCCGGCCATATAGATTAGGTTCCGCTAAAATAATAAATGCTTATTGGAACCAAAAGGCGTGCGCGAACTTTGGCCGCCGCAAGCCACTACGGCTTAAGGAGAAGAAGCGGGTAGGGCGCTGGGGACCGGATCAATAAGTGGACGTTCCTCCTACGGGTTAGTTTTTTGAATGACCCTAAAGGAGAAATATTCATGAACATCAAGATGCTCAGCATGGCCGCGATGGCGCTCGCAATGATGACTGGGTCAGCACTCTCCGCTGGGAACACATCAGCGCTCGACGATCCGGCAACGATGTCGCCATTCTTCACCGATGCCGGCATGAAAACTTTGAGGTCGGAAGCGGATTTCAAGACTGCATGGACGGCCATGAAACCCGAGGAACAGAAGGCGGTTGCTGAAAGACTGCGGCGATGCTACGACTAGCAAGTCGCATGCAGATTTCTGCGCGATGGCAAAGAAGATGGGCGGCTGAATCTAGGCCCAAACGTTGAAGGCGGACTATATACCCGCCTTCTCGCATTGTCATGTGCCGTCCCTTCATAGACCAAACCGGAGCAGCGAAACATTTCCCTTCGCTGCTCCGGATCCACACCCACAGCCCGCTGCCTCGCCCCAATCGACCTTGGCAGCGGGCTGTTTCCAACACGGGCGCGGGCAAACGCTGTGTGCTCGCGTCTGTTTCGCTGTCCTGGTCCACCATCCGAACTGGCAGATAGGGCGTTCGTTTCCAGTTCGCGGCGTGGTGTCGAAGTTCCACGCCTGTTCCCCAACGCAATTGAACGCGGTCGCCCCGAACTCGTAAGCCCGGTGCCACAATTCGGCCAGCGATTTTCTGTCAGGCGAGGCGTTGAAGCAGCGCTACGATTTGCTTGGCGATCGGGTCGGCCTCATGTTGAAATGCCTCAAGCATCAGCTTGGCGGGTATGACGGGCGATTGATATCTGTCTTTTAGCAGCGCGTCGACGGCTCGTTCCACGGTGACTGATCCGTCAAATCCAAAGAGAGCAAGCCTGGTGGGGTTCGAGGCAAACCAGTCGCGGACTAACGCCGACAGGCTCGGTGCTTCGGTAGTATCAAGCGCGTTTGCGACGATGCGTCGTATGGCCTCTGCCCTCGCGGGAATGTCCGGCTGCGACCGGCGCCAATTGTCGACGAGCTTTAGGAAGTCCGGGTTTGCGCTCATTTGGAAGCGTTCGGTTTTCATTCCTGTAAATTGGCACCATACGTGCAGACCAGCAAGGACGTACCACCATTGGTGGACCAGTTCTGGCTGCCGACGAAGGCTCTCTTCGCAACCGCCGCCGGTGCGATCAGAGCGTGTTGTGGGAACCTTTGGTCAGCCTTGATGTTTGTTGTTCAGGACATTTAGCCTTCAAGGACATCGAACTATGAATACGTCCCAAGACGACACCGACGAGCCTGTTGATTCCGAGGCAGCGCAAATCGCGACCCAGTATGGTATCTCGGTTTTCAAAGCGCGCGAAATCATGGATCGTTGCGGTGAGAATGTGGAATGCATCAAGGAGCTAGCGGTGAAGGCTCATCGGCAAAATCCTGAAGCTTGAGGGAACTGTCTTTGCCTACCATTTCTCTATTCTGCCTTAGGCCAGCTCAGGCAATGCACATGCTGAAAGAAGCTTGGCGGTTGAGAGAAAGCTATCGGGGTTTATAGAAGACAATGCTCTCACCCATGCGGCTGCGATGGCGTTCTTCGCCGTGACGTTGCTATTGCTGCTAATCGTTGCCATTAGCCGGCTTGGTTTTTGGCCCGATGCCGTCAAGGTGCCGGAGGTGCTGCAAGGCGCTCTCCAAAGTTCCCAAACCCCTCATCGGGCATAATAACGACAGTCGTTGTCATCTGGAAGACCAAACCCCAGGGCGCGTCTTTGTCACGCCTATTCGGGCCGGACCGTCAGTCTCGGCTTAGTGATTGCATTAAGCTTCCTCCTGATGGTTTCCCTTGTAGCCAGCCCGGCAAGCGCAGCTTTGAGCGCCAGCATCAATCATGTGCTGCCGTTCGGCGCCCCGATTATCGCCCTTGTCAACGCGCCGATGTCTTATCTGCTGATCGCGCTACTATTTGAAGCCATTTACAAGGTCCTCCAGACCGGGATCTGGAATGGCGCGACGTCTGGGTCGGGGCTTTCGACACAGCCGGGCTGTTCACGGCTGGCAAAGAGCCTCATCGGTTGGCATATCGGCAGCAGCGCTGTCGGGTCATCGTTCAGGGCGGCAAGTGCCCTGATCATCATCCTTTTGTGGGTTTACTATTCCTCCCTGATCTTTCTGCTCGGAGCTGAGTTACCCGAGCCTATTCGATAGAGCACGGTAGTCACCCAAGCAGCGATCTCGCGTCGAAAACGGCCTGACACTTGAAACTTGAGAGTCTTCTTTTCACGAACTCAACGGTCATACAACTGTAGGCGCCATATGCGGGCAAGCCGTAGGGACATTTGTATACCTGTCGGGCGCTTCGGTTGCTTCGTGTTGCAGGCCGCCGGCCGTGCCATTCCCGACTACGAAGGCCAGCAGCGGAAGCGGAACCGCGAATGGAAGCCGACTTTCATTCGACGACCAAAACCGACTTAACGGAGTATTAGCCATCTCTAATTGTGCATCGCGGCAGGTAGTGCGCTTGAAGACGACAGGGAGACTGAAACCATGCCCTGCTGAAGATCGGGGAAACCCTGATCGGCCCGCGTTCTCCGCCAGGGGCGCGGGCTTTTAAACGATACGGGCCAGCATTTCGCTCGCGTAATAGGAAGTCTCTCAACGGAGGCGGATTTACTGCGCGGGGCTATTGTCAGTGAAAGGCGAGGCGCTCGGCACGCACTGCAGCGTCCAGCCGGCCGGCGTTGGTTGCTTCTGATATTCGGCGATGGCTGCGGTACATTGTTCACGCTTGTCGAATGTGCTGGGCAGTACGACTATGCGTTCCCTGGGCTGGTCGATTACCAAATACCAGACTAACGCTGCTGTCGTCGAAGCCATGAGAAACTCCTTGTTCTACCTGGGTTCATTCGCCGCTATCTTCGTCGTCGCCTCTATCGTTGGGCTGATAGCGCTGAACTGGTTCAGGCGCATTCGACGGGGGTCGTTCGCCTCTTCAGCCAAGACCACCAATTCGTGATCGCGGAAGCCCGCCCCTATGCGGTGCCGTACGCATCGCTTTCCTCGTCTAAAGGTAAATTGATCCGCCCGTCTCGGTCATGCCACGCGTGCATCGTATCACGACGTCGGAATGTAGCCGAAAACCAGCCCCTTCTCTTCGTCAGTGACCCTCACCCAATCGCCTTCAGGCTGCTTGGTCAGCTTCACAGTTTGGCTAATCTTTCCTGCAGCTTCGAACGGCGTCGGCGCTTTGATTGCATGTGTCTTGCGCACGATGTCGTCTTCCATTTCGTCAACGCGATAGTTTCTCTTTTGAGGTCTCACCCTTGTTCGAAAGGGCAGCGTTCTGCTCGATTTTCTCGATCTCAGCGGTAATTTCCGCGTGCGAAGCATGTTCGAGACCAACCACCTCGTTTCGCGCATTGTCCAGCGCCACAATAATTTCGTTCAATTTGGCCTGCATCGCACGGGTATCACGGTTGTTCTGGATAAGGACGACGCCGGTCAACGCCATGGCTGATATGGACAGGATGTAACTTCCAACGGACGAACTGGCGATCGCCGCGCAAGTGAGGCTGCCCGAGCATTACGTAGAAGCCCGGCGGTCTTGAGAAAAATTCTGCCAAAAAAATACAAAGGACGATCCATTAATCCCTTTCCATTGCAGGCGTTTACTGGCCAAGCCTTGTTGAGCTGTCTGTTTTTTGACCGATGGCTGGGCGGGTAAAGTTTGCTGCTCCTGGAGTAGCTTCTTGCGCTTGCTGTACTCGCGCACTGGTTACTCACCTCCTTAGCTCGGCGAAGTGAGCTGGAGACGACAATTACGGAGACGCCAAAGGCGCATCATCATCTTCCGAGTGGTTGGACGGAGAGAAAGGCAGCAAAAGCTCGCTACCTCAATTCTTTGTGATCACCTCGGCGGAAGGATGAATGTTATTCACCACCGTCTTGGCCCCCCTTTAGAACAAGAACGCTAACCAAGCCTCTTGCGGTCAGCCGCTTCCTTGCCGAGCGCTCGTATTTGGACGTGCAGTTCCTCGGATGTAAACGGCTTGGTCAAGCGCGGCCGATCGCGCATTTTGTCTGGCAGCGCCCATTCGCCGTAACCGCTGGCAAGCATGAATGGAATGCCGCGCTCCAGCAGCTTTTCTGCAACGGGAAACACCTCTCCGCCGCGAATGGTCACGTCGAGGATCGCCGCATCGATCATTTCGTCGGTAGCCAGTTGAAGCGCGGTTTCGAGCTTCCCTGTGGGGCCGACGACTTCGCATCCGAAATCCTTCAGCGTGTCTTCGATTTCGATCGCGATGAGCATCTCGTCTTCAACCAGAAGAACGCGAAATCCCGCCATTTCACCGATTGTCATCACGCGTCCCGTGTTTCTCGTGGAATTCGCGCATGCCCAACCTCCGCAGTCAGCGGAATGTCGATTGTGCAGTGCAAGCCTTGGGGGAGGAATTGCCGGATCACGGTAGCATCGAATTCATGGGTTAGGCCGCGTTCGATCAAGGTCGTCCCAAATCCCCGTCTGGTAGGGTCAGAAACTGTGGGGCCCCCGGATTCCGTCCAGGCCAGCTTCAGGGTATAGCCTGCGAAGCTCCCGATTATCGACCACTCAACCGCAAGGTGCCCAGCACTGGTGGAAAGCGCTCCGTATTTGGCCGCGTTGCTGCAAAGCTCATGGACTGCCATCGCTACCGCGAAGCTGGCCTTCGGGGTAAGCGCTATATCTGGCCCAATAATCTTCAGATTATTTCCGCGCCGATCGTATGGGGCTAATTCGGTCTCAATGAGATCGCGTAGTTGCGCCTCGTCCTGTCCACCGTTCCGGGTGAGCACCCCGTGAGCCCGCGATATTGCCGTGATACGACCCTCCATGCTGGCGGTAAATGCTTCTGGCGATGTGCTCGTCTTCAAAGTCTGTTTGACGACAGCGGAAACGATGCTCAGGATGTTTTTTACCCGATGGTCAAGCTCGCCCATCAAGAGCGCGGTATGTTCCTCGGCTTTCTTGCGGGCGCTTATATCGACAAACGTTATCACGACGCCATCGATCACGTTATCGACCGTGCGGTAGGGGTGAATGCGCATGATGAACGTCATGCCTTCCTCGCCGACGCGGACCTCTTTCTCAAGCACGGCCAGGTCGCGCAGCACCTTGCGCACGTCGTCCTGCAACTCGGAGTAGTTCAGCAGCGTGACAATCTCTGTCACCGGGCGGCCACGATCGGCGTCGCGCAAATGGAAGATATCAGTCATGCCGGAGGTGAAGCTTTTGATGCGAAGATCATTGTGGAGAAAGATCGTCGCAATGTCGGTGCTGTCGAGCAGGTTTTTCAGATCGCTGTTCAGCAGCGTCATTGTCTCGTTCTTGGCGGTCATTTCGGCGTTGACGGTATGCAGCTCTTCATTGACCGACTGCATCTCCTCTTTCGCGGTTTCGAGTTCTTCATTGGAAGACTGCAATTCCTCGTTCACCGACTGATACTCCTCGGCGGCCGACTTCATCTCTTCCGCTGTCGTCTCCAATTCGTCGATTGTGGACTGAAGCTGAGTTTTTGTGGTCCGCAGCTCGTGTTCCAGCGCCTCCGTGCCGACGTTTGGGTGTTCGCCAGGCGTGACGGCGGCGTTGCCCATGCTTGCAACACGCGAGCCTTGAAAGGCGACCACGCAGAACCCGCCGGCGATTGGCGTGACGATCACGGTCACGGCCCGGCTCTTGCCGTCGATCCTGAGGGCAACATTCTCATTCACGACGGCACGTTTAGTGGTGAGCATGGTTTGAATGGCGGCGCGGACGGATGGCCGCAGCGCCTTCCTAAGAAGCCCGAACAGATTCAGGCTAGCCGTCCCCGACGATGGCTCAAGATAATGGCCCACTTCCCCGCCAGAGAAGCGCACAATGTCGTGTTGCTCGTCGACCACCACAAAGACAGGCGAATATTGCTCAAGAGCCCGTCTCGCATTCCTCTCAATTCGATCCTCCCCGGGCGAAGAGCCGGCTGCGGTGGTAGGGTGCGGTGGCAGCCTATCGGCAGAGATCGAAAGCTCGGGTAGTATCACCTTTGCATCACCGCGCTCAAAGACACGGTGCTTCTTGTCGAGGGTTCTAAACGCCTTGCTGAGTCTTGTCGCTCCTTCCGATGGCCCAAGAAATAGAATGCCGTTTGGCTTGAGGGCGTAGTGGAAGCTGCGCAGCACACGATCCTGCAGATCGGCGTTCATATAAATCAACATGTTTCGGCACGAGATCAGGTCGAGCTTCGAAAATGGCGGATCCTTGACGACGCTATGGGGCGAGAAAACGCATAGCTCGCGGATTTCCTTCACCGGGCAATGCTCGTCGCCGTCCTTGGTGAACCAACGGTCGAGGCGTTCTGCAGAAACGCCGGAGACCTTTTGATAACGCCCGGCCCTGGCGATGGCGACCGCTCGGTCGTCAATGTCGGTTGCGAATATCTGTATCCTCGAAGCGATGCCTCGCCGTTCCGCCTCCTCCTTCACCAGGATTGCGATCGAGTAGACTTCTTCTCCCGTCGAGCAACCCGGCACCCAGATGCGGATCGCGTCGCTGGCACCCTTGTCTTCCAACAATTTCGGGATGGCTATCAGCTCCAACGCTTCGAAGGCTTGCGGATCGCGAAAGAAATGCGTGACGCCGATAAGGAATTCACGAAACAGCAATTCGAGCTGATCCGGCTCTTTCTTGAGGAGTGTTATGTAAGCGGGAACCTTGTCGATCTGCAAAACCTGCATCCGGCGCTGAACGCGGCGGACAAGCGTGTTCTCCTTGTACAAGCTGAAGTCGTGCCCGATCCTTGTGTGCAAGAGCTTGCTGATCGTTTTAAGATGGGCGGCCATGTCCTGGCGCGTCCCATCCTCGCCCTTGACTGGTGCGACCGTCAGCAGATGGCCTTTGTAGGACAGAAGTTTGGCAGGCATGTCTTCTACCGCCATCACCGCATCCACTAAGCCCGTGGCAGCGGCACTGTGCGGCATACCGCTCATTGCCATGTGGTCGTATTCGGCTTGGGCTAACGTCAGCCCGCCATTTTCCTTGATAGCCTTCAATCCGAGCGTGCCGTCGCTGCCGGTGCCGGCGAGAATGATGCAGACGGCGTTTTCACCCTGGTCTTGCGCCAGAGAAAAGAAGAACGTGTCGATAGGCCTTCGATGTTCGCGCGGCGGCGCCGGACGCGAAACCCGAAGGCGCCCAGCCTTGAACGTCAATGTAGCGTTCGGCGGAATGACATAAACCGCGTTCGCGGCCACCGGCATACCGTCTTCAGCCTCGACCACCTTCATCGCGGTCACCTTGCCGAGGATATCCGCCAGCATGCTTCGATGGTCGGGTGCCAGGTGCTGGACAAGGACAAGCGCCATGCCGCTGTCGGTTGGCATGTTTGCAAAGAAGCTCGTAAAGGCGCTGAGGCCGCCAGCGGATGCGCCAATTCCGACGACCAAACCCAAGTCGGGCGGCGTCTTCCTGCCGGTAGGCAATTGCTTGTCGATAGTGTCGCCTTCGCTGAGTTACAAGCCCCGCCTGTTCGAGCTCCCAGCTCGCCCGCGGCCTCTATCTATCTATCTGTACGTCCAAAATGTGGATGAATCCATTGCCGCGTCAAAAGCGTTTCGATCGGCAACCTTTGATCTGTCGCCTCATGCATAGCCGTCTCCCAATTTGCGACCGTACCCCGGTCGTTGGTCTTTTCGGCCATCTGCCGGCAGAGTTCGGCACGCTCGCCCAGTGATCGCATCGCCGTTTCAAGCGCCCGTTCAAGTGCCAGGAACTGCGCGGCCAACATCACTTCTGCGGTGTAGACGTGGCCAATATGACACCTGAATTGAGACAGCGATCCCAATTCAGTCTTCCGCAGTGCCCCGCCGCAATCTGGGCAGGTGATCGCGACAGGATGATTTTGGGTGAACTCCGCAGTCATCTCCTTATCCCCATCCTCACCATATCCGATGACTTCGTGAACCTTGGCCCCTGCCAGGCGCATCAGGAGCTTCGGCATCTCCGCCAACGATGTGCAGTGATCGATGGTCACGTGGTCGATAGCGCTTTGCGGCATGCTGGGATTGGCGGCATCGTCCGGGCTTTGCACGACGCTGGTGCCACCGCGTTCCTTAATCTCATACAATCCAGCGGTGCCGTCATTGAGCCCTCCCGTCAGGATTACCCCGACGACATTGGGACCGTACGCTTTGGCTGCGCTTCGGAACAGCGGATCGATCGCCGGGCGGGCCCAGTTCTCCCGCGGCCCTTTGGTTAAATGAATAATGCCACGTTCAACAATCATATGATGGTCGGGGGGAGCGATGTAGATGTGCCCGGCGGTGATTGCGTCGCCGTCGTTGGGATGAACAGCCTGAAGAGGTCCGCGTTGGTTCAGCAGCCAAGGGAGATTGCTTCTGTGGGCTCCAACGTGGAGGACGACGAGCACGGCCCTTGGAAAATCCTCAGGAAGAGCGGAAAGCAACTGCTGCAAGGCTGTCACGCCACCCTCTGACGTGCCAACTACGAAGACAGGTTCTATTCCCATGGGCATCAACGCGCCGGCGAGCCAATCGTTCAAATGCTTCGGCATGAGCTTGGTTAGCCCAGGTACCTCTGCACTGAGATTATAACTCCTGGGGCGTAACAGGATAGGCTGATCTCATTCTGTTGCGCGCTGTGTCGCTTGTGATCAGCCATTGATTCTGACCCCAGCGGTCGTTTCGCTGTGGTTTCCGACGTCGCGGACGAGACGGTTCGGATCGTCGATCCTGCCATCGCGGGCGCCTCAAGTCGACAAACCGGCGCGACCTGAGCCGCGACATTGTTGAGGACCCAGCAACACCGAAGCGCGAGATGTCCCGCCGACGCGCATGCCGGCGGGGAGTTTGTCAGCTTACATCGCCATTTTTTCACATTCGGCCTGGGCCTTCTTAGTTGACGTGTCGATCATGTACGCCTTGCCTTTGGCGTCTGTCATCATCATCATGCAATGTTTGATCGGCTTCGCCATTTTCATCATTTCGGCACTCATCTTTGCGTCGGGCATCATCGTTCCCATGTGCCCATCCGGCATAATCGCCGTGACTTCTCCACCCTTCATCATCGTCATTTTACCCATCGTGTCTTCGGCAAAGGCATGTGAGGCGGAAAACCCGACAAGGCCGACAAGAGCAACGAGCTTGATCGCGTTCATTTGCTTACTCCCATAGGGGCACAATTGCCCTTTTAGAGTTCGCAAATTTTGGCCGAATGTTACGCGATCACGGAAGCGTGACCTCTCAAGCACTAAGACAGGACTTGCGTCGCACCGCCGGCCCGCAGAGGTGCAGGTGCATTCGGGGGAACGTTCTCGCAGCTTGGTAGACCTACTTCCTGGGAATGCTTACTTCGCCTTGGTGCATTTTGGCATTAGCTGTGTATCCAGCAGATTGCCCCGACTTGCATTGCACATGCACGGTCGTCCTTCTGTGGCCCACCAAGGTCCATTGCTTCTCGCCGCTGGCGGAAGCTGACAATCTTTTCAACGGCATCAAATTTCAAAGTGACGACGGCGGCAGTCTGCGCCGCGAGATATTTACGTAGAGGTCGCATTTGCCCATCCAGCCTTCATACAGACGAGTGAACTGATCCAGCAGCACAGGTCGCGCGATGGGTGGCCGTATGCGTCGCCATGCTATATGGGGAACTAGGCACGATCCTGAACTGGATTGAACACCAAACCGTTAGAAAGACTAAAAAAGGAGACCTCCGCAACCGGCTGCGGGGCACGCGCAGGCTGCCCGGCGTGGCCGAGCCAGGGGCCGCGTCGCCTTGCCTGATCCTGGGCTAGGCCCGGGGGAGTTACTCGGTCGTCCCCAGCGGGAGTGTCAAATTGCGGTTTTGTTAAATTAGCAAATCTCGGGGGCTCACTACTTGATTGCCGGGACTCAGTTTGCCGCTGCAAGCGACACTTTCTTGCGGGCTGGCGGTCGGCGGCGTATGCGGCGTTTGACAGCGAGCTTGAGCACGACCGGCGGATCGTTTGACAACGCACCCAGCACGGCGTCGGCCATGCTATGCGCAACGAAATCGGCATTGTCGCTGGCCAGCCCAGCGGCTGCTTCCGTGTTGTCGTCCCCGGTCTCCGACCAGAACACGATGCCTACCCGCAACGCCGGCTTGGCGCGCTTCAGACGGCGCACCAGAAATCGGGCGTGCTTGACGGAATCGTGGTTCAGGAAACCGACCACGACGGTGTCGACCGCGTCGAGTTCGAGGCGGCGAATGCTTGCCGGCTCCATATCGGCAAAGCCCGCCTTCGACACGGTCGCGCCCTGGACTTCGAGCACCTGCGCCAACATTGCGGCGGCGGCATCGTCGAGTTCGCCGCGCCCGCCGGCACAAAGCACCGACATGTCGGTGCCATCCGGCAGCTCGGTGTCGTCGTCGCCCTCGGCATCCTTGCCCTCTCCGGCTGCCTCTTTTCCCGCATTCGCCCGTGCGTCCTCGGCCACCTCCGGGTCATCTTCCTCTGCTTCCTCCTGTGCGTTGTCGTCGAGGTTTGCCACCAGCGTCAGAGCACTGGCCGCCACTTGCCGCCTTTGCTGGTCGCCCATCACGCCGCGCACGCGGTCCTGCTCACCGAGCAGCAAGGCGGGAATGGCGACCTTGTCGTAGAATTCGATCAAATACTTCTCCTCCAGCATCTCCTCGGCGTGGTCGGTGGCTTCGTCGGGATCGCCAGCCAGCAGTCGCTGGTAGAGCCGGGCATGAGGTTCGAGCACCGGCTGGTTGCCGAACAGCACGTCGAGGAATTCGAACTGCGGCACGTGCCTGCCGAGCACGACGAGACAGACGGTGAGCGGCGTCGACAGAACCAGACCGAGCGGACCCCACAGCCAGGTCCAGAAGATCGCCGCGACAATGATAGCCAGTGGCGAGAGCCCCGTCCTCGAGCCGTAAAGCCAGGGTTCGACGACGTTGCCGGTGACCAACTCCATCACCACGAACAGGGCGGCGGTCCACAGGACGAGCGACCAGCCAGGCGCCACGGCCAGCGCCAAGAATATAGGCAGCAGCGCACCAATGACCGGGCCAATATAGGGAACGAAGCGCAGGGCCAGCGCCAGCAATCCCCACAGCAGTGCATTGGGAATGCCCAAGACCCAGAGCCCGGCCGCAATCGGTATGGCGTAGACGGTGTTCACCACCAACTGCATGAGCAGATATTGACCGACCCGCTTGCCGGCATCCTGAAGCGCCTGAGTGGTTCGGTGGAGGTCGCCGTAACCGACAAGGCGGATGAAACGATCGCGCAGATCCTCCCGCTCCAGCAGCATGAAGATGACGACGATTACGATCAGCCCGGCCGACGCCAGAGGGCTGATCAGCGGGCCGATGATGTTCTGCAGGACTTCGATCGGCTTTTCCCGCGAGACGATCTCGACAGGCATCGGTTCACGCTGCGGCTTGTCGCTCGCCGCGGGAGGCGGCGACGGCCCCTGCTGATCGATCTCCTGGCCGACGCGCTCGATCACCCCGCTCAATCTGGCCATTATACCTCCGCCGACGCCAGTTTCCTTGAGCGAGCGGATCTTGGTCAGGATGTTTGTTTGGTAGGCCGGGATGTTCTGCGCCAGTTCGCTGACCTGCGACGCGGCAATGAAAGAGAATAGGGCGAGCGCCGCGAATGCGCTGAGCACGCTTACAATGACAGCAGGAAGGCGGGGTATGCCGGCTCGTTTGAGCGCGGAAACCACCGGGGCAAGCGCGAAGGTCAAAAGCACCGCGATTGCAATCGGCAGGAAAACCTCGCGCCCAAAGTACAAGGCGGCTACCGTCGTCACGACAGTTGCGACAGTGGGCAAGGACGTGCGCGGGTGGGCGGTGGCTGCGGAAAGAATGCCCGCCAGTCCGGGAGCCGACGGATGCATGCCGTTTCGAGGATTGGCTGCCACTTGATATCTCCGCCGTACCAACCGCCATGATCAGGCATATTAAGCTGACGTGCAACTTTCGTTTCTTCGCAGCTGGGGAACCGACGGAGCGAGCGGCAGCCTGGCATGCAACTTTCGGAATGAGGCGGCATGGCAGCGGGTCAAGCCGGGTACTGACAAATCTCGTTGCGGCGTCAACCCGCCAATTTCATGAAGGCCACCATCTTCAGCACCGATCGTCGCTGGATAGACATGGCAACGGGGGCAATCCGCATTGGACTCATCGGCTGCGGCTTCTACGCGCAAAACCATTTGCATGGGTGGAAGGATCTTGCGAGCGAAGGCGCAGCGCTTGCCGCTGTCTGCGACGTCGATCCCACCAAGGCGGAAACGACCGTGCTCTCAGCGCTCCGTTCTATACGGACGTCGCAACCATGCTTGCCATCGACCGGCTTGACGCCGTCGACATCGTTGCCCGCCACGACACACACCCGCGAGCTTTGCGAGCTGGTGATAGCAAGGCGTCGCCCACCATCGTGCAAAAACAGTTCGCGCCGACCTGGGAAGAGACTGCGTCGAGTATTATTGCGATTTCATTGCGAAAATTGGTGACGGTATGGAGTCCCGGAACGCGACTGTCGTGACCCCTCGAAATCCTAGAAATGGGGCAGATACTTGAGCGTTCCGGTGCCTGGGTCACTGTTCGCGCTTTTTCACACCGGAAGCATCGGCACACGGCGGATCATTGCAAAGCTCAAGCATTTGAGAATCAATGAGCGCCGCGCCGACCGCAGGTCTGATGAGGCGACGCTAGATGAAGGCGAGGGAGTTCTGATCTGATTTGTCGTTAGAACGCGGATATTAAGAAAGCGGTAGCCAATCCGGAAGAATGTCGCTTGCGGCCTCTTTTCGTCCGCTGGCAGGAGCACTCCCCATGCGTCGCGGCCTCAGCTTACCTGCACTCACCTTTGCCGCCAGCACGGCGCTCGGCCTTTTCCCGGCGACGTTCGTCATGTCATCGGCGACAGCCTCGTCATTGCTTACTCCCGAGGCCATCAACGCAGCAGCACTGGACGCAATCCCGCCGACCTATGAGCCTGCGTCTTCGCAGGTCGACCCGTTGACGACCAGCAGTACCTTCAAGGTCGGTTTCGCCGGCCCTTCCACCGAGTTTATCCCACCCCACGTTGGCGACACACCCTCCCCCTCTATTGTCCGGTTGCAGGTATTGCTCGACCGGGCGGGAGCGTCGCCGGGAGTTATTGACGGGCTCGACGGCGGCAACCTACGGCACGCCATCGCAGCCTTTGAGATGATGCGTGGCCTTCCGGTCGACGGGAAGGTCGGGCCGCAGGTCATCGGCGCCATAGACGCGGACAAGCAGGTGATCGGCAGCTATGTCGTCACGGCCGACGACCTTTCGACGGTGGTGGGCGCCATTCCGAAGGACTATGCCAAAATGGCCGAGATGAAGTATCTCGGCTATGCTCGTGCAAGCGAGGCCCTGGCCGAGCGCTTCCACATGGACGAGGATTTTCTAACGTCACTCAATCCGGGCGCGACCTTCGCCGAGGGCGAAACTATTTCCGTGGCCGATCTCGGCTCAGGCAAGCGCGGGAAAGCTGTCAGGCTGGAAGTGGACAAGGCAGAGGGCCAGGTTCGCGCCTATGCGGAAGACCGCTCTCTTCTGGCGGCCTATCCCGCTACCATTGGCAGCGAGGAGACCCCATCCCCGTCCGGAACATATACGGTTAGGGCGGTGGTCTCGAACCGACCTACACCTACAATCCCAAGCTCAATTTCAAACAGGGTAACAACGACAAGGTACTGACCCTTCCCCCCGGCCCTAATGGTCCCGTCGGAACGGTTTGGATTGAACTCTCCGAACCGAGCTTCGGTATCCACGGCACCCCTGAGCCCGCCCGTATCGACAAGACCGGCTCGCATGGCTGTGTTCGCCTGACGAATTGGGATGCCCAGGGACTTGGCAAGCTTCTCAGTCGCGGCGTGCCAGTCCAGTTCCTGTGAGCGGCGACGACAATCTTGGCCGTTAGACCTTCGACTTGGACTCATGGCGGGAACATTGCTTGGTTCTCTCCGTCAGCGGAGTCGCAATCTTCGTGCCCGTCGACGCTAATATCCATGAGCTTCGGCGTTTTGGCGCTAAATGCTTGTATTGCATGTTTTTGTGGAGCGATCTGGGCACAAGAGAGTTGTGGACCGCCAGCATCATTTTGGCAGGAGGGTCCATTGGCGCCTAGCATCTGCGTGTTGGTTGTCGAGGACGAGCCGCTAATCCGCATGGATATCGTGGATTTCCTGATCGGCGAGGGTTTCGAGGTATTGGAGGCTGCCAATGCCGATGAGGCAATCGACTTGCTCGAAGCCAATGCCCAGATCCAGATCATGTTCACCGACATCGACATGCCGGGGAGCATGGATGGCATAAAGCTTTCCGCTGCTGTTCGCGACCGCTGGCCACCCATCAGGATCGTGGCGACATCAGGCCACCGTGCGGTGTCGGTAACAGACCTTCCGAAAGGCAGCCTGTTTTATGCTAAGCCGTACGACAACGCAGCCATCGCAACAAGTCTACGCGACCTGGTCTCAACTTGACATGCCAGCCGGCTAGTCCTCCGCCTCTATGGCTTGGGCAGGTCGTTTCTCGATCACCTGCTTAGGCCTCTGAAGGCCAGCGCGGGGTTATTGTGCGAGCCGTTCCGGCTGGACCTTCAGCGTGACGACCAGGCCCTGCTTTGACCAGTCATAAGCGATCGAGCCACGCAGATGCCCGGTTACGCTGCGCTCGACCAATCTGCTGCCGTAGCCGGGCGGGCCCGCAGGTGTCTCAACGAGGGGTCCACCACTTTCTGTCCAGACGATCGTGACGGCGTCATCGTGCGCCGAGCACGAAACATCCAGCGTCCCTGCCTCGGCCGACAGGGCACCGTATTTGAGCGAGTTGGTTGCAAGTTCATGGATGATAAGCGCGAGGATAGTTGCCGAGGATTCACCGACGCTCATCCTTGGTACCGACACCCTGATGCGGCCGCTGAACGCTCCCAGATCGTCATAAGGCGCGAGCAGTACCGTAAGCAGATCGCCAAGCAGGGCCGAGGCGGCCTCGGTCTGCCCGGGCACCGGCCGCACCAGATCATGGGCTCGCCCCAAGGCAGTCAGCCGCTGAGTAAGCTCGCGCGCCATATCGTTGGTGGTGTTCGTCGAACGCGAGGTAATGGCTGTAAGGCCGGAGGCTATGGTGAGCAGGTTCTTGACGCGATGGCTCATTTCGCCAGCCAGCAGCTCACGGCTTTCTTCCGCCTGTTTGCGGCCGGTCACATCAATGAAGATGCCGAACATCAGCCGCTGGACTATCCCTTCGTCGTCGCCTTGACCACGCGCGGAAATCCATTTGAGTTCGTCGCCGATCATCATCCGGAAGTCGATCTCATAGGGGCCGACAATCGCTCGCGTGGCGTTGAAGGCCGCGCGCACTCGGTCGCGATCCGCAGGATGGATGTGCGCGGAAAGGTCTTCAAACTTGACGTCTGTGGTGCGCGGGATGCCCCAAAGGTCATAGGCGCGGTCATCCATGGCCAACGCGTCGCTATCCACGTTCCATGACCACAGGGCGACCCCTGCGGCTTCGATGGCTCGGACCAGGTTCTTGGGTTCCCAAAGGAGGGGCTTTAGATTTTCCGCGGTTGTCGTCATGGAAACTCGCAAGGATGTCGAAAAAGGAACGGTTGTGACGTCATAAACAAGCGGCTGGCGGTTCTATTAGCCCAATTCATCCGGCATATGAGAAAAAACCGCAGATCATGCCGCGAGTTTTATCGCCCCTGACCATACTTGAGGCACGGCTGTTTCACCCTCAGTTCCCAATCAACCAATCCTAGCGCAGGAGTGGCTATGTGGGCCCTGGGCAAGCCTCCTTGGCGAAAGCCTGCGCGCCTTCTACAAAGGGCGATGAAAAATTCACAACCTGTATATGTAGTCTACCATCCGCCAATGAACGGCTCCCATACCTGGCGGTCGTTCTGGCACCTGACGGAACTGCGATCGCAACGCGTTTCGACACGGCCGAAGAGGCCTCTGCATTCAACAATCAAACGGCTATGAGGCTGCACGGCGACGGCATCAGGCACTGAACGCCAACCTACCGAGATTGTGGGCCTAGCCCGGGGTCCTCACCGTCAGCCTAGGCGGCGCCCTCCTTCCGGAACATTGCCAGATTCCGGCGTCTCAGCGCTGCGCCTTCAATATTCTGGCCTCTCGCAGCAGTGATCCACGATCAGTACCGACCATATCGATCAGCTCGCGCGCCTGGGCTTCCGTAATCCCGGTTTCGCGCGCTAGGAAACGGATGAGAAAGTCTTCTTGCTCCTCCCTGTGCCCACGATCCCGTCGTTTCTCGTCGACGATGTATGACGATTTTGGCTGTTCTATCGAACGCGGCGATGGAGCGTCCTCGTTGTCATGCACGCCTTGCACGGTCAGCCCTGCCTCCTCCGCAGCCGCCAAAAACGCCTGCCGGGCATTTTCCACCTCCTCCTCTGAAGTCAGTGAGCCTGTGCAAGCCCGCAGCGCGTCCCGGTATCTTGAGCCATGCTCTTCAGGCCACTTCTCCATCAGCAAGATCGCAGCCTCGGATGCACTAGACAACCTGCGAAGTTCTCCATTTGGCAACTCAACCGTCACTGGAACCCTGAAAAAAGCATCGTGCATCGCGTCATCCCTGTCCCCACCATCTCTCAGCGAACGGGGCGCGACGACATTCGTTCCAGCGCGACATATAATGCGGCCTATCCGTCCAACATCAGGCAGCTGATGCCGGATCACAATGAAGCCCCGTGCTATTTGGGGGGGGCGGCCGGTCGGCGCGGCCCCCAGGCGGCCGGGCGTCGACGAAAGGCTCAGATCCAAGCATCCATTGGCGGCTTGGGGCGTTAAGAGTGACGTCAGCAGGCCCCCCAAACCGATTAGCCAAGGGCTGGCGCAATCTCGGAGAACATTACACATGGATATTCCTAAAGGCGCGACCGTTGCAGTGGCCGATGGCGAGAGGCTCAATCTGTTCCGCAATTCAGGAGACGAAGCCAATCCAAAACTGACGGCCTCGGTCGTGGAAGACGTGGCAAACGAGAACAAGGGATCCGGTGCGCGTCATCAGAGCAGCTCCGCCAATCCGGACAACAGTCAGATCGAGGAGGACAGTTTCGCCGCCGGAACCGCCGATCTGCTCAACCGACAGGTCCTCGGCGGGCAAATCGCCAACCTGATCATCATCGCCGCTCCGCGAACGCTTGGCGAACTGCGCAAGCACTATCATCAGAAATTATCGGACGTTCTGATTGGCGAAATCGCCAAGGATCTCACCGGCCATTCGGCCCAGGAGATCGAGAAGGCAGTTGCCAGCGCCTAGGCGCATCATCGACAGGAACTCAAATCTGCATCGCGCCTGCGCTATGATCGTCTTCGCGCCTGCGCCGAATTGAAGGACTTTATCATGACAAAATCCATTGGATGGCTGGCCGCAGCAGTGCTTTGCATTGGAGCGCCTGCTCAGGCCGCTGACGGCGCCTTTCTGAAATCGTTTGCCGGCAACTGGGTTGGCAAGGGCACGGTCAAAGTCGACGCCGATTCCCAACCCATCAAAATCAACTGCAAATTTGCATCTGACGCGACGGAAAGCTCTTTGGCGCTTAACGGCAAGTGTACAGGTTACGTGGTGTTCTCGCGGGCGATCGGCGCCGACGTGAAGACGAATGGCAAAACCTATACGGGCATATACACCGGATCGAGCACCGGCCCGGCCGGCCTCAGTGGCAGTCGCTCAGGCAACGCACTGGTCCTCGGCATCCATTGGGCAAAAGAAGTCAATGGCGACCGTGCCGCCCAGCTAAGGCTCGAAAAAGTTGGCGACAATGGGATGCGATTGACGACGATCGATAAAGACCCGGCAACCGGCAAAACCATTGTGATCAGTCGGATTGATCTCAGCCGCTCCTAGCGTGTTTGGTTGGCCAAGATCCGGCGCCTCGCTAGTGGGAAGACGGGCTGCCGCGCCGACTATTACGTGAGCTCGTAGTAAAAAGCGCAAATCAAATCCGCGACTTTGACGGCTTCAAAGTCAGTCATGTGCGCGGCTGTCTCAACAGCCACGGCCTCCATATCGTCCTGATCGATTGCCAGAAGATCCAGTATCTTTGCAAACTTGAACTTGAGCTCCCGGTCCCCAGCAAATTCATCGATAGTGACGTGCAAAATGTTCACATTTGCGTCGATCAATCGCGTTTGTATGGCGTCGGCAGAGGCTGCTAGCGTGCGAATTGCCGCGAAAAAGTGCTCTCGCGCATTGGCGTATTTATCGTCCATTTTGATACCTTCAAAGTTGAAAAGCTGCGCCCTGGACGTGATGCGCGAACCGGGACTTACGCGTTTGGCATAGGCGGAGTCAACAATGGCGGCCTTCCCGTACTGGTCAGTTTGAAATTCAGGGCTTTGCGAATTAACAGCCGGGCTTCCCGCATGAACGACGGCCAATTGGCGCTGCCCAAAACAGCTGACAAGCTCGCGAGCTTCCGCTTCAGTGATGCCTGCTTCTCTGACAAGACCGTGAACTACCGGGCCGTCCCTGCGAATCGGGTTCGTCAGCCATCGGGTGGCCCTACCACAAGGGGTCGGTTCATATGTCTTTGTTAATAGACGCGTCTGGCCGATTTTGCCTACTGAACCGTCGCCTGCTTTCGAACGGCATAGGGGCGATTGAAAGAGTCGATCGCTTTCGCCCTAGCGCAAAAGGGGAGTTGGCCATGCCATTCACGGGAATAGCGGAACCGGAACAGCTTAGCATGCTTGGCCAGGCGTTGGAGGAGTATTGCCTCACCCATGGTATTTCGGACGTGCAAGGCCGTGACGATGCCGCTTGGCTGATCATGTCAGCATATACGAACGGCTGTGGGCGGCGCTTGAGACGGAAGAGCGCCGCCAAGCTTAGGCGTTTTACGCCTCTTATGCGCCGCGCAATTTCGGCTGTCTCGGGGACATGGGCCAATACTCCTGGAACGGCTGGACGGTATGCGAGCCTGCGGATAAAATGCTGTTGACCGACAGGATATACAGCACCGATGGACAGCAAGCGGCTCGACCACAAACTGGACTGCAAAGCGTGCGGGACGATCCTGTTGGACATCCCGAACAACGCGGAGGAGCACACGGCCATTCATTGCAGCCAGTGTGGCGCGTATCTCGGGGAATGGGGAGAACTGCAGGATGATTTTCACAAGCAGGCCGGAGACACGCAGGCCTTCGACCTGAACCACGGCAATATCGTGAAGAAGTAGTCCCATCAGACGTAACGGATCGCTTCTGGTCGAATATGCCGCGGCAGAGCGCGCCGTTGCGTGCCTCGCCGCGCAAATGCTTCATGGTCCGGGCTTGGCCCTAGTTGGCAGCAGCCTTGTGGGCCGCGGTGGCATCCCGGGACCGCTTGCCATAATTGCCACGTCTCGATAGCATTGATGAAAGCCCAGCCAACATGGCGTGCCTTTCTTGCCCATGAGGTAAGAGTTTCGGTGTCGCGCTCGCAAGGGCTATGGCTTGTGGCGATCAACCCGTTAGGAATCGGCGTGGCCGTGGCGGCAGCATTGAAGCCAATGGACGACAACGCCGGTGACACGACGAGCTTTGGCAAGTGCGCTTCGCTCGTGAGAAGCCGCCGCCATCCAAAAGAAAACTGCATCCGAACGTTCAGTCGGCATACTGCTGGCCCCTGGGCGAGCCCGACACTAGTTGGCATCGCCTGGAACATAACCCGCATCGACTCGTTCCGTGAGAAACGCACGGCTACCCAGGGGATAAGTAGTGTCGAATCCAGTCGATCAAATCTTCGTCGTCACGGCCTTTGATCTGAACGAGAGCGGAGTTCTGATCCCCTCCTATAAGCCCGCACAGCCTGAAAGCGAAAAGGACGCGATCGCTTTGGCATCCGCACTTGCTGGCAAGCACGCCGGTGTGATTGCGTGGAGCAAACCTGCCGGAGGAACCACGAAGAAGGTGCTGTTTCAAAGAGGCGACGTCGGTGAATTGGAATGACGACGCATCAACGACCCTGCCAGCCATGAAGAGTCTGCCAGGCTCTTGCAACTTCAGCCGCTAGAAACGCGTGAACGCCTTCATGGACGTAGAACACTCGGCGACCCGCGGCACTACGACTTCACGCAGTTGAAATGTAAGCGCGAATTTCCCCGCACCTTTTGCTGTTGAGTGCTCTGATGCATGAGGTGTCCACCCAAATAGGTGGACACCTTGTGATGGAAGAAGATGATCAGAAATTGCAGGTAAGGCTTGTTGGTCGGAACGGGCGACGCCGATACGACCCTGCATCGAAGGACCGTCTTGTCTCGGCCTGCCTTGAGCCTGGCGTGTCGGTATCGAGGCTTGCGCTCGAACATGGGGTCAATGCGAACCTTCTTCGGAAGTGGATAAAGAAGCGCACTGAGACCCAGTCCCTCCCGCCGTCCTCATCACCGGCGTTCATCCCGGTTCAGATTGAAAGCACTTCCGATCGGGTCTTGCTGCGACAGAGCAGCATGGCTGCGGTGGATTTGCCGGCGACCTGTGATGAAGTGCATGGGTCGGAAGCCAAAAGGGCTGCGCTTTTTTCCTCTCCAGCCAAGGTGAGCGCGTCACTGCCGAACGGCGTGAAGTTGACGCTGGAATGCGGTGATGTGGATGCATTGACGGCGACCATCGGAGCACTGGGTCATGTTCAGACTGGGCGCTGACCTGAAAGTCTACCTGCACCGCGAGCCGATCGACTTCCGGGCCGGCATCAACAGCCTTGCGGTTCTGGTCCAAGAGACGATGGCGCTCGATCCGTTTGCTCCAGCGGTTTTTGCCTTCTGCAATCGCCGTCGCGACCGGATGAAGCTCTTGTTCTTTGACCGGTCCGGCTTCGTGCTGGTCCTGAAGCGGCTGACCGAGGACAAGTTCCGGTGGCCGCGCCGGGAGGCAGCGGTGGTCACGCTTACGACCGAGCAATTGCACTGGATCCTCGACGGCATCGATATCGATGCGATGGTCCGCCATCCGGTGCGGCAATATCAGGTTGCCGGTTGAGGGCTCTCGAATTGAGCGATTGACGCGCCGGCATGCTTTCGATTCAAGAATCTGATGAATCGACCCGGCGAACCGACTGTTGAAGAGTTGATGGCGCGTATTGCTGCGCTTCGGGCGGAGAACCGTCAACTCACCGAACGCGTCGTCAAACTCGAGGAAGAGCTGGCGCTTGCACGACTGCATCGTTTTGCGCCGCGCAGTGAAAAACACATTGACCGCCTCTTCAATGAAGCCGAACAGGCCGCGGATGAGGACGCCGCCGACAACGAAGATGGCGATGTCGTTGTCCTGCCGGACACGGGCTTGCCGGCGAGCGAAGGGGCGACGGGAAAGAAGCGCGGCCGCAAGGCCTTGCCGGAAAACCTGCCGCGCGAGCGTGTCGAGTATGACCTTCCCGACGCCCAGAAGGCTTGTCCTTGCTGCCGTCACCAGATGCATCGCATGGGCGAGACCGTTACCGAGCAACTTCATATCGAGGTGAAGGCGAAGGTCCTGCAGAATGTGCGGTTCAAATATGCTTGCCGTCATTGCGACCGCACCGGGATCAGCACGCCGGTCGTGACCGCGCCGATGCCCACGCAACCTTTGCCGGGCAGCATCGCTACGGCCTCGACGCTGGCCTTCGCGCTCGTTCATAAGTATGTCGACGGCACACCGCTCTACCGCCTGGCGCAGGCATTCGAGCGCGCCGGCGTTCCTGTCAGCCGAGGCGCTCTGGGCCACTGGGTGATCGGCTCGAGCGAAAAGCATCTCTCCCGCATCTATGACGCGCTGAAGCTGCGGCTCAGATCGCAGCCCCTCATCCATGGTGACGAGACCACGGTCCAGGTGCTGAAGGAAATGGACAGAGAGGCCGCCAGCACCTCGTACATGTGGGCATACCGGAGCGGCCAGGACAGTGACGAGCCGATCGTGCTGCTCGAATATCAGCCGGGCCGCGGCCAGATACACCCGCAGGCCTTCCTCGGCGATTACCGCGGCATCGTGATGAGCGACGGCTATTCCGCCTGGCGCACGCTGGAAGGGGCAACGCATCTTGGATGCATGGCCCATTCCAGGCGGCGCTTCGTCGATGCCCTAAAGGCGAGGAAGAAAGGCGGCGGGCCGCCGGAACAGGCACTCCGGTTCTTCGAACAGCTCTACCGAGTTGAAAGGCAGGCGCGGAACGAAATCCCCGATGACGGCGAAACGCGAGATCACTGCATTCGCCGCTTCCGCCAGCAACATAGTGTCCCCATCCTCCATGCTCTCAAGGCATGGCTCGACGACATCGCCCCAAAAGTCTTGCCGGACAGCAAGCTCGGCGACGCCGTCTCCTACACCCTGAACCAATGGGGATATCTGACGCGTTACACCGAGGACGGCAGCATGCCGATCGACAACAATCTTCTGGAGCGCGACATCAGGATTTTTGCAACTGGCAGGAAGAGTTGGTTGTTCAGCGATACTGTCGACGGAGCCAAGGCCAGCGCCATCGTCTACAGCCTGATGTTAACCTGCCGCGCCTGTGGCGTCGAGCCGTTAGCGTGGTTGCGCCACGTCCTCACTGAACTGCCTCAGCGCCCCGAGAACGTGGCTATCGACGATCTCCTGCCCTTCAACTTCCTCAAAGCCGCCGCAGCCTGACCCGACGCGTCCGTCTGAAAGCGATCAGTTGTTGCAAGGGCCGTCAATGTGCGGGGAAATGAGCGCTTACGTTGAAATGAATGCCTATCAACCATTCACTGGACTAAACACAGCTTACCAGCCGCTCTGCGGTGCGATGTCCATCTGGTAGATGCCTGGGCAGTGGGCGTCGAGCCAATCCCCGTGAGCTTGGCAGCATGCAGGAAACGCTTGCTCAGTGCCATGAAATGGGGCCTCCGCCGAATACGTGGCGCAGAGAATCCTTGACGAAGTAAACAGGCGAGGCGCTCTTTCAAAATGAACCTTACGACCGGCAGAGCGTTCTGTGGGTTCTAAGGAGAGATCGCGATGGCCTGGGTTTTTGGGGTAGCGTTTGCGCTGGTTTTGTTGTTCGCCGTTCTGCTGGCCGTTACAGCACATCGGGATCTTCAGAGTTCTCCCATTTTTCATCGCCTGCGGCGTCGGCGAACCGACGGCGGACATGACGAATAGTTGTGCTGGGGCGACCTTCTCTCTCCCGATTGCCGCCTGCGTCAGAGGGGGCCGCCCGTTCGCAAGCTGATCCCATCCGCCCCGCTCGAGGCGCAGCCCATCTCCGCTCGCCGGCATTCGCCCGCCTCTCTGCCGCGCGCTCACGCGCCCCCCGAAGGCATGCCGAGGGGCATGCCTTCGGCATGTAACGGGAAAGGAATAGAACCATGACGACCAATGAAACGAGTGCGAGGACCGCAACTGCCAGCAGGGCGGCACAGAGGTGTTCATTCCGCTGAACAAAGTTGAAGAAATGGCCCCGCAACGCGCGCAAGACCTCGCACAGCGAGGCGGGGCCCATATTACCACGTCGCAAAGAGGCCCACCGCAGCCACGGCCATGACCGCAGTGGCAAGCCAGCCGACAATTTTGAGCCCTGTCGGCAGCTGAAAGTCTCCCATGGCCGCGCGCTTGCCCGACAGATGCATCATCATACCCATGACTGGCACAGCCACGACGCCATTGATAACCGCGCTCCAGAACAGAGCCTTAATCGGATCGATCGGCGTGTAATTAAGGGCGACCCCGACCAGGGTCGCCACAGCGATCGCGCTGTAGAAGGCTTTAGCCCGGTGCGGTTTTTTGGCTAATCCCACGTTCCAGCCGAGCGTCTCTCCCAGGGCATAGGCGGAGGAGCCGGCGAGCACGGGCAATGCCAGCAACCCTGTGCCAATAATTCCAAGCGCAAAGACGAAGAACGCAAACGGGCCGGCGATCGGACGAAGCGCTTCGGCCGCCTGCGATGAGGTCTGAATGTCGGTCACGCCGTTGGCGTTCAGCGTCGCTGCGGTAGTCACGATAATAAAGAGGGCAACGGCGTTGGAAATGGCCATACCAAAATAGGTATCGATGCGGATACGTGTCAGTTCTTCTGGGGCCTGTTCGGGAGCGACTTTGAGCGGCGAGGCCTCATCGCGCTCCTTAACCTCCTCCACCTCCTGTCCAGCCTGCCAGAAGAAAAGATAGGGGCTGATCGTCGTCCCAAGAATAGCCACGACAGAAGTGATATATTGGCCGTCAAAGCTGATGTGCGGAACAACCAGATTGTAACCGACCGTCGCCCAGGGGACCTTCGCCACGAAGGCCACGGCGACATAGGCCAGAAGTGACAGTGTGAGCCACTTCAGCACCGACACATAGCGCGCGTAACGCGAGAAGATTTCAAGCAGGACGGTCACGATGCCAAACGCGGCAACGTAAAGCAGCTGCGGCCCGCCAATAATTAGCTTTAGCGCAGCTCCCATTGCTCCCAGGTCGGCGCCTATGTTGATGATATTGGCGACCATGAGCAACGAAACGATGGAAATTCCCACGCTGGCCGGATAGTGCTTTCGCAGATTGCCCGCGATACCTCGACCGGTGACACGGCCGATCCTGGCGCTGATCTCCTGGATCGCGCACATCAGAGGCCAGCTGAACAACATGACCCAGCCCATGCTGTAGCCGAACTGGGCACCGACCTGGGAATAGGTCGCAATGCCGCTTGGATCGTCGTCAGAGGCTCCCGTGATCAGGCCGGGTCCAAGGATGCTAAGCAGTCGCGGCTTGGATGGCCCGACAACCGGGTTTGCTGCATTTGCGTCCACGATTAAACCCCGCCCAATGTAAAAATCCGCCAGCGGATTGCTAAAGGTCCCGATCTAAGATCGGCGGTAGTAATATCTACCGAAAAAATGAGAGCCGCTCGCACCGACCGGGAAGACGATGTTGTGAAGCGGCGACACCAGCATTCAGCTGACCTCAAGAAAGTTGATCCCATTCGCGCTCATCCAAACCAGCCGAACGTAAGGCTAACCATCAACACCGCGACAAGGATTGAGAGCGGCACAGCGACGAACAGCCCTGCCTCTAAGAATCGTGTTTCTTTGTCACTGAACATTAGGCGCGCCTTATGCATCCTTGTTGAACGCCAGGAAGCTGCAAACTCCCGGTTCGGTTCCGTGCACCTACCTTACAAATTAGTATGAATGGTATGGCCGCCCCCTTTGAACAGATGATGGAAGGGCATGGCTGCCAGGTTTTGACAAGTAGTCGAGTGAAGCCTAATTCACCACCGGCCCCGCTCCGGTGGATGTTTCGGCCCGAATGGCGGAAATCCTCTCTAAAGTCTCAATAGTGCGATCCATTAGTCCTTCCTGAACTCCATCTGAACGCAGCCTTCAGCATCGGTTCGAACGGCATTTCGTAAAAGGAAGCCGTTCAACTCGCGGTCCCGTCCGCCAAAGGAGACGCTCTCATGATCCGCATTTCTTTCATCGCAACCGCGCTCGCCGCTCTTGTCGGTATTACCGCCGCCGCCCCGGCCATGGCCAACGACGTGAGCATCGAGCAATATGGCTGGTCGAACTTGGCCGGCGGCGCCCAGAACGGCTTTAAGAACCGTATCCGGGTTTACCAGGACGGCCGCTTCAACACGGTGATCGGCCAGCAGCGCGGCCGCCACAACCTTTCGGCCATCGGCCAGGAAGGGATCGGCAACTACGGCGCCACCTACCAGAACGGCAACCACAACGTAGCCGGCGTCGCCCAGTTCGGCTCCAACGACACCACCATCCTGACCCAGGACGGCAACGGCAACATCGCCGCCGGCGTGCAGGTTGGCCACGGCTGCGATGCCAATGTCAGCCAGGGCGGCAGCGGCAACGTCGCCGCTTTCGTCCAGGCCTGCCCATAAACACGGCAACGGCCGGGCGGCCGTGGAAAGAGTCCGCGGCCGCGGCCAACTCGTGCCAAGGAGACGAACATGCCACGCATCGTCAAGCATCCCCGCCGCGTCATGGCCGCTCTCGCCCTGGTCCTGGTCCCGGCCGGCGCGCTGGCGGCTATGGCCACCGCCGACCAGTCCATTGGTCCGGTGCACTGCGAGATCCGTGTCACGCCGGAAGGCGACATGGTCTCGCTGGAGGCGCTCGCCCGTGCCGACAGAAAGGTGAGCGGCACCTATTCCTTCCATGTCGGAAGCGTCGGCCGGTCCGGCGGCACCAATATCGAGCAGGGCGGCGCCTTCAGCGCCGCGCCCGGCAAGCCTGCCACGCTCGGCGCAGTCACGCTCGACGCGAAGGGCGCCGTCTACGACACCAAGCTCGAGGTCACGGTCGATGGCAAGAGCATCGGCTGCGCCGAGCGGGTCGGCGGCGCGACTTGACCGCATCGCCAGATTTACAAAAAGGGCGTCGGCATTCGGCGCCCTTTTTTATGTGCGCCAGGCCCGGGGGAAAAATGACTGAACGACAGCTGAACGAAGGATTCCGGCAGCGTTCAGCCACGAGATGAGAAGGTTGGCCATAGGCTGGGGCAGCCGGAAAATGGAGATCAAGATGACCCCCAATATGTTCAGAACCCTTACCGCCGCTCTCGTTGCCGGCGGCATCGGCCAGGCGGCGCTGTCTGCGCCGGCTTACGCGGGCGGCTGGGTTTCGGTGACATTTGCTCCCGGCAACGCTCGCGACGCTGGCGCGCTGGCGACTGGCCTGCACGTCTATTCGTTGTATCGCGGCCTGCACGGCGCCAGCATCCGCCAGTTGGGACACGGCAACGCCGCCGGCATCGGACAAAACGGCGGCGGCAATCTCGGCATCATCCAGCAGGAGGGCAACGGCCATTCCGCCACCCTGCAGCAGAACGGCAATGACAACGCCTACGGCATTTTCCAGTTCGGAAGAAACACCGACGCGAATGTTGTTCAGAACGGCGATGATGGCGGCGGCGCCACCTTCAGCTACGGCTGGTAGTGGCCGACGACTGATCGAGAATCGGACCCGCATAATCGTTGCTCGTCGTCAGCGGCTCGCTTGCCTGGCGCCGCCCTCAAGAGCGCCTCCTCGCTATCCAACATGGAGCATGAAGGTGCGCCTGATAAGGCGCTCGGAAATTACACGAACGGGGTGATAGCTTTGAGACGAGATTTTCGTGCGCTTCATACGCCTTCCAGCAGGAGCGATCAGCGCTCGAATATGCCGAGCATGCCTGCAAAATTTTGCCGGGAAAGTGCCTTTTGTAGCTATGCCATTTCAAGGATGTATCGATTTGTGAAGCGGCATCCTAACATTCGCCATTTTTTAGATGCCGCTTATATTGCGTTAAAAACCGCACCTGATCGCAAACGACGGTCGGGGCAAAAGAGTAGGGCAGGATAATTTCATGAGCTTCAAAACTGTCTGTTTCGGTGCACTTGCGTTCACCATTGTCGGCGGCGCGGCGCTTGCCGGCGCACTCGACGAACCCAAGATGATGGCGCCGTTCTTCACCGACGCGGGCATGAAGACGATGAAGCCGGACGCCGATATGAAAAAGGCTTGGGCTGGCATGGCTAAGGCCGATCAGGACAAGATGATGAAGGAATGCAACGACGCAGCGATGAGCAAGCCTCACGCCCAGTTCTGCGAGAAATTGAAGGCACTCGGCGGTTCCAAATAAGCCACGGCTTTCGCTAACGGTATGGTGGCGGGCTATGTCCCGCCATCATCATGTCAGGCTGATTTCTTCTGACGTCCGCTCGACACCGATTCATAGATTTGCGGCTTGACCATCGTGTCATTGCCGGCACTGGGCTCTCGATCGGCCCCTTCTTCGTCGGGAGGTCGGTCGCGCTCAGGAAGACCTGATCTCGATCGGCGTCGCGTCTGCACCAGCCTGTAGGCGGTTTTTAAAATCATTTTACAGATTGATGATTTGAGCCTTCGGATAAGTCGAACATCCTTGATAGCGGCTCGATCATGCTGAACGCCAAAAGCTTCGAAATTCAATCTACCGGATTGTGACAAGGCGCTGCACAGGGAGGACGCGAGGAAGATGAAGGACCGTGAAGACTTCCTGGCGTGGGTGAAGACCTCGCTGTACCAAGCCGAGCTTGCCCTCCACAATGGTGACCCGGCGCCTCGCCGGGCGCTCTGGTCCCATCGTGAGCCGGTCACCGTTCTCGGTGCGTGGCGCAACGCCAACGGTCAAGCCGAGATTGATGACCTCTTCGTCTATCTGGGAAAGAGCTTCTCGAACTGCACGTCCTTCGTCGTCGAGGTGCAGGCGTACGACGTGATCGGCGACATGGCCTACACAGTTGGACTGGAGCGCACGTCCGTCTCGGTCGACGGCAAGCCGCGTACATACACGTTGCGCGTCACTCAGGTCTATCGCCGGGAGGACGGCCAGTGGAGAGTCGTCCACCGTCATGGCGACACCGTGACCGAATGATGGCGGATGACTTCCTCATTGTGGAGGCCTGAGCGAGGTCTTGGGTTTGGCGCCTGCTCAGAGATTTCGAACCCCAAGACGCGAGCGTTCACCCGTCGGGTTTGAATGTCGTGGATCTGGTCAACAAGCCCGAGGCCGAGACCCGGACCGAACGGCAGGGACGCATGGCCGACTATCTCGGCCGCCTGACCGCCTCAACGAGCAGACCTCGGTCATCGTCACCACCACCAGACCTTTGGGAAATGGCCTCCCGTTTTCGGTGATGTCAAGAATGACCACGGCGCGATCGCCTGACCCATCAATGCGATATCGTCGAGACCGGCAACGAGAGAGCTGGCGCTTCAAAACCGCGCCTGACCCTCAGCACCCGGCGATCCAATCCGCCTGCGCAACTGCGACCAGCTCCGACACGTTGGTCCGGAACATCGCAAAATTGTGCCGCTGCGAAACCTGCGGCGGACCAGTGGGCGTTCTTCTGCGGGGCACTGCGATCATGACTGATTCCTCGACCCGTCGGCGGGAAGGGCGAGCGGTACGAAACCTGCGAAATTGGACAGGAACCTGGATGCCGCCGCGCTTCAGAACACGCGCAGGATGTCAGTCCCTGAAAACGGCTACCGGGAGATCAGTCGGGTATTCGGCCCATCCGGCCTATGCCCGCCGGAGACCTTTGTCGGCCTGTGAGCAAACCGCCAGGAATGCGGCGAGGAATCAGGATGGAGAAAGTGCAGACAGAGCATTCATGGTTTCGCTCCCTTAATCAAAACTCGGAGGGACGGCTTCTAGTGTTCGGTTCAGTGCCGCGACGTCGACCATGCCGCGTTAGGCTGGGCAGGCCTCAAGGATGGAAATGGGTCCTCGGGTCTGAATCACTCGTTCAAGGCGCAGCCCTGCGGCGCCGAACAAGCTTGCATATTGGGTCTGCGTTCTCTCCAGGCCGCCAGTGACGGCGAGCATGACCACGTCGATACCCTTGATCTGGTTCGGCTCGTCACCCGGCGGCACGAGCGTTTCGGCCACGAACACCTTGCCGTTCGGCAGCATTGCCTTGCGGCAATTTTGCAGGATCACCGCGGCACGCCTGTTGTCCCAATCGTGAATGACCTTCTTGATGACGTAGACATCACCGGTGGGAACGCTTTCAAAGAAATCACCGGCAACAAATTCGGTGCGCGGCAGGTCGCCTCCGGCACCCTGGCGTGCTGCCGCGACGCCCGAAGGCAGATCGAAAAGCACGCCGTCCAAATGGGGATTGCGAGCCAGGATCACCGAGAGAAGCTGGCCATGTCCCCCGCCAACGTCGACGACCCGCGTGAACGGCTTGAAGTCACAAGCTTCGGTAACGGCCTCGTTGCTGCCTTGGCTCAAGGCGACCATGGCACGCTGAAACAAGGCAGCCTGCTCGGGGTGTGCCGACAGCCAGTCAAACCTTGGGCTGCCGAACACCTTGTCGAAGGCTGGCTTTCCGGTGCGGACAGAATGCATGAGCTGCTCGAAGGCAAGATAGGCCTCGCTGTTGATCATACGAACGAAGTCACGGGGGCCAGGCTGATCGGAGCGCAGCACGGCGCCAACCTCCGTCAACTCAAAATGGCGGGGCAGCACTTCCCTAACGACCCCTTCGGGCGCGAGAAGTCGCATTACACGATAAAGCGCGTCAGCATCTGACTGAGTGGCAGCCGCTAGTTCATCCACCGACTGTTCGCTGGCAGCCAGGAGATCGGGGATGCCGAGTTCGATAATGACGCGCAGTGCCTGTGACACGGCGAATCCGAATCCTAACCTCATGATCTGTTGCGACGGGTTGAGCATGACATCCCTCCAATATGCGCGGAAGTTTAGCAGGCTCTGAATGATGAGTCCTGCATGCCCTGCTTGGATGTTGGTAGCCCTTAGGTAGCTCTGGGCGGGCCTCTATCTGGCAGCAGCCTAATTGCAACAAAGCCCTGACCCGTTATTTCGGTGCCAGTTTATGCTCAGGACGTCTCCTGCCGTCTCCGTGCCGGATCGCCGATAGCAACGTCCACATGCAGGCGGTGCCCCGACCCGGCCCGCTGCGGATCGCATCGCGTCGGGATACCCAAAACCGCTATTTTTTGGACGAAATTCAACCGCAAAGCCGCGCGAGATTGGTTCGCACTGTCTGGGAAACATTTCCGCCCGACGACATCGTCTTCAACAACATCCACAACACCACGATCAATGGCAATGCGCCGGGCGGTCTCACCACCGGCCAGAAGCTCGGCGCCGCCGCAGGCCTGGGCGCGGCCGCGCTCGCGGCCAAGGTTGCGCTGCCGCCGCAGCTGCAGAAAAGGGCCGCGCTGGTCAAGCAGAATCCGAGCGGCCTGCCGGCGAAGCTCGGGCAGGGTGCGGCGCAAGGTCGTCAACCAGGCGGCACCACGCCGATGTCGAAGACGCTACCTGGCGGCAAACTTTCGACTGATCACGCCTTGCCCGGCGCCAACCGCAAGACGCTGCCACTCGTCAACGGCAAGCCGGTGCTCAACAGCCAGACCTTACCCAACGACAAGTCCAGGAACCTGCGCAAGCAGGGTACGATAAGCGGGAACCCGCAGGCTACAGGGAATACAGGCGCCGCTGTGACGACAGGGCAGGGCGCTGGCCAGCAGAACGGAGCCGGCAATGGGCAGGGCAAGAATGGCAAGTTCCGCAAGCCGCCGACCGTCAGCGGTGCACCGGCCGGGCAAGATCTGAACGCTCGGCAGAAGTTCAGGAAGAACACTCCGAACGCGTTGTCCGACCAGAACACCGGCAAGCCGAAGAAGCTGACGCGCAAGGACCTGTCCGCTGGCCAGGCCGTTGTCGTACCGAGCGATCAGGTCCCGGGCAACGGGAACAAGAAAATCCGCAAGCTGCAGAACAGCGGTGGTGGTTCCGTCGGCCCGGAAATCAACGTGCAGCGGAAACCACAGCGCCAGCTCAAGCTGCAGGAAAAGCCGAACGTGCACGTGTTCTCCAAGCCGCAGAAGCCGACGTTTCATGCGCAGCCGAAGCAGGAATTCCACGCCCAGCCGAAGCCCAAGATCCAAGAGCGACGTCTGCCACCGCAGCCCAAGCCGGAGTTCCGTGCCCAGCCGAAGCCCCAGATCCAAGAGCGACGTCTGCCACCACAGCCCAAGCCGGAGTTCCGTGCCCAGCCGAAGCCCCAGATCCAAGAACAGCGCCTGCCGCAGCAGCCCAAGCCGCAGCAGCCGCCAGGTAAGAAGCCGTCCTGCGGGCATCCAGGCGAGCCGGCCTGCGGCAAGTAAGAGCGCTGAAGGCAATCAGGGCGACACAGCCGCGCGAGGTGGGCGGTGAGGCTCGAAATGGAGTGGAAACGAACGGTGTCATCGACGGGATGGACGGTGGGCCACACGGTGTTCAGTCCCGGCATTTGCTGGATCGGATTTAGGATGAAGTGCTCGGGCTCTTTTGCCCAGGTTTTGCAGATGTGTTCGTAGGGTGTGGGCCCTTGAGGGTCTTCAGCACCCGGATGTTTGCTTCCAGCCTTGGCAACCAAAATCCAAGTCGCGCATTTTAGTGAATGCTGTTAGGCCAAATCTCGATGTGCTGTTCTCGCTGCGGTGCCCGCGACCATGATTATGAGCACTGCACGCATCTGAACCATGGTAGCCTATCCGAGGCATCCGCGCCTTCGAACAGGCCCAATGAACGTCCGAAGGAGCAGGTTCCGGTTCGCAATCCAACCGAATCGTGGAATCAGATCGATTATTTGAAACTGACCGAAAATCGTCTACCTGTAGTTCAGATTGGAGCGCTGAAAGTCATCCCATTTGCCCGCCGGTCCCCTCCAGGCGGTCAATAGGGCCGCAAGGTCCGCCGCCCGCTGGCTCCCGGCCAGCGGGCGCCTTTGCACAACAGACCGCCCATTTGACGCGCCGAAACAGGAAGGCCCTTGCGAACTGGTTTGTGCAGCACCTGGCCGCCGACTACAGGAGCATGCTGGGCGGATATCCTCGGCAAGGTGACCGCGATGAAGGTCGTCGAGGCCGAATACGGTATATGCCGATGCGAACTCGGGATGTCATCGCACCGAACGCTACATTGAGGTTCAAGGGTGGCCCACGGTGAACTTGCCGCAAGCAGGGGCGCGACTCGCTGTCGTGCCGATCCAGGGCTATCGCGACACCGCCGCCATCACACCAAGCTGGATGAGCTAATTATCGCGCTGGCAGGACGCGAAACGACGTGATGGGGACTGGAGCATGCAAACCCGCATGGGATCAAATCCCACACGGAGCTCGAACAAAAAGCCAGTGCCGATATTTACCACCAACGCTACTTCGCCGGCAAGCGCCTCCCGCACAAGTAGCGAGGAAGCCGCCGCGAACTCGAAACGCACGGCCCCCGCAGGACGCGACGCGCTTGACAGGACCTCTAACGCTTTGCCACCGTTTCACGCAGCGGCTCGTTGCGGGTCGGCCGCCGATATCTTCTCACCAACTTGACCGTGCTAGTATCGACCGTGAGGCGCCCCAGCACCTGCACTGTGACCCTATTTAGACCTCGTCGACGTGCACAACTTCCCCTTCGAACCTTATCCTGTCGCCAGGCTTCGCTCCGGGATCGACGGTCGAATAGGGGTGCAGAGCCGTCGGAATATGCAGCGACACGCGATCCTCGATGCGCTCGCCAACCGTGGCGATAATCGCCACCTTGTCACCGATACTGATTTCCCGTGCCATGCACAGAATTCTGGAGCAGCGCAGCTGTTCGTCAAGGGATTGCTAATATATGAGGCGGCGATCTGACTAACGCCCGGCCTCGCTGGCTGCCGCCCTGCCGCCTTCAGCTTCTGGATCGTCGCGACAATCGCCGTCGAGCCAGACTGTGCCCTAGCGTCTCATGCAATATGACCTAGCGACGGTCGCGCATGTCTACCGACTTGCCACAGGTTCGGCAGTAGTAGAAATGCCTCCTCTCGTCGGCAAGGTCGCCGTGGTGCTTCCCTTCAATTGGAGGCCCGATATTTGGAACGTCATTCATCGGCTGCCGCGGGCCTTTGCCTCGCGCTCCACAGGCTCACGCTCATTGCCATGCTTTTCTTGGAGGTCCCGAACCTCGGGAATCGCGAGGCCAAATTTGCTGGCGAGGTAGCCCACCTCGTATTCCTCATCCCCCGGCACGCGGTCGCGGTCATGAATATCTCGTTTGGTCTTGTCGTCGCCCATCTCGTTCCTTCTTGCATCCGATGATGCCCAACGCGCATGCCACGCGTTTGTTGCACGCACTCTAACGGTGCGTATTGGCGCAGATAACGACCCTCGGTACCTGCTTCACGATTGGGTCCGCCAACTCGGTCGGAGCCCGCGCTCTCGGCCAGAGGCGCTGGCTTTTTCAGATTTGCGGTCGGGCGGCTGGTCGTCGTTTCCAGTACAGTTGAAAGGACACGCGGCGGAGGACTACCTTTGAATGACCGAGAAGGTTCCTTTTCTGGTCGATTTGGAAAATGCCGCCGCCATGCGGATCAGGGATTGGCGCGCCTTAAGTGCGGCTTAGCCGTTGCCATGGCACACGCGCGTTCCGTCGGGACTTGCTGAGTCTGGCTGAGACTCTAGATTATGGACTGCCTTTTGATGGACGTCACACTTTCGGAGGCATCGTGTTAGCATCGTAGCATTGCGACAGGACGAGGAAATGCCAAAGGACGCCGCCGACAGAGCCGCACGCATCGTCCGGACGGTGATTGAGACTCTGAAGCCGGGTTTTGCGGTCAGGCTATGGACCGGTGAGCGGATCGGTCCCGCCACCGGCCCCGTGCTCACCATCAACGATCAGGACATCGTCTGGCAGATGGTCCGCCAGCCCTCTTTCTCGACGCTGATTGAGATGTGGATTTCCAAGACCGTCGACGTCGAAGACGGGACCCTGTTCGATTTCTATGCCTTGCCGTCGCAAGGCAAGCTGCGGACGAAGCTCAAGTCATTGCCGAAACTGGCGATCCTGCGCGATCTGCCGGCCGTGCTGTTTTCGAGAAAACAGATGACGGCGCGGACCGATCTTTCCGGGCGCAATCCCTTCGTCAGCGGTTCGAGCCAGGAGGCGATCCAGCACCACTACGACATTTCGAACGCCTTCTACCGGCTCTTCCTCGACGAACGCATGGTCTACAGCTGCGGCTACTTCAAGGATTTCGCCAACAGCATCGACCAAGCGCAAGTCGACAAGCTCGATCACATCTGCCGCAAGCTCAGGCTGAAGCCCGGCGAAAGGTTGCTCGACATAGGTTGCGGCTGGGGCGCGATGCTCATCCATTCCGCGAAAAATTATGGCGTTGTCGGCCATGGCGTCTCGTTGTCGGAGGCGCAGACCAAACTCGCCCGCGAGCGCATTCGAGCCGAAGGACTGGAGGATCGCATCACCATCGAGATAAAATCCTATGCCGACGTCTCCGGCTCGTTCGACAAGATATCGTCGATCGGCATGTTCGAGCATCTCGGGCTTGCCAATCACGCCACCTATTTCTCGACCATTCATCGTCTGCTCAAGCCCGGCGGCATCTACCTGCACCATGCCATCACCCGGCGCAGCAAGGGAGATATGAAAAAGACCCTACGCAAGGGCCCGGAATTCAAAGCGCTGATCAAATACATCTTCCCTGGCGGCGAACTCGACACGATCGGGATGACGCTCGGCAATCTCGAGGCGCATGGCTTCCTCGTCTACGATGTCGAGAATTTGCGCGAGCACTATGCACGCACCTGCCGGCTTTGGGCCGAGCGTCTGGACGCACGGTTCAACGAAGCGATTGCCGAGGTTGGAGAGGCCAAGGCACGCCTCTGGCTGCTCTATCTCGCCGGCTGCTCGATTACTTTCGAGCGCGCCTCGGCACAGATTTTCCAGACCGTCGTCACCAAGCGCGCGCGGGGTCCAAGTGGCCTGCCGCCGACGCGGGCCGACATTTATGGACGGTGAGCCGGGCAGTCTCAGCGATCTTGATCACGACCAGGTAGCGACCAGCCTCAGAGCCGGTGGAGGCGCATTTGCGCACCACTTGCTTGCAGCCGCGCATGCCTTCGGATTCGAGATTGCTCGTTATTATGCCAAAGCGGGATTGCGCTAGAAGGGTTCAGGTGGGCTTACGCGGATGGCGGCCCGGCCGGTATCGCTAATCACCAGATAAAAATAGCAACAATTAGTGCCAATGAGAGGGAGTAGCGAATGATCCGCCTGTCGTGTCTGCTGACAAGCGCGCCATTCGATCTTGACGGGGAACCAATGTGGCAGTGCCCAGTTTGGATAGCGACGGGACACGACACGGAGAATCAAATGACACGCCGACCAAAGATTTTGGCCAGCACCGCACTCGGGTTGCTCATCGCCTCAGCGCCGTTGGGGGCCACGCTCAGCAGCGCAGCATTCGGCGCGGCACGGTTCGTCGCATCCGCACCGCCGATTCTTATCAAGTTGAAATGTAAGGAGGGCGAGTCCGCCGAAGCCTGCGCGCTAAGGCAACAGGCTCCGTCCGAAAACGCTGCTCCACTTCCAGCGACCGAACCACAGCCTACTCCTAAACCGCAGGCTCAGCCAAAAGAGGCAGCTCCGGCGTCTGAGGCAGCTCCCGTTCCAGAATCCACGCCACCGGCTGAACCGTCCACGAAGAAACAGCCCGCTCCAACGGCCGAGCCTGCGCCGGCGCCGCCAGCCGAGCCTGCGCCCAACAGGGCTCCCGATAAATCGGCTCCAGGTAAGCAAGTCCAGCCGCCCGCAGACAAGGCGCCTTTGCCCACCCCGGCTCCCCAGGCGCCCGCTCCGACCGATCAGCCTGCGCCTGCCCAGGGCGAACAGCCGGCGGAACCTACGAGCAAGTCAGAAAAGAAACCTGCCACCTCGCAGCCTGCCGCCGAGGCGCCTGCATCAAAGCAGCCCGTGACAAAAGCCCAACCTTCAACCGAGCAGCCCCCCGCCAGCGGAAAACCGGCCGTTGGTGAGCCGGCGGCGCCCGCCCAAGGCGAAAAGCCGGTCCAGGGCGAGGCACCGACTGATCCGAACGCCGCACCGATCCTTGACAGTCAGAAGGATGCGAAACGCCCTGGCAAGGACGGCAAACAGCCTGCCCAGCAAGGCGGCAGTGACCAGGGTGCCGCTCCCGCGCCCGCCGCAGTTGCCAAAGGGCCACCACCTGCCGACGACAAGGCAGCGCAGGAGGCGATCAAGCCGGAAAAGATCGTTCCGGTTACCGACGAAAAAGGCAAACGCCTTGACAAGGCGCCTGACGTCCAGGCTAAGGAGCGCCCGCAAGGTGCCGATGTAAAGACGGAAGGCGATCGCCTGATCATCCAGTTCAACAACCAAACTATTGTTGAAAGCAACGAAACTCCACGTTTGGACCGGGGCGCCAAGGATGTCTACTATGAGGAGTTGCCGCGCGGCCGTACGCGCGAAACCATCGTGCGCGACAACGGCAACCAGATCGTCACCATCCGCAACAGCAATGGCGACGTCATCCAACGTTCGCGCATCACGCCCGATGGTCGCGAATACGTGTTAAGCTATGTTGACGAGCACTACTATCAGGACGTGCACGACTGGCGCGATCCTGGAGATGACTTGCCGCCCATGCAGCTGACCATCCCCAGCGACCAATACATACTGGACTCAGAGTCGGTCCAGGATCAGGGAGACTATTATACCTTCCTCGAACAGCCGCCGGTGGAAAAGGTCCAACGGCTCTACTCGGTCGTCGAGGTCAAGCGTTCGGCCCGTGTTCGCGATATCGCACGTCGTGTCGATCTAGATACGTTGAATTTCGAATCCGGTTCGGCTTCGATCTCGGACAGCGAAGTCAAGAAACTGCAAGGGGTGGCGGACGCAATGAACAGGTTGCTGAAGAAGAACCCGGCAGAAACGTTCCTAATTGAAGGCCACACTGATGCTGTCGGTAGCGAGAACGCTAACCTGGCCTTGTCCGACAGGCGAGCCGAGGCAGTCGCCGAGGCCTTGACCAGCGCCTTCGGCATCCCGCCGGAGAACCTGACGACCCAGGGCTACGGCAAACGCTATCTCAAAGTGAACACGACGGGACCGGAACGGCAGAACCGCCGCGTCGCTATTCGCCGTATCACGCCGCTTGTGGCGCCCGTCGCCAGCGCCAACTGACCAAGACATCTCGCGATTCGGTAAAGCTCGCCGAATCGCGAGACACTTGCCAGCCAAGGGACCAATGGCCGGCCTGCTCCGATGACGGAAGATGCTTGTCTTTCAAACCCCGACGGGGCTTTTGAAGACTTCATTTACCGTGCAGCCGTTAGCATCTCGTTTGCGGCTAAAGTAGCAGTTCCGCATTTTCAGGCAACACCGCCCGTCGCTCTTAGTCCACCTAAGAGCGACGGGTACCTGCCTCAGGCACAAGCCGCCGGCTCTTATCAAAATGCCGGGCCTGGGTGGCCGCCCGCGCGCTGGTGGTTGAAGCGGCATTTGAACTTTCCCCCAGAATGTGCCCGCCTGGCTGCGTGGTGCGCGCGGAGCTTGGTCGTCCGGAGTTCATTAAGCATGGACACCGCCCGCAAAGCTGGCAAAGGGCAGAGTTGTTGACGAGAAAAGCAGCGTCATGTCCGTCTGAAAAACGGCAGGCCGCCCGAGCCGAAACGTCGCCGCGATCAGGCGGACCACCTGCGTTAAGTACCTATCGGCTGCGAGAACTGTAGAACTCGAGCGCTCATTGAAATGGCGCAGGTCCGGCCAGATTGGCCGGACCTGATACCATTACCTTCTGCAGATTCGAACTCGCTCGATGACTCGGTGGTGATGACGTGGCCTAGCCGGCAGGGGACGCCCGGCTTCAAGCGATCATTGTCACCAGGATCACCAGCCTATGTAGCGACAATCCGCGCGCGCACGCGGCGATTAGCCGGCAGCGTCGATAGCGCCGGTACAACCGGATCCCCACGGCGACGGCCGCCTTGCTGAGGTAGGCTGAAGGCTGCAAGTCCTAGTGCAAGCACCAGGACTAGCCCTATGACGAAACATCAGATTGAGGTGATCACGTCGGTCGAGCGGCGTCGGCGCTGGTCTCGCGAGGAGAAGGAGCGGCTGGTCGCGGCGACGTTTGAGTCTGGTGCCAGTGTTTCCGAGATCGCGCGGTCGGCCGGTATCTATGTGAGCCAGCTTTTCCGGTGGCGCAAGGAGCTCTGCCAGGTCCCCGGGCCGTCCATTCCGCAACTCGTTCCCGTGGAGGTCGCCGCGGCGCTACCCGCACCGCCGACGCCGGTGGAGCCGCCACCGACATCACAGTTAAAGCCGGTGTCCACTCTTCGTCGGCGCCGCAAGCCGAGCATGGTGACGATCGAGCTTGGCGGCGGCCGGCGCCTGCGGGTCGAGAGTGACGTCGACAGTGAGGCGCTCGGCCGGATCCTCGATGTTCTGGAGCGGCGATGATCCCGGTCCCGAGCGGTGTGAAGGTGTGGCTCGCTACTGGCTATACGGACATGCGCAAAGGCTTTCCGGGTCTTTCGCTGATGGTGCAGGAAGTATTGAAGCGCGATCCGCACAGCGGCCACTTGTTCTGTTTCCGCGGGCGGCAGGGTGGCCTGATCAAGGTGATCTGGCACGACGGCCAGGGTGCTTGCCTATTCACGAACTAACTGGCTTCATACTACAGCCCTTTCCTTGAGATCGGAGCATTTTGAGGAGTTGAGTTGGCGGATGGCCTCTGCCCGATGGGCAAGCTGGTTCCATCGGCTGCACTGTTTGGCTGGGACGTGCGGTCCGGGCAGTTCATAGAGGCCGATATAGCCGTTGTAGGCATGTCTTTTCACGATGCCGTATTTCGCCCATCTGACCAGGGTGCATTCGGTGATTCCAAGTTTTGCGCAGGCTTCTGCTTTTGTCAGCATTCCCCGCTCGCGCAGCCGGTCGTAGCGCGAGCGCAGACCATATTGCTTGACGAGATAGATGACGCGCAAGTCGCTGAACTGGGTGTCAGCCTTACCGCGCCGCGCTGAGCCGCCGGGACGGATTCCCCTTGCATTCAGGATGTCAGCGATTTCAGCGCAGATATGCTCGTCGAGAAGCTTGTCGACCAATTCGACCACCTCGGGCCGGGTCTTTACCTGCTGTGCGGAGGTTTTCGGGTTCTGAGTGATCAATGTTTCGGTCTTTCCGCCTCTGAAGCGGATGTGTATCCGTGTCTCTCCCTCGGCCTGGAACTTGAGCAATGTGATGTCTTCGACGAGATAGGCAAGGAGCCGCTTGCGTTCTCGGTTCGGCAAGGCGGGGTCGCGCCAGACCGTTTTGAAGTCGGCCGTCATGGCGATCAATCGATCGCGGATTGCATCGTCGAGTGTCGCTCGGTCTGCGCGCAGAGCACTCTCTCTTTCTTCTCGTAGATCAGACAGCATGCGCAGTTTGTCGTTCCATTCGCGTTCAAGGGTGTCGGCGACCAGGCGGTTGTTCGGATCGACCAGCATAAACCGCCGCTGTGCAAGATCGGCATCGATTTGGGCGCGTTCGACGGCACGGAGCCGGAGTTTGTCCGCTTCGTCATAGCGCGCTTCGATCTCTTTTCGGATCTCCAGAGCTAACTCCACGGCGGCGGGCGTCATTTCCGCAGCGATCAGTTCACCGATCGCCGCGTCGACGGGCCAGCCTGCGATCGACTGGCAGTGAGGCTCACCCCGAGAGACGTAGGCGCGGCTGCAGACGTACCAAGTGTCCACCTGACCGCGCCGGGTGACGTAACGGGCCCTCATGTGACAGCCACACCGCCCGCATATGACGCGCCCCTGCAACAAAGCCGCGCCTTCGCGCGGTGGCGAGATGCGCGCGGTCTGGTAGCCTTGGCCATTGGCCTCGAGCGCCTTGAGGTTGTGCTGGAACTGCTCCCAGCTGATATAGCCGGGATGTGCGTCCGGGATGCATGCGAGCCATTCATTGGGCTCACGTTTGCGGAACTGTTTCTTTCCGTCGACGGTTCTGCGGTAAAGACGCTGACCATAGGCATAGACGCCCGCGTAGCGAGGATTGTGCAGCGTGCGTAAGGCCGCCGATGTGGTCAGCGGTTGGAAGACCACCCGCTTGCTGTTGCGGAACCGGGATGGGAAGAGCAGACCTTCCCTGGCAAACGCCTTGACGGTCTGCGTGGCCGACCCGACCCGCGAGAACGTCTCGAAGAAGTGGGTGATCATCTCCCGGATCTGAGCGTCTGGATCAAGGACCACATCGCCAACCTCGTTGTAGATGAAGCCGGTCGGAAGGGGACAGCGATATTCGCCGCGGCGTGCTTTGTTGAGAATGCCACCGCGCAACCGGGCTTTGATAACGTGCAACTCGGCCTCGCTCATCGTGCCCTTGAGGCCCAGCAGAAGCCGGTCATTGAAGTTAGCCGGATCGTAGACGCCATCTTCGTCGAGAATGAGCGTGTCGGCCAAAGCGCAGATCTCCAGCAGCCGATGCCAGTCCGCGTTGTTTCTGGCGAGGCGAGAGACTTCCAGGCCCATGACGATCCCCGCGCGCCCCATGCCGACATCGGACACCAAGCGCTGGAAGCCTTCGCGCCACGACGCTGAAGCGCCGGATTCGCCCTGGTCGCTGTCGATGACGGTGATCTGGTCGTCGTGCCATCCAAGCCCGATCGCGCGACCACGAAGATCGTATTGACGCTTGGTGCTTTCGACATTCTCCATGACCTGGCGCATCGATGACTGTCGGATGTAGAGGTAAGCGCTCCGCTCGAGATGATGCGATTGGACCTTGAGCTTTTCGTTCATGCTGTTCTCCGTTCAGGGGCCGCCATCACGATGGCGGCGAGCAAGTGGATGATTGTGCGTCGCTCGGACGTTTCGTCCGCGATCGGCAGCCTGGCTACAGGCGGCGAAGCCGCGGGTGGGGACCAGCCCGGCGCACGCAAGATCGCGCTAACCCAGGCCCACATGCCGCGATGCAGAAGGATGCTAAGACCACTGCGTGCCTCCACAGGGAGCGCGGCACCAAGCGCGGCGGCGCGCAGTATTTCGTATCGCTCCGTGGCGCGGGACTGCATCGCGCAATGCAATTGCGCACCACCACTGATGGTTACGCCGTTTTTTTTACGCCGAGCGCACGCTCGATTGTTCTGGGGTGGACATCGAGGCCGAACTCTGTCCAGAGCCGGTTCGTCAGTTCGCGTGCCCGAATGGGCTCGCCTGGAACCACTTGGGCCCTGAGAAAGGCCAGCACTTCGCTCTGGATCTTGTGCGGGCCGTGCGGGCCGCGCTTCCTCGGTACTAGGCCGGCCAGACCCGCGTCCTCGAAGTCCGCTTTGGCCTGGTAGAAGGTCGGGCGGGAGACGCCATATTCGTCGGACACCTCCGTTACCGACATTTTGTCGACGGATACGCGCCGCAGCATCTCGTACTTCACCTGCACGATGTCGCGCGGATCGAAGAAGCCGTCCTCCCGGAACTTCTGATCGCCGATTTTTTCCGGGGCTGGATTGAGCGTGCCATCCTCGGCCAAAGCGCTGGCTTTCGATTGCCTGTGTTTGACGCTGTCCGACACCTGCGCTGCCCCCCGATGTCGACTCAATTATCGTAATTATAAATATGCCGCGTATGATTAAACTGTCAAGCGTGTATCTGCCAACCAATCGCATATAATCTCTACTAATACAGCACATTCAGCGAAGCCCCCATGGATTTTGCGGCGTTATTTTCCTTACAACATCGGCGAAATTTCCTTTACAATCTTGCGGCGTTGCGCATCTCCCTTGCGATATGAGGCGCTCTACGAGACTGCTGAGTTCCAGTAGGTCGGTGAGGCTGCACAGTGCGCGCCCGTTTCCCGCGACAACCTCAAGGCTGGGCACGGCTGCATCGGTCCATTGCGGCGGAACAGAGCAAATCCGGCCATCGTCAAAGCGCAGCAGCAACAGCTTGCCCGCTCGGTTACCGCGCTTCCCAACGCAGGCACCGTGCTGCCCGGAATACGGATGAAAGGGGTGAGTCACCATCACAAACTGCAACGGGGACGATGAACCGCCTGCATTTCCAAGTGAGTTACAAGAAGCTCGAGCGCGGCCGCTTCATCTGGCCATCGGCGGCCGACGGCACGGTGGTGATCACGCCTGCACAGCTCGGCTATTTGCTCGAAGGCATCGACTGGCGAATGCCGCAAAAAACCTGGCGTCCGAGCTCGGCGGGATGAGCAAAACCGCTGGCATGGCGGGAGCGAATATGATTCCCTCCCGCCATGACCGATGCGGCCGATCAGCTTCCCGGTGACCTTGCCAGTGCGCACGCGATGATCCTCGCCGAGCGTGCGGCCCGCCGCGAAGCGCAAGCGCTCGCCGCCCGCGCGCAGGCCTCCAACTCGCACTCGGACGCGCTGATCGCGCGACTGCGGCTGGAGATCGAGAAGCTGAAGCGCGAGATCTATGGCAGCCGCTCGGAGCGCAAAGCCCGGCTTCTCGAACCGATGGAGTTGCAGCTCGAGGAGCTGGAGGCCGACGCCAGCGAAGACGAACTGGCAGCGGAATTGGCGGCACGGTCGTCGACGGTCCGGGCCTTTGAGCGCAGGCGCCCGTCAAGAAAGCCGTTCCCTGAGCATCTGCCGCGCGAGCGCGTCGTCATCGCCGCACCGTCAAATTGCCCGTGCTGCGGTTCGGCCAAGCTTGCAAAACTTGGCGAGGATATCACCGAGACGCTGGAGGTGATCCCGCGCCAGTGGAAGGTGATCCAAACGGTGCGCGAGAAGTTCACCTGCCGCGAATGCGAGAAGATCGCGCAGCCGCCGGCACCCTTCCACGTGACGCCGCGCGGCTTTGCCGGCCCGAACCTGCTGGCGATGATCCTGTTCGAGAAGTTCGCCCAGCACCAGCCGCTAAACCGGCAGAGCGACCGCTACGCCCGTGAAGGCATCGATCTGAGCGTGTCGACGCTGGCCGACCAGGTCGGTGCTTGTGCCGCAGCGCTGAAGCCATTGCATGCGCTGATCGAGGCGCATGTGCTTGCCGCTGATCGCCTGCATGTCGATGACACCACCGTGCCGATCCTGGCCCGCGGCAAGACCGACACGGGCCGCATCTGGACCTACGTCAGGGATGACCGGCCGTTCGACGGGCAGTCGCCGCCGGCGGCACTCTATTATGCGTCGCGCGATCGGCGGCAGGAACATCCCGAGCGCCATCTCAAATCCTTCACCGGCATTCTGCAGGCCGACGCCTATGGCGGCTATAACCCGCTGTTCAAGGTGGACCGTGACCCCGGTCCGCTGACCCAGGCGCTGTGCTGGGCGCATGCGCGTCGTAAGTTCTTCGTGCTCGCCGACATCGCCGCCAATGCCAAGCGTGGCAAGAACGCCGCGCCGATCTCGCCGATCGCGTTCGAGGCGGTCAAACGCATCGACGCGCTGTTCGATATCGAGCGCGACATCAACGGACTCGTCCCCGACGAACGTCTGGAACGACGCCGGCAGGAGAGCCGTCTTCTCGTCGCCGAACTTGAGGCCTGGATGCGGACCGAGCGGGCCAAATTGTCCCGCAGCTCCCCGGTCGCCGAGCCTATCGACTATATGCTGAAGCGCTGGGACGGGTTCACGTCCTTCCTCGGCGATGGTCGGATTTGTCTCACCAACAACGCCGCCGAACGGGCGCTGCGTGGTTTTGCTCTCGGCAGGAAAGCTTGGTTGTTTGCAGGCTCCGATCGTGGCGCTGATCGGGCCGCCTTCATGGCAACGCTGATCACCACCGCAAAGCTCAACGACGTTGATCCGCAAGCCTGGCTTGCCGATGTTCTCTCCCGCATCGCCGACACGCCGGTCACACGGCTCGAGGACTTGCTTCCCTGGAATTGGAGCCCCTTGACGATCGCAGCAGATAAAGCTGCCTGATCTGGGCCAAAAAAGAGGCCATCAGATGGGATATCGCAACTCTGCGCTTTACACCTTCAAATATGTGGCCGAGATGCTCGAAGAGGACGAAGACTTTTTGCGCGATTGCTCGATCGAGATGTTCTCTGAAGACGGTTGCCTGAGCGCCTACGACGCCTATCCCGCGTCCGAATTAAGCGAACCTATCGTCGTTTTCACCGAAGACGGCATCGACAACCTTCGGCATATCGTCGACGAGCGCAGGGCTGCGGGTCACGCACCGCCGAAACCTACCGCAGAAAACCGTTGCCCGAAATCATAGCCACCGCGGCCCTCGCCGAATGGTTACGTACAACCGCCACCTCCAAGAACTGGAAATAGCATCCCGGTTGTGCCTACCACGTTGCAGACTGGTTGCTCCGGCAATCCCAAGCCGAGGTTTGATCGAGCTTTTGTTCGAAGTTAAGGTGTCGAAAAAGCCGAGTGAAAAAATCCATTCCGGCTCTTGAACGATTTCTGGGTCATTCCCAAATCGTTTGCCGTCGAGGCTTAGGCTCGACGAAACAGGCGTCGCAGTGACGCTGCTTGTAACCCATGTTGCTTTACGGAGGATATGGCTATGAGAAGCTTTGATTACGCCCCACTCTATCGCACTACGGTCGGCTTCGACCGTCTCTTCGACATGCTCGACAACAGCGTGCGCTCGGACTGGCCGCCTTACAACATCGAGAAGACCGGAGACCACGATTACCGGATAACAATGGCCATCGCCGGGTTCAGCCCCGACGAAGTTGAGTTGACCCAGCACGGGCCGGAACTGGTCGTGATCGGCCAGAAGCAGCCCGAAGAGAGCGATCGCCAGATCCTGCACCGCGGCATGGCGACCCGCGACTTCAAGCAAGTCTTCAAATTGGCGGACTATGTGAAAGTTGCGAAGGCCACGCTGGACAACGGTCTGCTTTCGGTGGACCTCGTTCGCGAGATCCCCGAGGAATTGAAGCCGCGTCGCATCGGTCTTGTTTCGTCGAGCGCCGCAGCCCCCACTCAGCAACAGCAGATCAGCCAGGATACGGAGCGACAGCGCCAAGTCGCCTAATTCCCCGAATTAACGCAAGACTGCGGTCCCGCCTCCCGGCCCAGCCGGGAGGCACAGATTGCGGAGAATGGAGATGACAACCGGATTCGAATTTTTGGCAAACCGGAAGTGCAGGACGGCTCAACAAGGGATTACACATCCTGACGACGTTGTCGGCCTTCCAGACCTGAGTGCTGCCGAGAAGCGGGCGATTTTGGCTTCCTGGGCGTCCGACGCCTGCTCGGTTCCCGGAATACCTCTGCTGCGTCAGCTGGAGGATGGAACGATAGCCATGATCGACGACATCCTGCGCGCTTTGAAGACCCTGGACGGCGTGTCGGATGACAACCGTCAAAATCGGAATCGCACGCTTTGGGGAGCGCCGTATGCTCGACGACGTCAGAATAAGGGGGCTTGGCCGCATCGTCGCCGGCGCGATGACGACGATGATCCTCCGCCCTGTCCGGCCTACCGTGCAATCGTCCCAAGAAGAGGCGGTGGCGGGGCGATGGCGTCCCCAGAGCCGGTACTTGTTTAACGGTATCGGCCATCTACGCGCCGCTCTACCCGATCGCGAGAGCTTTTGGAACATTAGCCGCCGCTAAGGGTTCGTACTGGGCAGCAGATAACGACCCCTCGGTATCTGCTGAAGATCGGGTCCGCACTCGATCGGAGCCCGCGCTCTCCGCCAGAGGCGCGGGCTTTTCCAGATTTGCAGTTTGGCTCAACGGCGTTTGAAGATGTTATACTATTTCCCCATAAAGGTCCGGCTTCAATGCAAATAGCCGGCCTCGGAAGGGGCCGAGACGGGCTGTTCGTCGTTTCCAGTCTGGGTGAACGAACACTCGACGGACGACTACCTTTGAATGATCGAGAAGGTTCCGTTCTTGATGATTTGCGAAGGAAGGGCGTGGTCATACCATTTGGCGTTTGCTTAACCCCTTGCTCTGTTGCAGCCCGCAGGCGGGCTTTCTCCCGACTAACTGGCGCTACGGTTCTGGGACGGAAAAGCAATGCGATTCGTGATTCGTCCGCTGTCTCTCCGGGGCGGAATTGCCCCAGTGAATTCGATCACCGACTTCACCGCGACTTGGAGGTGTTGTACTCGCGGTTTGCCGCGTAATCGATAGTGAAGGTTCCTTCGGCAAGTGGAACACCCAGTTTTACGTTGAAGATAGTCACCGTTGTGGTGAGTCCCTTCTCGTCGGTAAGGCTCCATTTTCGTAAATCAAGTGATTTCCTGTCAAACATCATCGAAATGTTCGAATGACCATAGGCTGACTTGTCACCCAGCTTAATAGTTATCAGATCGCCGTCTTCTTTGATGCTTTTGAGGTGGCTGCCCGAAAAGTCGACCTTGTTGTCAAGTAGCAGCTTGAGCGGCGTCTTCGAGAGCGAATAGAGCCGCGATGTCTTAAGTTTTTTATTATTGACGACCACCGATTTTCCGTCGGCTATTACGCTGACCCCTGATTGGCCGGCAAAATTGAATCGGATCTTGCCTGGGCGCTTGAGAAAAAACCTACCACTGGTCTTTTCTCCCTTCGGGCCCGACTGAACAAAGTCGCCGGACATGGATTTTACCGATGAGAAGTGATCGGCGATCGTCTGCGCTGCGATTGGTGCGGCCGAAAGCGCTGGCATAAGTTCGACGTTGATCGTGGCAGCGCTGAGAAGGACGAACCAGAGACCGAGCAGTGTTTTGACTTTAGAGGCCATCCAATTGTCCTACCTTGGTGAAGGCGCGTGATCGCAACAGATCACGCGCCTTAGGTATCAGTAGCCGTCCGGGCACCGGGCAATGTAAACCCGGCCATGACGATCGCGATATCGGCATTGGCCGGCCTCACTGGCGTGCCCGATCACCGCACCGGCGATCGCGCCGACTGCACCACCAACGACAGCACCTTGTACCGGATCGCCGGCCACCGCGGCACCGATCGCGGCACCTCCCAAGCCACCGACGGCAGCGCCTTGTTCGGTACGGGAACACGCTACGAGCGGGATTAGCAGGCTCAAAATGAGCAGTGTCTTTTTCATGGGTCCTCTCCTGAAGCCTTAATTGGCCGGAGAATAAATGCGCCAAGGGGTTTTTCGATCCATGGCCCTGTCGCCTTCATGGAACAGCTCGTCTTCGCTCCAAGGCGGACAGCATAGGCTGAGGGACACTGAGCCATTCGTCGGGCGAAGGCCTCAGATTGAGCGCGACCGCGCGTTTTTATCGCTCGCCCCACCGCGCTCAAGATACACGCGCCGATGAAGCCGGCGACCAAATAGCCCAGCCAGCCGGCCAGCGATATGCCAATCACGCTCAGGATGAGGTTGGCGACAATGGCACCCCACGATCCCCAAAATGATGTTCATGAGCACGCCCATGTTGCTCTTCATGACATCTCGGCGACCCTTCCCGCGATACCGCCGATGATGATCGCTGCCAGCCAGCCGAGCCACGATTCTGCATAGGTTTCCCTTTCCTAGAACCGCAAATTGCTTCGGCAGGGGAACGTTCAGGGGCCAACAAGTGCCCGCGATACAGGTGCCGTATACGCTCAGAAAAATGCGAGTCGCAGCAGGGAATCTTATGTGGTTCGGATGCCGACAACTCCGCTGCGGTTAACGCGAGCCCCCCAGCCATCTCAGGCCACTTCCGAATTCCAAAGGGAACTTCGCATCGTGCGGCCCGTTGTGCCGTCGCAAACTGTGCCGCGTTCAGCCTCCCTGCAATGGTTCGGCCGAACGCGGCGTGCATCAACACTAACGCACAAGGAAACGTACCATGATCGGCAAACTTTTGGCTACCACCGCAATAGCAACCCTGCTGTCGTCGTCTGGCCTGTGGGTATCAGGGGCCGCCGCTGAAGATGCCACCAAACCTGCCACCGCTACGACCACTGCGGCGACGGCGCCGGCGGCTATTGCAGACGGCAGCCTCGTCACCAAGATCATAGGCGCCGACGTCTATGATAGCGCCGCAGACAATGCCCAGAAGATCGGCGATGTCAAAGACATCGTCCTCACCAAGGACGGCAAAGCCAAGTACATTATCATCGGCGTAGGCGGATTCTTGGGCCTAGGGCAAAAGAACGTCGCCTACGATTTCAGCAAGGCCGAGTGGGTCGAGAAGAAGGGTGATCGCTGGTTGGTCGCGAAGACCACCAAGGAAGACCTTCAAGCGCAAAAGGATTTTGACCTGAAGGTCTACGACACGGCATCGGCGTCCAACAGCAACAATGTTGCCGCTACCGCGAAAAACCAGCCGGCCGCGGCGACGACAGACAAGACGACCACCGCGGCAATCGACAAGTCTTCGCTGACCGAGATGCCGATGGATAAAATCAGCACCAAGGACTTCATCGGCACGAACGTCTATGGCGCCGACGATGCAAAAGTCGGTGAGATCGGCGACGTGGTTATGACCGGCGACAAGAAGGTCGATGCCGTCATCGTCAACGTGGGCGGTTTCCTTGGCATGGGCGAAAAACAGGTGGCCATGGGCCTGGAGAAACTGAAGTTCATGTCGGACAAGGACGGCAACCGGTATCTCTACACCAACTTCACCAAGGCTCAGCTTGAGGCGCAGACCGCCTATGACAAGGGCACCTACGCGCAGAATCGCGACAAACAGCGGATCATTGTTGGGCAGTAGACCCCACCGTGGCCCGCGCTGTTTAGGCGCGGGCCACGTTTTTTTCGATCGAGTATGCTGCGCGATCTGACAATCCCGGGTAGGTGATCACAAGACGAGATCACCTCGATCTTCCGATCGGCTGAATAACGTAGCACGTTCAGGGTCTTTACCGGTTGCAAGCAGCGGCGCTCTCGAGAAGGTCGTCCTGTCCATTGGTCCTCAGAGCGATGTGTAGGTGCAGGCGCTGTGGGCTGTCGGCTGCGGCGACCTTGGTGGCTCGCTGAGCTGGACGGATGACCGCTACGGGCGAGTCTCAAGGATTTCGGCGACAGCCATCCTTAGGCGGTAAACGCGGGTTCAGCGTGAAATGGTAGCCGCAATCGAGATCGGCATTTCAAGCGTTTGCTGGCGCAGTAGTTCGGCCAATCAATGCCGAGGAGCCGAAGGCGCGTTCCTTCTGCTATCCACGACAGTGACACCGGCGCCGTGGTTACAGTTCGCCGAACTCGGCATTGTAGAACGCGGCCTGCGGTTTCTAAGCTCCATTGGCAACAGAGGCTTCCACGGCAGCCAGCGGCGCTTCCAAGCTCCAGGTGATGCCATGCGGGCCGCACTCGAGATTGCCCTGCCCGCTAACCGCTGCGGGCGCAACCCGCTTCAGCACCACGGTTCCGAAACCGCCATGTCCAATGGTCTGAACCATCGGCCCGTCGGTTTCGGCCCACGTCAGGTGAAAGGTCCTCGAAGCACGGGAGCCGGAGACGGACCATGTGACCGCAATCTGGCCTTTATCCCCTGAGAGCACTCCGTACTTGGCGGAGTTGGTGGCGAGTTCGTGGAAGGCGATTCCGAGATACTGCACCGCATTGGGACTGAGGACCAACGATGGTCCCGACATGTCGATGACGTCACCCCGCGGGAAAGGCCTGGCCTGGGCCGCCAAGAGTTCATTGATGGTGGCTCCCTTCCAGTCGGCGGATACCAACAGGTCGTGGGATCGCGACAGCGCCATGATGCGCTCACGCACCTGGGATTCAAACTGGCTTGGTGTCTCCGATCGTTTGTTGGTCTCCCGGATCATCGACAGGATGACCGAGTACTGATTTTTCACGCGGTGGTTGACCTCGCGCATCAGCATGCGGATACGGTGCTCATTTTCCCTTGCCGACGTAATGTCCCGGGCAATCTTCGACGCGCCGATGATCCGCCCGGTGGCGTTACGCATAGGCGATACGGTAAGCGAGACCGGAACCAGGCTGCCATCCTTGCGCTGACGTATTGTTTCGTACGTTTCGACCCGCTCACCACGGCGAATGCGTCCGAGGATGCGAGGTTCCTCGTCCTGGAGATTGTCCGGGATCAACATGGTCACCGGCCTGCCTATCGCTTCGTCGGCGGTGTAGCCGAACAGCCGTTCGGCCCCGTGATTCCAGCTCTTGATGATGGCATTCAGATCCTTGCTGACAATTGCGTCGAACGAGGATTCCACAATCTCTGACAGATGCTGCCTGACCTCTTCGGCACGTTGGCGGTCGGTCAGGTCCAGCAGCATGTTCACGGCACCAATCAGATTGCCATGTTCATCCCGCAGCGGTGTGGGGTAGGGCAGGAACGGAAAAAAGGATCCGTCCGGACGGCGCGCTATGGCTTCCTGGTTGCGGACCGGCCGGTTTTCCTTAAGCGCGATGGCCATCGGGCACTCGTCATGCGGCAATTCCTTGCCGTCGGGAGTGAAAAGCTTGAACGTGACGCACCATTTGTCCTTGCCGACTTTTGGCTCCGTGCCCGCAAGGTCGGCGGCGGCGCGGTTGTAGTAGGTGATCGTCCCGTGCTGGTCGGTCGTATAGATGGCAACCGGAAGGGCGTCGAGAATTTGGTGATAGGTGCTGCCCTGCTGCCTTAACTCCATGCGTGTCCGCTCCAGGTCGGTAACATCGACCGTGAAGCACCTCGTGTTGATCAGCTCGCCATCCCGAAAATGACCGCTCGACGTGATTTCGACATGTTTGATCGATCCGTTACGGGCTCTCAATCGCGCCGGATATCGCGTGATCTTCTCGCCACGGGTCAGCCGTTCCAGAATGTCGTCGATCACGTCCCGATCGGGATAGAATTCGGCAATGTGGCGGCCGACATAATCTTCTGCACTAAACCCGAGAAGGTCAAGCTCAGCCTGATTTGCGTGAAGGATGACACCATCCGCGCTTACCAGATGGAGTGCGACGGCCCCGTTCTCGAAGAAATCCTGGTAGTCGAAGGCCCGACTATCCTCACCGGACAGTTCCGGACTCTTGAAGGCGACAACGTTCGCCTGCGTTACTTCCTTCATCCGAGTCCCCGATCGCTCCTTAACCGACCTAAATGTGGTTCGTGGCAATTCGTTCCACAACAGTCGTTCCGTCGATGGTTCGCAGCACTCCAGTGGCCGTCGTTCGTGGGGGTGGGAGGACTTTCCGTCATCCCAGCAAAAGCGATTAGTCGGGCCAGGTCTCTCGACGGTGGGGATTTTGACCTTGGCCTCTTTCCATGCGCGATTATCGAGGCGATGTCGACCGTGAGCAGACCGCCAACCTTCACGGTCACCTTGCCATCTTGGTCATCGACGCGGATGACATACCCGACGAGACTAACCTTGTCGCCGCACCTTTTCTTTTTGGGAGCATCGATCGCGAAGGGGAAGTTATAGGTCGGAATACTGACCCTGGCGCGGCCGCTTGGCAGCACCTTTATGATGGTGGCTGTCAACGTAATCTCATCACCGATCTCTATGTCCCACGTCATGAATATGACTCTGGAACGGTCGGGTCGGTCGTCAAGCGAAATTTTGATTTAAGACAACAACGAAACCACTGCGTCACGCGTCTACGGTGATGGCGCACTGTCTATATCGGCCGTATAGCGTCGCAGTGGGCCGACCGGCTGCCTTGATTGTGCAGATGCGGCTGGTCGGGAAGTTCCCGCGTTCGGGCAGCTTTGCCGGCGCCGGCAGCTGAGGCGAGGGCGTGGCTCTCGACTATCAGGTGATCATCGAAATCCGTTCATTCGAAGTGCGCGTCGACGGGGCGACCATGCCGAGGTCGAGCTGTTCGTACGCATCCTGAACGACCGCAATGGCGAGGTGTTTGCCTCGACCTGCTTCACCGCTTCCGCGCCTGTCTCGGGCGGCGGCAATCAGGCCTATGTCAGCGCGCTTGTGCCGGCCGTCCATTCGTTGGATCTGTGGAACGTTGAGCGCGTCGTATTGACCCGCCGGCTAAATGCAGACTTCGACTGGCCGTGCAAAATCCGACTGCGGCCGTCCTTTGGGACGATGGCTTCGAACCCCCGGGCCGGCGATCGGCGCCGCGTCTTCGACCAGAATGCAATCACTGTTTCGACGCTCACTGAACTTTAGTGGTGGGTTGCTGACCTGCCCGCGGGCCATATCGAACCGGGTCAGGGATCAACTTCTGGAAGATCGCATCGTTCTTCGCCCGCCATGCTTCATCGGCGAGCCACCGATATTCCTGGTCGGGCATCAACGGAACTGCTTTCACATCGGCACTGGAGATGCGCAGCTAAAAGCTGTTTCGACTTGCATATACCGAAGCGGGACGACGATGCTGTCTTTTCCGGCGATGAAAAAGCCGCCTGAGGCAATGACCACGTAGTCCCATCGGTCCTTGGTTCCGATCACAACGTTACGAACTTCGCCAACGATCTTGTCGTCCAAACTGCGAACCTCGGAGCCGACGATCTCGTCGACACGCAGACCGGGTCCAAGTTCGTCGATATTGATGAGAGGACGTGCGCCTGGAGAACCGCGATTGCCCTGAACTTCACCACCTTGATTCCGTTGTGGTTCTTCGGCGGCCACCTGTTCATCGGCAAGGTCCTCGTCGTTCCCCCCAAGCTTCGCCATTGATGGCGCGGCAATCAGTTGTCGGATATTGGCGAGCAAGCGTTCGCAGTCGTCCTGTAGGCCATACGACCACAGTAAGAACGCGGCATCCCTAAGGGTTCGTAGGTCACGAACGAGGTAGCGATTTTCGGATTGCGCAATTCCGGGCTCTTGAGGACAGCCTCTTCGAGCTGGCATCGGAAATGTTACAGACGGCGAACGCCGGTTGGAGGCCAAGCCCCAGCAACAACGCCATCGGCGCCGCGATCCAAACCAATCTCATTGGAATTCCCCATGGGGCGGCCGTTTCCTTCGACTTCGTGCGTCAAGCATGCCAATCGGGTGGAAATGTAGCGTAGGACAACTAGCCGGCCTCAACACTCCATTGGCCTTTTGTTTCCAGCTTACGACGATTGATGACCGGAAACTTGCTGCTGAACCGTGTCATGTGGGCCGCAGGCGAGATCCTCAACGAGAATCCATGTAGCCCTGCGGACCGAGCCATGAGCGCTTCCTCCGCACCAAGTCCCCCTAGAACCAACCCCGCCATTTGAACCACGCCAGCGGAATAATTGCGCTGAGAGCGATCATCCCCAAACCATAGGGATAGCCGAAAGCCCAGTCGTATTCGGGCATACTCTTGAAATTCATGCCGTAGATGCTCGCCATCAAGGTTGGAGGAATGCCGACGATCGAGACGATGGTGAGGATTTTGAAGATGTCGTTTTGTGCAATGCCGATTAATCCAACCATAGCGTCGAGCAGGAACTGCACCTTGTCGGAGAGATGCACCTCGTAATTGTCGAGCGACGCCACGTCGAGCTTGAGGCCGTCCATACGTGACGCGAGTTCTCCATCGCCCCAGCCTGCCGTCATCCCGCACGCAAAATCGATGGCGCGTCCAAGGGCAAGTAACGCATCACGCTTTTCCGAGAGAGCGTCACCCAACCTGCCAACATGGCGGAGCTGGGCGCGAATGACATTGTTCGAGCGAATGGCCTTACGCCCCTGGCTGTCCGGGACGTGAAAAGCGGTTGCAGAGAGGGTCCGTAGGTCCGTCGCCGCCTGTTCAAGGGCGTCGGCAAGGCGGCCGATAAGCTCCTCGCAAAGATCGATGAACACCTCAAGGCTTGACGTCGGTGGCTCGCCGGGATCGGCGAAGCGACCAGCAACTGCGTCAACGGCCGGCAAAGTCGAGAAGCGAACGGTGATCAAGCGCTCTCGCGAGAGCACAAAGCCGAGGGGAGCGATCAGCGGCGGGCCGCCTTCGACATGGGTGACGATCGGAACGCTCATGGTAAGCACGCCGTCCCGGGCTTTTAGTCGGCTTGAGCTTTCGATCTCGCTGAGATTTTCCCGGCTTGGGAGGGCCACGAGGGCCAGCCCCTCGACCTCTTTCACCTCGGCCGTATCGGGGTCGATAAGATCCAGCCAGAGCGCCCTTTTGGTCGCTTTCGGGGAGTTGCTCTGCGGATAGATGCTCAACATTTCTGGAAGTGCCATGAAAGGCCGGCTTGCGTGGACGGACTTGGGGCCAGTGAGCCAGATCGAACTGAGGGTCGGTGTACCAAGGCAGGCTTCTGGCCATTCCTAAGCCATCCAGGGTGCTGGACGATCCTAACCGTTGAGCCCTCCTATTTTGAACGACCGGTTGAGGGTTATGTTCCAGACCTCTCAGCTCGGAAGTTGTAAGTGCGGCATAAATCGTCAGTGGAACGCGTTTGCCTGACCTTTTTTATGTCCGGCCGACCGACCCACTAATTTGCGCGAGTAATCGCCGCCTCTTGTCGATGGCCGTCAAGATCAAGGAAATCTGGATGACCGAAACAACGAGCCGAGCGAGCTTCAGACGATCAATACCGAATGGCAAATCGCCATCCAGGAAATCCTGCGAATGGTCGTGCGGGATATTTACAGGACGGGCGACGAAACGGTGTTCAAGTCGCATATCAAGCGCATAGAAGAGGCTGCGGTAGACAGCATCTACACTGGCCTGATGCTCCGAGGCACCGACGAATGGACTGAGCTGCTCGTCAAGGAAAAGGCCAGCAATTTCGTCACTACGCTTCTGACATCCTTCACCTTCGATAGGTTTTAAGACCAAAGCCAGTCTTCGCGACCTCGCGCGAGGCGTCGCCAGCTTTTCCTCGCCTTGAGGAATTTTCCACTGACGCGCAACCTGGCTGATCCCTCTGCTTGGCCTTCGGCACCGTGGCGCATGGCTTGCCTGCACTCGCTCGCATCGCCGTTTGCGCATGTCGCCTTTCAACGTACTGTGCGCGCGAATGGCCTTCGGTTCGCCGCCAGCGCCTGACTGAACTGGATATGGCTGCCCTTCTCCCCAATGTTATGCCGCCGAGCGGCCTGGTCATATCGCAGAAATCGTCATGCGCCTTAGCAAGGGTCTCGACGCGGCTTTCCTGCATCAAGCCGGCGCGGGCCTCTTCCATCATAGCCTTTCAGGCGGCCTAGGGAGAGTGGGCAGTATTGGGTTGTCTTCTTGCTGAAGAAGCCGACTCGCCTTTTCGGACAGCCGTTTGCGCCTCTGTTCGCGGAAAGCAGTCATGCACCAGCGCGTGATGCCATAGAACAACAGGCCAAAGATCAGCCCAAGCGGCACCGCGCCGATCAGCATCGGCTTGAGCACCGGTCCCCACAATTGCGAAAACGAAAGGTTATGCAACATCTCGCTCAGATGCGCAGGCGGGCCGTGACTTGGCAGACGGTCGTGCAACATGATCTTGCCGGTCTCCCAGGAGGCACCCCACAACAGGGGAAACGTCAACGGATTGCCGAACACAACTGCGCCAAGTGCGGCCGCCGCCAGGTTTCCTGCGATCAGCCAGCACAGGAGGGCGGCAATTGCGAAATGGAAACCCACCGGGAAGAATGAGGCGAAGACCCCCGCCGCGACCCCAGCCGCCACGGCGTGTGGAGTGGCGTTCAGCCGCAGGATGCGCTTTGAAAAGTACTGGAGCGAGCGCGAGAAGGAACTGCGCGGCCACATATAAGTGCGTAAGCGCTCGAAGAAACCATCAGGGTTCCGGCGTCGAAAGAGCACTCTCGTTCCTAACTCCGCCAACGCTGCGGGACTTGTCCGTCGGAATGTAATCGCAGTAGGCAGAAAAAACGCGGGCTGTGTTGCTTTGTTCCGGTTTGTCAGGTTTAGAAGTATTGGGAATAAGGGTAATTGCGTGTGAAATCGCTTGGGGTCAAATCGGACGCCCTGAGAGCTAGTTTGGCGTTGCTTGCGCTTGGGCTCGCCGGTTGCGCGGCGTTGGGAGGCAAACCCGCGCCGCTGGATACGTTCGAGCTGTCCGCCCCCTCGATCGATGCGCATGGCCCCAGCCGCCGCCAGATCCTGATCGCCCAGCCTTCCGCGCTCAAGGCGCTGGACAGCCAGAACATCGTCATCAAGCCGTCTGATCGCTCGATCCAGTATCTCAAGGGCGCGCAATGGGCCGACCGGCTGCCGCTGATCGTGCAGGCGCGACTGGCCGAGACTTTTCAGCGCTCCGGCAGCTTTACCGGCGTCGGCAAGCCGGGCGAGGGGCTGGCGATCGATTATCAGGTGATCGTCGAAATCCGCTCCTTCGAAGTCCGCGTCAATGGCGGCGAGCATGCCGAGGTCAATTTGTCCGTACGCATTCTGAACGACCGCAACGGCGAGGTGCGCGCCTCGAAGAGTTTTACCGCTTGGGCACATGTCTCGGGCAGTGGCAATCCGGCCTATGTCAACGCGCTGGACAGCGCCTTCGGCGACGCGGTGAAGGATGTCGTGCGCTGGACGGATACGGTGATCTGATCCGGATAAGCCAAGGTTGCGGCTGCGTCCGAAGCAAATATGCGTCGTATGAGCGGATGGGGCATCTGGATTGGTAATTGAGACTCGCCAGAGCGTCAGGTGCTGCTGCGCCAAGGTAAGGATCCAATAATCCGAAGACGCCAGCGACTTTGAAAGCACAAAGCTGGTTTCCCTCCCCAAAGGCGACGTTGCCAGGAGGTGCAAGTCAAGTGCAGCGTGACCGCTGCCGCGGACGGCGTATCCTGCAGGGTTATCGCAGTCCTAGGAAGCCTAAGATAAAAAGGACAATTACGATAGCGCCAACAACCCAAATAATCCGATTCATCATCTCTCCCTTTCTGCTCCAAGGACCCCGCCCCGATGGCACGGCGGGCCAATGGATTCCTTTGCCCCGCTTCCTACGCCAAGAAGCGGCATCCGAAGAACTACCTCAACAGTCCAAAACCACTAATGTTCCAAAGCTCGTCGCACTCCACACCATCCGAGTCAGAGAAGTCGTAAGCCCGGGATAACGCGGCGACCGATTTCGGATTTTCTTGCTGAGGCTACCAGCACCGCGACACTCCATGCGTTCGACCAGTTAGGTTATCGTCCGCCTTGGCGGCACATCTATCAAGGTACAGCCACATCATTGGGCGCCGAGCTCAAAACCCGAGCCGGAAAGTTCTGGATCGAACCCCACGTCTCATTCCTGGAACTTCGGTGGATTTTGACGCGTTACATCGTAGTGGAAATTATTCAGGACACCCTAGCAGCCTCCCATTCGGTCACCGCGCCATCTGCGCTAAGGCCGGTGCAATGTCGAAGATTAAACTCCGATTAATGGACGATGCGAACTGTTCGAAATGCCAGCAAAACCACCTGGGCACACAGAAGGCAAATCTCTTATTGACAGGGAGGCGGAACGCCACGCGGCAAATTCGTCCAAGGCTCGCTTAACGACTGCAGGTGAGGTCGGGCAAGAGCGAGGCAGGGAGGCTGAATGGCCATCCCAGATTCCTGCTCTGGGTTGGAAGGATATCGCTTGGCGCGTGTGGGAGGAATTCAACAAGGATCGCATGCTGCTCGTGGCGGCTGGTGCCACTTTCTACCTGCTGCTTGCTCTGTTTCCGGCTTTAGCGGCCTTTATGTCTTTATACGGGTTTGTAGCCGATCCAGTAACCGTAGCCGATCACGTTTCCTATCTCGCCGGCTTGCTTCCTTCGACCGGACTCGATCTCATTCGTCAGCAACTGCAAGCGTTGGCACATCAGAACACCAGCGCTCTTGGCGTAGGGTTTTTCGTCGGCCTGTCTATTGCATTGTGGAGCGCCAACAGCGGTATCAAAGCGCTTTTCGACGCCATGAACATCGCCTACGCGGAGACTGAAAAACGCAGCTTTCTCAGACTAAACATCATGTCGATCGGCTTCACCATGGGTGCCTTGATGATCGGCATCGTTTTGCTCCTGGCCGTCGGGGTGGTTCCCGTCGTCTTGTCGTACCTGTATCTCGACAAATGGGCAGAAGTGCTCTTCGTTTTAGGGCGGTGGCCGATTCTCATGCTGGCCGTACTCACCGGGATATCGCTCATTTATCGGTTCGGCCCGAGCCGGGCGAAAGCCAAATGGCGCTGGCTGAGTTGGGGTGCCGTGATGGCAACGCTGGTCTGGTTGGTCGCGTCGTGGCTGTTCTCTTTCTATCTGCAGCATTTCGCCAATTACAACGTAACATACGGGTCATTAGGCGCCGTGGTCGGCTTAATGATGTGGACCTGGATTTCGGTCGTCATTCTCATTGTCGGCGCCGCGGTCAACGCTGAAATGGAACATCAGACATCGCGCGATTCAACCACCGGGCCGCCATTGCCGATGGGCCAGCGAGGGGCGGTGGTTGCCGATAGTCTTGGCAAGGTCGCTGAGTGACGCCAAATCCCGCTCGTCGCGGCAGGTTCGGGTGGTCTCAATGTGTCGTACTTGACCCAGATCGGATTGCCAATGCAGCCTGCTCGTGCCGCCTCACGTTGAAACCGGCCCGGCAAATAGAATTCGTGAACTGTGCTGATCAGGGATCGTCCAGAACAGAAATTGCCGACCGCCAACACACCCGTTTGCTAAGCCGCAAACTAAGCGTCAGCGCTCCTGACAGCTGGATCACACCCTTGGCTCGCGCCTTCGAAACCTCGCACAAATCCGTTCTTGCCGGCTCCCTGTCCCGCTCGGTTTCGGCAGACCGGCTCCCGTCACACAGCATTGCAAACCGGTTAGATGGCCGCCGACGCCCTGTGTCATAGAACCGAACCCGAACCAGTCGCATACGTTTCCATCATGGCGTGTTCACAGGTATTCGGTGATTTCCTTGAACTCACCGGCAGGCTGTTGCTTGCCCGTAGGCGGCTCCCCCTTGCTCTCTCAAGCTTTGGCGAAAAAACCTAATAGCAGGGTGGAACCTGTAGCCATCAGCGCGATTGATTCTGATGGGCACGCGCCGCACTGCTAGATTTCCTGGTCTCGGGAGGTCGCGAGAGGACAGGCTTGTGACTGGCACCCCTCTTGTGCTTGACGTGCTCAAACGCAGACTGATCTTTCAAATCCGCAGCGTCTACGACGATGACTTTTTCCCCATCCACTTGCTCCTGTTCGTCTATACGCTCCTTGTGCTGGGAGCGACTGCGTTCGTATTCTTCCTATGGTGAGCTTTCTTGACCCAGCGCCGATTTGACAAGGAAAGGCTGGAGCGAGCCGATCGCGAGTACCGCGCGATCGTCGAGGCAGAGCGCACCGAGCGCGAAGCGAAATCAACAAGGTTACGTGAGCAGCGCCTTTATTCGAACCCTCACCGACCCCGCTCTGCGCTGTGGGTAGCCTCGGGCTAAGAAAAAGACGCGTAAAGTAATTGAGGTTGACTTGGTTGGAACTGAAAGCGGGGTGCGAGCTTATGGGGTGTGAGCACGCGCGGCTCGACTTCCTCCACCAATGGCTGGGCAACGACGTCCCTGAGACGGCGGCGGCCGATGTCGTCTCGATCGACGAAGTCACGCACAAGCGTTTCGCCGACGCAAAATCGGTCGGCATCAAATGGGAAGAGATCGACGAGGAAGTCACCGGCAACATCGTGTCTTTTGGCTTCTTCGGCATCACGCACTCCTAAAGATGTCGCTCGCCTTCGGCGCGGCGCCGTGGCTAGCCGTCGGTGAAGTCGCAGCACCGCTGACTGCGAGCAAGAGAATTGCGACCTTGAAGAGCAACACGACGCGGAGGCGCGTTCGGACGACTACGGCGAAACGGTAGTCTGGTCCCAATGACCCGAACGTGCCGCAGGAGGGCCAGCGCTGGCACGGCCATTTCTGAGCGTTCGCCACGTTGGCGAACCCAAGCCCGCTGCCTCTCATGCACAGATCGAGAGCGATTTTCGGAACCCGTGCAGAGCGCTGGCGTGACGCGGCTTGGCCGACATCGGTTTGGGTAACAGTGGGCTCATTTCAGGACATACGCATCAGGCCTTCCACGGTTAGGTGCGGCCTCTCCGCTCCCGTCACCACAAACGGCCCGTCTTCAACGGGCCGTTTAATTACAGCAGACTCGACTAGTTGGCAGGCGCGGCCGGTGCAGGGGCCGTCTTTGCAGGGCTAGGCGCAGGGGCGAGAGCGGGTGCTGGCTCGGCGGGCTTTGCTGGGGTGACAGACGCCGGAGCGGGTGTGCTCGCTGCCGGCGTCTCGGCGACCGGGACTGCATGATCGCGGGTTCTGCTGAAGGAGTAATAGGCGACGATAGCGAGAACAATAATAATCAATACAGCAAGCCATCCAGCGCCGCCGCTTCTTGACCTGACACGTGTTGTCCGGTTAACGCCCGAACTCGTGTCCAGGGGTGGAATTGGGCTGAATGGTTCATTTGGAGTGGGTGTGTTTGCCATGATGTTTCCTCCGGGCTGACATTTAAGATCTAACGCCCGACCTTGGACCTAGTTGCAGGTGCCTCATCTCAAATGGTGAAACTCGTCCAAATGTCATTCCTTTCAGGGAGTCGCAGGCATTCGACCTGATCCCTGTCACTGAAATTCGACTGCAGCCGCTGCAAGCCACAGGTGAAAATTACGCTGCTGGACGTTCACCTGGAACACGCCAAAGCACCCAATGATCGACAAGCACATCAAGCTGGACGGCAAAAATCGTCTGGCACCCTGAGAAGAGGTCACGGATAAGCGGCGGCCGGCGATGACAAATGAAACAACCGTTTGTCTAAGACACGCTCGGCAAACGCGGCCGATTGGATCGGGGCTTTCGGTCTGCTGCATGACCTGCCGCGCCATACGCGACTGGACGTCCAGATGCTGGTTGATCGCACAGGTTAAGAGAACGGTTGCATGCATTGAAATCTGATTAACGTGCTTTACTGCAAGCCATGCCGGGAAGCCGGGCGAGGCGACAGAAACCTTCCTTTACCAGCCATCCGAAGACACCAGGGTGTCGTCAAACGGGCGCTGACGCCAGCACGCCTGTGCCGCCTATTTCCCTTCCCGACGCTTTTCGATTTCATACGTGACCCATCGACATAACATGCCAGCAATGGATGCTACGGCGCCGACGAGTAGGCAGCCCATCAGCAACGGGCTTTCTGAAGCGCTTTTCCAACTGACGATGGCAAGCAGGATAACGCTGACCGTGGAGATCAAATAGCCCACGCCCTTGAGCATATGTAGAGGAGCTTTTGTCATGCCTCAAACCTCCTTAGCGCAGGACTTCGGAACATTATCAACGACCCGAAGTTCCAAAGCCGGTTCACATTTGCGAGGCCTTTTAATGCGCGACTTTCTAAAGCTGCCAACGACAACGGGTGGCCTGATCAGGGTGGTGGTTGAAACCCCTCGTGGTGCTGAGGCCAAATTAGCCTATGATCCAGCGTCCCGGGTCTTTAGCTATGTCCGGCCCCTGCCGGTTGGAATGAGTTACCCCTACGACTGGGGGTTTATCCCTTCGACGCTGGGCGAGGATGGTGACCCCCTCGATGGCCTCGTTATTCATCAGGCTGCTACCGCCCCAGGTGTGGTTATCAAATGCCAGTTGCTTGGTGCGCTGCGTGTCAAGCAGAAGGACCAGGACGGCCAGGCCCTGCGCAATGATCGTTTTATTTTCTGCCCTCATAAAGAGGATGCAGAGGACGAGACTGCTGACCAAGTGCCCGAGCACCTCAGGCGGGAAATCGAGCAGTTCTTTCTCTCCTCGGTGCTTGGCACCGGCAAAACCATCAAGTTCAAGGGCTGGCAGGGGGCGGCGAACGCTCTAAAAGCGATCAGGAAGGGCATGAAAGCCTTTGCCCGTACCAACTGACGGGGCAGATCTCACGGAACATTAGACGGCTCTAAAAGTTTGTCCTTGCGGCGAAGATCGGTCCTCGGATCGGACCCGTACACGGCTTTCCTGTTTTTTGCACGAGATCACGCATGTCCCAATCCGTTGAACCCCCGATACTTCCCGAAGAAAGCCCAGATCGCCAGGTTAACTGCGAAGTCGCGCTGGAAGCGGCATTCGCTGCCTTGGTGGCTGCGTCAGAGGCTCAGGGATGGACGGCCCAGGAAACGGCTGTAGCTCTGCTTAAGATCGCAGAAGAGCACGCGAGGCAAGTCGAGGCCGCTGCCGGCGCTGATGGCTGAGTGGTGGACCTTCATAGGTGAACGGCCGACCGGAATTGGCCTTCCATACGGGGAGGGAGCTTGGCGGCAGGGCCGGATCGAAGATTGGCAGAAGACGGTGCAGCGCAGGGGAACACAGTTCAGAAGCGGACGTTCTCCTCTAGGTCACTCGTGTTGAATGACCCTACAAGGAGGATATTCAAATGAACATCAAGATGCTCACGATGGGCGCAATGGCTTTGGCAATGATGACTGGCTCGGCGTTCGCGGCTGCCAATGGCACCTCCGCGTTGGACGATCCGGCGAAGATGTCGCCGTTCTTCACCGATGCCGGCATGAAAACATTGAGGTCGGAAGCGGATTTCAAGACCGCATGGAAGGCCATGAAACCCGACGAACAGAAGGCTGTGTTGAAGGACTGCGGCGATACCACGATTAACAAGTCGCATGCGGATTTCTGTGCCATGGCCAAGAAGATGGGTGGTTGAAAAGATCCTCACCTGGACGAGGACGAAGGCTAAACGTCTCCTGGCCAGCCGGTAGTTCGACCCACTTACCGGCGTGCCCTAAGATTGGACCCGTCCCATGAGGACGGGCCTTTTTCGGGGCACGCGCTAGCTGCCCTTCGGCTTGGACGTTGCAAGATTGATATCAACGGCTGGGCAAAACGCGTGTCAATACTGAGTGCGAGACAGGGCGACTGACTCCTCAACGGCGTGGATACACAAATGGCCTGCGACGGCCTCCTGGTGGCGCGCTGTTCACATCGTGCATGACTTCGCCTTTGAGCGTGCGGCGCAAAAACCAGGCTCAGGCAGCGCTTCCTTGAAGTCCGACAGAACGCCAGGCATGACCTTAATGGACGAAAAAGATACATCCCACATTCATGGTGACCCACCGGCTGCGGTCACGGCCGACGTGATCCAGGACTGGAAAGAATTGGCCGCAACGGCTTTTCAGCGGACCAGAATGCCTATGGTGGTCACGGACGCCACGCGTGACGATTATCCGATCGTGTTGGCCAATTCCGCTTTTCTAAATCTGACCGGCTATGAAGCCGACGAAGTTCTAGGGCGAAATTGCCGTTTTCTTCAGGGCCCATCAACATCGGCGGCCGCTGTGGCGGAAATCCGTGCCGGATTGATCGAAAGGCGCAACGTAAGCGTGGAGCTGCTGAACTACCGCAAGGATGGATCAACGTTCTGGAACCGGCTTCACCTGAGCCCTGTTCTTGATGACGATGGTCGTCTCGCCTATCATTTCGGGTCCCAAATCGACCGTACGGACTATCGCAAGGTTGAATCCCTTGAAGCTTCAGAGCACAGGCTTTTGCTGGAGGTCGACCACCGCGCGAACAATGTGCTGGCACTGGTCGACAGCATCGTTCGGTTGACCAGATCCGACAACGCCGCCCTTTATGCCTCCTCCGTCCAGGAGCGAATTCAGGCCTTGGCCCGCGCGCACGCACTGCTGGCGCGGCGCCGTTGGCACGAGATTCCGCTGCGCGAGGCGATAGAAACTCAAATCGAGCCCTACGGAGCCACGCGAACTGTTCTCGATGGGCCCGATATCATGCTTGTGTCACATGCCGTCCAGCCGCTCGCTTTGTTCATTCACGAGTTAGCCGTGAACGCGGCATCTCACGGCTCGCTCTCTGGAAGAAGCGGCCAAGTGTCGATCCATTGGACAGACACTCCGCAGAACAAAGGGCTCGCCCTCGTATGGGAGGAAACAGGTGGACCGCCACCACGACCATCCGAAGATCGGGTTTTGGCACCGTGATCGCGGAAGCCACGATCCGGCGCCAGCTCCGAGGATCTGCAGAACGTGAGTGGTCCGACCGGGGTGTGAAGGTGATGGTTGAAGTTCCAAACGTCACAGCCGCGCGATAACGTGGCGGCTCTGCCCTACCCTTCAGGATGGAATGACCTGCAGTCACACGACACCCTCATCCCGGCGAGACAAGGTCACGCGCATGTCGCAAACCAGCCCCGACGTCTCGAACTTCAATGTGACGCGGTCCGAAGGGCCGGAATCGAACACCCGATTAAGGAGCTGTGTGCCAAAACCCTTCCTTCCGGCAGTCCCAACCGGCGGACCTCCCTGCTCACGCCATTCCAGCTCAAGCCGGCGATGCTGTTTTTGGCAGACAACCTTCCAGCAGACCGAAACCATCCCGATCGCATTCGACAATGAACCGTATTTGATCGCATTGGTCGTAAGCTCGTGGAACGCCAAAGCCACTGAAAGGGCAATGTTGGCCGGAAGCCATGCCGGCTCGCCGCTGAGTTGAAACCGCTCGATTGGCGCATGTGGCTTGACGGACGCCGTAATCAGGTCGTTCAGATCGGCCCCGCTCCAATTCTGCTGTGTCAGCAGGTCATGCGCCTTTGCCAGCGAGACGAGCCGGCTTGAAAGCGTGCGTCCGGCCTCGGGCAAGGTCGTGGCGTTGCGGATGGTCTGGCTTGCGATGGATTGGACGACCGCAAGCGTATTCTTGACACGGTGGTTTAGTTCGTTTGTCAGCAATCTGCGGTGCTCTTCGCCGCGTTTACGCTCAGTGATATCCAGGCTGATTTGGACGGCACCAACAATTGCGCCACCCGGATTTCGGATCGGGCGCGCGCTTGAGAGCAAGAAGCGTTCGCCCCCTGATGGAAGCGTGTAGGTAAACTCTTCGTGGTCAACAAACTCTCCGCGCATTGCGCGGCTGAGCGGTCGGTCCTCGCGGCTGACGATTTGCCCATTCTTGACGGCTATGGTGTCGATCACACGGTCCGGCTTGCCAAAGGATTGCGAACCGTCGGTCGGCAACCCCATCAGCTCCGCCGCGAAGCGGTTGCGGATTACCTGTAGCGCTTTGGGATCATAGGTGAACCACACCGCCGCCGGCACCGTGTCCAAAACCGCTTCCAGCTCGGTCCGGCGTTCGGCTATGGCCCGATCCGCCTCAACCATCGCAGTCGAGACAGCGGCAAATTCGGCAACGGAGGTAGTTAGGGGTTCGACCCTGCGTCCAAGCCCAAGCGCCTCGGCGCGAGCGACAAGAGCTGCAGTGGCGCGGGTAAAATGCCTACCCAATGTGTATCCGAGCGCGATCGAGACCAGAAGTGAGAGGACGCCGATGCCGCAAATGGCGGCCAGCGATCGCCACAGCGGGGCTTGCGCTACCGAGAGCGGTAGGTTGGCTGTATAGAACCAGTCTGAGTTGGACGATCTGTAGTATCCGGCTAGCAGCCTCGCGCCTTCGATGTTGCGGGATGTAAAGCTACCGGAGCGGCCGACGACTTTCTCGACATATTCTGGCAGTCCGGGCTTCCCGCTCATCTCCTCGTGCTTCTTTGAACGTGCCACGAAGTGTCCTTGACGATCTCCCACGCCGACTGTCCAGCCCTCCGGTACGGCCGGCATCATCACATCGCGGATGTGTGTCGTCGGGACAGAAATTGAAAGAAGCAAATCCTTGCCCCTGGGAGCTGGTACCAGCATGACGATTTGAACGCGGTAAGTGCTCGAACGCGTGTCGGCAAAGACATCGCTGACGTATATGCCGGCAGTCTTGATTTCTTCGCGATCGTGATCGGTTATCGGCTCGCTGGCCGGCATGTCTGCGCCGTAGCGGGCCTCCGTGCTCATTAACTGTCTACCCGCGAGATCCCGCAAGACGATGACGCGGTCCGTTCCCTGAACAAGGTCGAGCGCCTCGCTGTTGAAGGTTTGCATATCGCCATTGGCAAGAGCGGCCGATTTCGACAAGCCATCGAGAACCGTCCGCAGATTGAGGAGTTCGCCTTCGACAACGAGGGAAACCTGCTTGGCCGTTTGCACGGCATCCTGCTCGAAACGGGATCGCTCGTGTAAGGCGAATTGAACCAGCAAATAGCCGGCAAACAGCCATACAGGGATGATCGCTGCGGCGATCAGGCCAAGCAGATGCGATCGAACGGATCGACGTTGCAAGCCTCTGCCCTCTTACGCCTCACGATTTGCCAACCATAATCACCGGGTTCCGAACAGCAAGCTTTAGTTCGAGCAAATGTACCTGGCGGTCAGTTGAGATTCAGGTGGGAACCTTGCGAACGGGTCTTCTCCCGTTTTTGATGGTTCATCCGTTCCCAGACAGCGCCGCAATCCTTTAACTCGCAAGCCGCTTTAGCCTTGCAAGGCATCTCGGTCAGCACAGCCTGAAGCCTCTGGCATCATTAAGATGCGGGAATAAAACGGCGGGCGATTTCGCATCGGGAGGGCCCGAAAACGTGCCAAGGCGGAAGATGGCGCGGTCAAAGCTGCGGTCTCAGCCAACTGGCAAGCCACTCGGTGGTCTTTTCGCGCACGGGACGCGCTCGCCATTCTTCCAGGGTAACCTGCCTGGATCGTTGGAGGTCTTTGTCGAAAATGTCGATTTGCGTTTTCGCAAAATCGCTGCCGTAAACATTCAACGTAGCTTCGTCGTTCAGCCTCAGGGAACGCTCGTCCAGATTGGCTGAACCAAAGCTCGCCAAGACATCGTCAACAATGAGGAGCTTGGGATGGTACATGCTTGGCTGAAACTCGAAGATTCGAACGCCGGCTTCAAGCAATGCGCCCCAGAAGTAGCGTGAAGCCTTTCGAGTGAGTGGCACGTCTGTCAGCGAATTAGGCACGATCACGGCAACCGCCACGCCTCGCCTCCTAGCGTCGAGGATCTGCTGGAGGGCGATGTCATCCGGCACGAAATATGCCATTCCAATGCGCAGGTGGTCTTGAGACGCAGCTATTGCTGCCAACAACATCAACTCCATGTCCTCGGAGCCGTTCGGCTGCGAGGAAAGGATCAGTTGGGCGTCAAGCGCGCCTGCCGGCTCGGGTGGAGGATAGAACTTGTCGCCCTGCAATGTTTCCCCAGTGGTCTCCAGCCAATTTTCCGCGAAGGCGGCCTGAAAAGCTGAGACCGCCGGCCCCTCGACGCGGTAGTGCGTGTCGCGCCATTCATCAGGGTTGCGCGCGTTTCCGCGCCAGTTGTCGGCAATGCCGACCCCGCCGGTAAAGGCGACGTGCCCATCCACGACCAGAAGCTTGCGATGGGTGCGATTGTTGACGCGGTCATGCGCAGGATGGGACATGGCTGCGCTGATCGACTGGAAATGGTGGGGCGCCGGCGTCAGCCAAGGCAAAGGCCGATCGTCAGGAAGGCGACCGCAACCGCAAAAGCCGGCGCGAGCAACCACCGCGCTTGGCTACACTTCTATCCATCGTTTCCTCCTGCAAATCTGCCGCAGATAACTACCGCAAGCGGGCGCTGTTCCCACCAATGGCATGGCTGGGGGTCAGACTTTGGTCCGATACCTGGCCCGACCGAAGTCCCCCCGTGGGAACGATCGGGTTTGGCTGAAGTTCGACTGTTCTGACGCCGGATCCCCTGGCGTCCTTCGCAAAACTCACAAGGAGACATCATGAAAGCGTATCTTACCGGCGCCGCTGCGGCGTTTCTGCTGCTCGCAGGTATTGGCGCAGCTGCTGCCGAAGACGTCATCATCCAGCCGGAGCAGGACACGGTCATCCGCGAATATGTGAAGAAGCAGCCCCTGGCTTCGGTCAAGGTGCCGGGCGTGGAACTCAACATCGGGACTGCACTGCCTGACACGGTCGAGCTTCGCGAAGTTCCCAACGTCAAGTACCGCTACGTCGTGATCGACAACCGCACGGTCCTGGTGGATCCGAGCACCCACAAGATCGTGAAGGTCTACGACTGACCATTCTCACCACGGAGGCCCGTCGCGTTTCGGCGACGGGCTTCCTATCAGACTGAGTGCTCACCAAGGCGTCGAAGCCTTTAGGTCCAACGTCCCAAGGAGCGGGTTTCCGGGGGTGAGCGTTGCCGCAGCCTGCTGCGGGTTGGCTGGTAAACAGTTGTACTCAATCGCCGGATCAATGGATCGAAAACACCGGTGAGACATTTAAGCACGGCTAATGATGGCCACAGGAGAGTATCGATGAAAAAGACATTGCTTGTTTTGTGCCTGCTTCTTCCGCTAGGCGCTTGCTCGCGCACCGAACAAGGCGCTGCTGTCGGTGGCTTGGGTGGTGCGGCCGTTGGGGCTGCCGTCGCCGGCGACCCGGTCCAGGGGGCGGTGGTTGGCGGTGCTGTCGGAGCACTGGCCGGGGCGGTTATCGGACACGCCAGTGAGGCTGGTCAGTGTCGATACCGCGATCGGCATGGCCGCGTTTACGTTGCGCGATGCCCGGACGGCTACTGATTTTGGAGGCGCGTGGGCCTTCGACCACGCCTTAGTCGGCACTAGGATACCGAATGGGCCTTGCAATCAAAAAGCACCTTGTTTTCTGTTGCGCTGCTTTTGTTTGTACGGCTGCGACCCTGGGCTTACGACAAAGATCTCCGCGGCGCCTGTCGAAGCGCAAGCCATCGCCGATTACTTTTCATCTGTGAAGTCGATGTTTGGGAACTTCGTCCAATCCGGTCCTAAGGGGAGAGGACAAGTGGCAGGTTTTTTCTCCAGAGGCCGGGCAAAAACAGATTCAACTATGCCGGCCAGTCAGGCATCAACGTCATCGCAGACGGCGAATCGTGGTCGTCTATAATAAGAAGCTTAAGACGTCCGGCTTCACGCGCTCTCGAAGACGCCAACTCAAGCTACCCTCGACAACAATGTTGACTTCTCTGGGCGCCGTCTGAAGAATATCAAATATGATGGCGCCAACGTCATCATCAAGCTCGCTGATAGGTCATCCTTCCGCAATTCCAATATCACTACGGTTTTTGGCAGAAAATCGCTCGATTTACGCGGGCGGATCCTGACTGAAGAGAAGGGCCTTACACAACGGTCACCATATCCAATGTGAAGGAGGCGTTCAGGTTGCAGCAGGAACCTTCACCATCGATTATACGGCAAACCGTGAACTCAACACCAAAAATAAGTAGCTCCTGAACAGCGCCTGGCGCCGCATCTGGTCGCGGCAGCTCGAGCTAACCGCGATCCAAACCTGGCTGAACTCAATCCCGGGTAATGGGCCTCCAGCACTCCGAAACGAACCTCGACCGCCAAGTCTCCGAGCTATCACACGGCTGCGGATGGGCAAGGGCCAACGCGCGGCGGTGAGCGCGAGAGTTCGAACGGGATTGTTTGCTTCGTGGCGAAAACGCGATGTGGGGCGAAATCTGACGTGCCAGGATCGAAGGAGGCGGACCTTGTTGACAAGTTTCCAGGCGGTGAATTCCTGCGATTTACTGCGATTACCCTGCAATCCGACACGGCGGCCAACAAAAAGCTTCGCGGAAAGCCCGACATTGATCCAACCGACTACGACGCTGTCGACGATCCGAGCAAACTGCCCAACGTGTTCCCTATCCCTCAGCCGGCCCAGGCGGTGATGACGCTTCCCAATGACCGGGCAAGCCCTTCCTGGACGTGAGCGATTGCCGTCGACAAAACGCTAGACGGGCTGTCGGCAAGCGGCAGGTGGAGCTCGCCCAGTTGACGGAGATGGCGCTTTCGGCTGTCGTCTAGCCTGAAGATCCGGCCCCACGAGGAACCTCCCTTGCCGGTCGAAGTTGGCTTTAGCGAGCGAGAAAGGGACATGGCAAAATATCATATCGATGAAATGCAAGGCGAAAACGCAGTCGCCTCGCACATCTTGACTGCAAGCACCCCGCTGGAGGCTCTAGGGAAGGTCGTGCCGGGTCCGTTTATAGTTCGCACCTCGGAGCCGAACTGGTTCAGGGTTGTCGACGAGAGCCAACGGCACGTATTCAAATACGCGCCGGCCGGCGGCGTCAGTCGACCTCGATGATCCGTCTTGCGGCCCGCTTTGGCGGCACAGCCTCCGTAGGCATTGATCGAGGTTGTTTTTGATCAACCTGCAAGGCCAAGCGCTGCTCTCTCAACCGAGCGGTCTTTGCTTCTCTCGCCAGCCTTTCCTCGTTAAGAAAATTCCTGGCTTCGCGATCGGCCCTTTCAAATTTCTCTTTGTCCACTCTGCGACCGGTCAAGGAAACCTCCCTTGTTTTTCCGGCCAAGAAAGCGTGGACGCGCCAGAAAGTTCCAAACAAATAAACCTCCTTTTCGCCCTCAAATGATGTTGCGGCGATGCCCCCGCTCGGCCCACGCCCTAGCCTATGCCATCTCGCTTTTTCGATCGTCATAGCTACAATCGGAGTGGGCAACGGCAGAGGAAGCGCCAGCCATGGCGAGCGCGAAATATTATGTCTCGAAAGAGACGGATCGGTGGAACGTCAGATACGATGGGAAAGACTATTCCTACGACACAAGCACAAGCGCTTTGATGGCCGCGATCAAGGCCGCCAACACCGCCGTGTCGCAAGGGTATGCGGCCGAGGTGATGGTCCAAGGCGTTGATGGCAAGTGGCGGACGGAATGGGCGGAGGGCTAATGGTAGAATCTCCGCGATACGACACCGGCCGTCCCGCTGCTGCAAATTCCCCAACACGACGCCAACTCTAAAATACGTTGCTGGCGATACCAGAAATGCCGTCGATTGGCGTGATCGAAGACAAGTCAAGAGTTCGATTGAACCGGGACGAATCATAGCCGCCACGAAACGGCTTGCGGGAAGGGTATCTCCCCTCTCGTTACCCACATCTTGCAAGGCGAGATGGCCGCCTGGGGACGGATGCATGCTCCATCAACCTCCTGTGCTTATCCCTGAAGAACTGAACAGGCGCGCTTTGCTGTCCAAGCCTCTTGAAATCTCTCGATCTCTGCCACAGATTTTCTCGGTTCCACAAACCAAGCCGGGGTACCGGCCAAGAGCCAAGGAGGTCAATATGCTTGCAAAGCCTTTTGAAAAGCCAGTCCGTGTATGGGTGGGTCTTGGCTTTCCAAGACAGCTCAACACGGTCGTCGATGCTTACCAGTTTGTCTGCGAATGGTGTGGCAACAGCCCAGAACAGAGAGCGGCAATAAAGGCCTGCAGGGCAGCGCTCGCTGGCGACGTTGATGCGGAAACCGCCCGCGGCATCCTGATTGCTTTCGCGCGTAAGAAAGACCTTCTTGTCGAGGACGAGCCAATGCCGCCTTCGATCACGACGACACACGCCAACCACGTTTGATTCACACTCGGCAGGCGCGGGGGTTTTCCGTATTGGATCAAATCCCTCCGCGCCTATTTGGCACACTGGGTACCCGATGAGATTCGCTGTTGTAATTGAGCCGGCAGGAACGTGCCCCGTTTTGGATAAAGTGTTCGGGTTGCCTGCCGAGATCGCGGGTCGCTCTCTCGTTGGGTTCACTCGCCAAGAGGCTTCCGCCTGGCGTGCCTTGCAGCCGAGCGTGCCTTGCGGATGGAGAAACGAGCGAGAACTGGCGAACAGGGGCGGGGATAAAAAGGGGAAATTCTTGCGTGCCGGTGGTCTCATGCCTCTGTCACGGCGTATGCCTGAGTTTCAGGATGTCCCGTGCCGCTCCCAAGCCCGTTCGAGCAATGCGGCTTCATCGCGAAGACCTGACTGGAACATTTCAATCAACGAAGCCCCCAGTCGTTCGGCATCGCGCGAACGCGTCTGGACGTCCGCATCCACAAAGCCGATCAAACACGCTTTGCAAAAAGCAGACTTCTTCTGGCTGAATCGCTGTGTGATCGATCCGTGAATGCATTTCGGCCTCCGCCTGACCGGCAATTCCAAGCAGCGGGCGGCAAACACATATCCGCTGCCGACGCCGATGAATTGGATGTGAACGCCAGGCCGGGTCAATAACATTTGCTAAGAGGCCGACAAAGCCGTCGCGAAAGAAACCGTGACGGGCTTGAACGCTGACGGATCATGGTCGGGGCGGAGTGCCCGCGGTCCTAAACACGAACACGGGCCGACCAAGCAGCCCACGTGGCCAGCATGTTACCAGGGAAGGGATGCTGCGTGGCGGTCAACTTCGGCCTCACTATTTCGGCACGGTGATGTTTGTTCACGTGCCGTGGACCGAGGTCGCGAACGGCCTGTTCATCCCGAGATTCACGCTCGATGCACCGTTCTGGACGGCTGTGGTCGCGATTTTCGGCACAACGATCAGCCCGTATCTGTTTTTCTGGCAGGCTTCACAGGAGGTTGAGGACCAGAAGGCAAAACCTCTGCGAGAGCCGCTGAAAGAGGCGCCGCAACAAGCCGAGAATGCGATTAACGTATCCGTCTGGATACCTATATTGGCATGGCGTTTTCCAACATTGTCGCGCTCGCGATGATCACGGCTGGTGCTACCCTTCACGCCAAGGGTATTACTGATATCGAGTCCACCAGCCAGGCGGCCGAAGCGCTTCGTCCGGTCGCCGGCGTGCTCGCGTTTGCCATTTTCGCACTTGGAGTCATTGGCACAGGGCTGCTGGCAATCCCGGTCCTCGCCGGTTCGGCCGGGTACGCGTTGGGTGAAGCTCGTAAGTGGCCGGTTGGGCTCGAGCGCGAGCCGTTGCAGGCCAAGGCATTCTACGCCACGATCGCGATCGCTACGCTTATCGGCGCGTGCCTCAATTTCACGCCCATTAACCCCATCAAGGCGCTTTACTGGAGCGCCGTAGTCCACGGGGTCGTCGCGGTGCCTGTCATGGCGGTGATGATGCTGATGACCGCGCGGAGAGACGTTATGGGTCAGGCGACTGTACCGCTGGTCATGCGCTGGGTCGGCTGGCTCGCAACCGCCGTGATGGCGGCGGCGGCGACGGTGTTGATCGTCCAGCTCTTCGTGTAATTTTCGCGTTGGCCATCAAAAGCTTTTGGGCATGTTTCTCAACTCTGGATGATCCCTACGATATCAGGGTGGCATGTGTCGCAAGCGCGCTCGAATTGGGTGATGGGTAGAGCTTCGCACTGTCGTGCTACCGCCGTATCTCGAAGCCATGGAACAAACGGGAAAGTGCGGCGTTTGGGGTTGCGGCGGGATGTACCATTTGGCCGCAGGGGACAATCTAATCCATTCAGGCTGGGAGTGGCGCAGTGACTGTGCAGGCATCCAAAAAGCAGTTGGACCGTCGAAGCATTCTGAATTCTCTAAAAGCCTTTCGGCGCGGTGATTTTTCCGTGCGCATCGACAACGTTTACGAAGGTCTCGATTCCGAGATCGCAGAAACCTTCAATGAGATCGTCGATCTGAACGATCAGGTGACGCATGAATTCGAGCGGCTCAGCAGGGTCGTCGGCAAGGATGGGCGGATAGGCGAACGTGGCCGCGTTCGAAATGCCACCGGCAGCTGGGAATCCAGCGTCCGATCCGTCAACGACTTGATCGAAGACATGGTTCAGCCGACAGCTGAGGTTGCCCGCGTCATCGGCGCCGTCGCCAAGGGCGACTTGTCTCAAACAATGATGGTCGAAATCGACGGCCGACCGCTGCGCGGCGAGTTCCTGCGCATCGGCAAGATCGTCAACACCATGGTCGGCCAGTTGGCCTCCTTCGCCTCTGAAGTCACGCGCGTGGCGCGCGAAGTCGGCACCGAAGGCAAGCTCGGCGGCCAGGCGCGCGTGAAAGGCGTGGCCGGCACGTGGAAAGATCTGACCGACAACGTCAACGCCATGGCGACGAACCTGACCGGGCAGGTGCGCAACATCGCAGAAGTAACGACGGCCGTCGCCTCGGGCGATCTGTCGAAGAAGATTACGGTCGATGTGAAGGGCGAAATTCTCGAACTGAAGAACACCATCAACACGATGGTCGACCAGCTCAACTCTTTCGCTTCGGAAGTGACGCGCGTCGCACGCGAAGTCGGCACCGAGGGCAAGCTCGGCGGCCAGGCGCGCGTCGAGGGTGTCGGTGGCACATGGAAGGATCTGACCGACAATGTGAATTCCATGGCCGAGAACTTGACCGGCCAGGTGCGCAACATCGCCGAGGTGACGACGGCCGTGGCACTGGGCGACCTGTCGAAGAAGATTACGGTCGATGTGAAGGGCGAAATCCTCGAGCTGAAATCGACAATCAACACGATGGTCGACCAGCTCAATTCATTCGCCGGCGAGGTGACGCGCGTGGCGCGCGAGGTTGGCACAGAAGGCAAGCTCGGCGGCCAGGCACAGGTGCGCGGCGTTGCCGGCACGTGGAAGGATCTCACCGACAATGTCAACTCGATGGCCGAGAATCTTACGGGCCAGGTGCGCAACATTGCCGAGGTGACGACGGCGGTCGCTTCGGGCGACCTGTCGAAGAAGATCACCGTCGCGGTGCAAGGTGAAATCCTGGAGCTGAAGGACACCATCAACACGATGGTCGATCAGTTGAACTCCTTTGCCTCGGAAGTGACGCGCGTGGCGCGTGAGGTCGGCACCGAAGGCAAGCTCGGCGGCCAAGCCGAGGTGAAGGGTGTCGGCGGCACTTGGAAGGATCTGACCGACAACGTCAATCTGATGGCCGCCAATCTGACCGGGCAGGTGCGCAACATCGCCGAGGTGACGACGGCCGTGGCACGCGGTGATTTGTCGAAGAAAATCACCGTCGATGTTAAAGGCGAAATCCTGGAGCTCAAGGATACCGTCAACACGATGGTCGATCAGTTGAATTCCTTCGCTTCGGAAGTCACGCGCGTCGCGCGCGAAGTCGGTTCGGAAGGCAAGCTCGGCGGACAGGCTCATGTCGAAGGCGTTGGCGGCACCTGGAAGGACCTGACCGACAACGTCAACGCCATGGCCGGCAATCTGACCGTGCAGTTGCGCGACGTGTCCAAGGTGGCGACCGCAATCGCCACCGGCGACCTGACGCAGAAGATCACGGTCGATGCGCAGGGCGAGATCTTGCAGATCAAGGACGTCATCAACACAATGGTGGATCAGCTCAATTCCTTCGCGTCGGAGGTGACGCGCGTCGCGCGAGAGGTCGGTTCCGACGGCAAGCTGGGCGGCCAGGCACAGGTGCGTGGCGTCGCCGGCACGTGGAAGGATTTGACAGATAACGTGAATGCTATGGCCGCCAATCTGACCGGTCAGGTGCGCAACATCGCGGAGGTGACCACTGCGGTGGCGCTTGGCGATCTTTCGAAGAAAATCACCGTCGATGTGAAGGGTGAAATTCTTGAGCTCAAATCCACCATCAACACGATGGTCGACCAGCTGAATTCATTCGCGGGCGAGGTGACGCGTGTCGCGCGCGAAGTCGGCACGGAGGGGAAGCTCGGGGGTCAGGCGCAGGTGCGCGGCGTTGCCGGCACGTGGAAGGACCTGACCGACAATGTGAACTCGATGGCCGAGAACCTGACCGGCCAGGTGCGCAACATTGCCGAAGTCACAACCGCCGTGGCGCGCGGCGACCTCTCAAAGAAGATCACGGTCGATGTAAAGGGTGAAATCCTCGAGCTTAAGTCGACCATCAACACCATGGTGGACCAGCTCAACTCCTTTGCCGGCGAAGTGACACGTGTGGCGCGCGAGGTCGGCACCGAGGGCAAGCTTGGCGGCCAGGCGCGTGTCGAAGGCGTCGCCGGGACCTGGAAAGACCTGACCGACAACGTCAACCTGATGGCGACGAACCTGACCAATCAGGTGCGTGGCATTGCCGACGTTGTGACGGCGGTCGCGCAAGGCAATCTCAAGCGCAAACTGACGGTCGATGCGAAGGGCGAGATCGCTTCGCTGGCCGATACCATCAACGGTATGATCGAGACGCTGGCCACCTTTGCCGACCAGGTGACCAACGTCGCGCGTGAAGTGGGCATCGAGGGCAAGCTTGGCGGTCAGGCGCGTGTGCCGGGTGCAGCCGGCCTCTGGCGCGACCTCACCGACAATGTTAATCAGCTCGCCGCCAACCTGACCACTCAGGTGCGCGCCATTGCCGAGGTTTCGACTGCGGTGACCAAGGGCGATCTGACCCGCTCGATCAGCGTCGAGGCCTCCGGAGAAGTCGCCGCGCTAAAAGACAACATCAACGAAATGATCCGCAATCTGAAGGATCAGACGCTGAAGAATGCCGAGCAGGATTGGTTGAAGACCAATCTCGCGCGATTTTCGCGGATGCTGCAGGGCGAACGCGACCTTGCCACCGTCTCGCGGCTGATTATGTCCGAACTCGCCCCGCTGGTGAACGCCCAATATGGCGTCTTCTACGTCACCAATCGCGACGAGGAGGAATCCTATCTTGAGCTGGCGGCGTCCTATGGCGCCGAAAGCAAGGCCGCCATCAAACAGCGTCTCGATCTGCGCGAAGGACTCGTCGGGCAAAGCGCTGCCGACAAGCGTGCCATTATGCTGGACAATGTGCCGCCGGAATTCCTGCGCGTCACGTCAGGTCTCGGCAGCGCCTCGCCGGCCAACGTCATCATCCTTCCCGCCTTGTTCGAGGATGAGGTCAAAGCCGTCATCGAACTTGCCTCGTTCGGCGAATTCCGTGACACGCACCAGTCGTTTCTCAATCAGCTGATGGAGTCCGTCGGCATCGTTCTCAACACCATTGCCGCAACGATGCGCACCGAGGGCCTGCTCAAGCAGTCACAGTTGCTGACCTCGGAATTGCAGGCGCGTCAGACCGAGCTGACCAAGAAGCAGGAAGAGTTGCATGCGACGAACGAGGAGTTGCAGGAAAAGGCGCAGCTGCTCGAAAACGAAAAGAAGCAGGTGGAAAACAAGAATCTAGAAATCGAGATGGCACGGCGTGCTCTGGAGGAGAAAGCCGAGCAGCTGGCGCTTACCTCGAAGTACAAGTCCGAATTCCTGGCCAATATGAGCCACGAACTACGCACACCGCTCAACTCGCTGCTCATTCTCTCAAACCTGCTTGCGACCAACCAGCAGGGCAATCTCAATGAAAGGCAGGTCGAGTTCGCGCGTACCATCAACTCTGCCGGAACCGACCTTCTCAGTCTCATCAACGATATCCTCGACCTGTCGAAGATCGAGTCCGGTACCGTCTCCATCGATATTAACGATATGCCGGTGACCCATCTGCGTCAGCATATGGAACGCACGTTCCGCCAGTTGGCGGCCGACAAGGGCCTGGGCTTTACCATCAAGGTCGACCCAGCCCTTCCCGAAACGGTCCGCACCGACGAGAAGAGACTGCAGCAAATTGTCCTTAACCTGCTTTCGAACGCATTTAAGTTTACTTCACAGGGCGAGGTCAGTTTGAATTTCCGGGTCGAGAAGGCCAGCCGCCGCAACGGCTCGGGGCAAGCGGTGAAGGCCTTGGCAATCGCTGTGACCGACACGGGCATCGGCATTCCAGAGGACAAGCAGAAACTGATCTTCGAGGCCTTCCAACAGGCCGATGGCACCACTAGCCGCAAATATGGCGGCACCGGGCTTGGGCTCTCGATCAGCCGGGAGATTGCGCGCTTGCTTGGCGGCGAGTTGCGGGTCGAAAGCACACCGGGCAAGGGCTCGACATTTACGCTGGTCATCCCGTTCGCTGGTCCCCGTGTGGCGGCCGCGCAGTCGGCCTTGCCTGCGCCGACTGAGGTTGTCGCTGCGCCAGCATCGCTCGGCAGTCCGCCCTCGGCGGAGCTGATCGATGATCGCGATACCATCGCCCCGACCGATCGGGTCGTGCTGATCGTCGAGGACGACCCGACCTTTGGCGGGTTGCTGCTTGGTCTCGCACGCTCGGCGGGCCTGAAAGGCGTCCTGTCTAATGCAGGGTCCGGCACCCTGGCCCTTGCACGCAAACTGGTTCCCGACGCCATTACGCTTGATCTCGGTCTTTCGGATATCGACGGCTGGGTGCTTTTCGATCTCCTGCGCCATGATCAGAAGACGAGGGGAATTCCTGTGCACGTTATCTCGGGTGCCGAAGACATCGACAGTCTCGCCCACAAGGGGGCGTCCAGCATTTCCACTAAGCCTGTTTCCTCTGACGAACTGATGAAGGTGTTTCAAGATATCCATTCCAGGAAGCTGCGCATCCAGCGCCGCGTTCTGGTCGCCGACCCCGATCCGGAGCGCCGGCTATCGCTCGTCGAAGCGATCCGCGACGGCGTGACTTCGGTTACTGCGGTCGGTCGTTTCGCGGCAAATGCGGACGATATCGGCATGGCTTCATATGATGCCGTGGTGCTCGGCTTCGGACGGTCCGCCAAGGAGAACGCACAAGCGCTGGACGAGCTGACTGGCCAGTTCGGTGAAGCCTTGCCGCAGCTGTTGTTCTTTGCCCCACATCCGGATGCACTTGAACAGGTGCTGGCCTTGAACCCGTCGCTTGCTAATGCGCCGCGGGCGGAGAATTTTGCTCAGTTGGCTCTTCATATCTCGGCGACACTACCGGGAGAAGGGCGCGAAGACGACGGACCGGAGACCGAACAGACCGGCAAGTCGGATCTGGCGGGTGCAAAGGTTCTCATCGTCGACGACGATATCCGCAACATCTATTCGCTCACCAGTGTCCTTGAGACCTACGATATACAAGTTCTGCATGCTGAACGCGGCCGCGACGGCGTCGCGCTGCTGGAACAGACCCCGGACGTCGATGCAGCTTTGATCGATATCATGATGCCGGAGATGGACGGCTACGAGACGATGCGGCGCATTCGCGGCACGCAAGCGATTGCCCACATCCCGCTGATTTCGGTGACTGCCAAAGCGATGAAGGGCGATCGACAGAAATGTCTGGACGCCGGCGCTTCCGATTACATCGCCAAGCCGGTCGATCTTGATCTGCTGATGGCATTGCTTCGTGTCTGGATAGGTCGTTCCCGGTCGCGCGTGGAGACCCCGGAAAAAATTCTCGTGGCAGTGAACTGACGGCCGGTCCATGCAAAGGCATCTGAGAAACAGAGTAAGAAGTCATGAGGTCGTGCAATTGGCCGAAGGACCGGCAAGGGCACGGATCCTCGCCGTGGACGACGATGAGCGCAACCTGCTGGCGATCAGCGAAGTGCTTGCCTCGACCGGCGACGTCATCTGCGCCCAATCGGGCGAAGAGGCGCTGCGCTTTCTGCTGAAGGAGGACTTTGCCGTCATCCTTCTGGATGTCCTCATGCCGGGAATAGACGGTTATGAGACGGCCGCGCTTATCCGCCGGCGCGAGCAATCCAAGCGCACGCCGATCATCTTCCTTACCGCCATCAACAAGGAGGAGGCCCACATGTTGCGCGGCTATGATGCCGGCGCGGTCGACTATGTGTTCAAGCCATTCGATCCGATCATGCTCCGGTCGAAAGTCGCGGTTTTCGTCGAACTCCACGAAAAGACGCTGGAAATCCAGCGAAAGGCAGCGACCGAGCAGGGACTGCTGGCGCAGGCGCTGCAGGCACAGAAGGACAAGCTTCAGGCGGAGCGGGCCCTGCGCAGCGCAGAGGAACGGCAAGATGCCATCCTGAGTTCGCTGCCGGTTTGCTTCCATGCGAGAGCAGCCGAGCCACCCTTCGCGGCGCGCTTTGTGACCAAGGGTGTCGAGCGGCTGACCGGTTTTTCGCCTGAAGATTTGACCTCGAATCCGGCCTTCGGCCTCAGCCGAGTGCACCCCGAGGACCTACCAAGATTAGAAAGAGCACTGCTGGAGGCGAAAACCACTGGCTCCTATACCTGTGAATTTCGCTGGCTATGCGCGAATGGCGAGTATCGCATCTTTCTTGATCAGGGAGTGATATCTAGCGGTACTGACGGCCATGAACCGGAGATACTGGGTACGTTGCTTGATGTTACCGAGCGGCGAGGCCTCGAAGATCAGCTACTGCAATCACAGCGTCTTGACGCAATCGGCAAGCTGACAGGTGGCTTGGCTCATGATTTCAACAATCTGCTCGCCGCTATTCTTAGCGGATTGGGATTGCTTGAACGCCGCGGGATACTGGATGATCAGGCGCGCCAGGTTGTCGACCTGCTGCGGCGCTCTGCCAAACAAGGCGCCGATCTCGTCACGCGAATGCTCGCCTTTTCGCGCCGTCAAACTCTGAAACCAGAACCGGTGCGGCTTGCTGCCCTTGGCGACACCATGAACGGGTTGGTCGCTCCCGTTTTAGGAGGGCTGATCCGCTTCGATTGGCAAATCGACGACAAGGTATGGCCGGTGCACGTCGACGCCGGCCAGCTTGAGCTTGCCTTGATGAATCTGGTCTTCAATGCGCGCGACGCCATGCCTTCTGGAGGTACAATAACGGTTCATGCACAAAACCGTTCAGTTGCAAACCGATCGGAAGATGTGCCAGAGGGTGACTATGTCGTTGTGACAGTCAGAGACACGGGCTCGGGCATCGCGCCTGATATTCTCGCGAAGGTCATCGAACCTTTCTTCACCACAAAGCCCGTCGGCAAGGGAACGGGGCTCGGTCTCAGCACCGTCTATGGCTTTATGAAGCAGTCTGGCGGTACGCTACGCATCGACAGCGTCGTTGATCGTGGAACAGCCATGCAACTGTGGCTACCACGCTCGGTCGAAGAACCAACCACTCCGTCGGTGGACGTCGACATTGGGCAGATGTTTCTAGACACCCGCACGGACCATCCGTCGATCCTTTTGATCGATGACAGTAACGTCTTGCGGCACCTGACGGCCGAGTCGCTACGTCAACGTGGTTTCGAGGTGACTTGCGCGGGGGGAGGTGCGGAGGCGCTGGCCATGATCGAACGCGCTCCCGACGATTTCGACGTCATCGTTACCGACTTCGCCATGCCACTCGTATCCGGAGTGGACGTCATCCGCTTCGCACGTAATCTGCGCTCCGATTGGCCGGCGGTTATCATTACGGGCTATGCCGATGCGGAAGAGATCGCCGATCGACCAGCGGACGTGCCGCTGCTCGGCAAGCCGTTCCGCGACAAGGATTTGCTCGAAAGCATTTTCCTCGCGATTGCCAATGCAGAGCCCCAAAAGATCAAGATAGGCTAGCGGGATGGGGGTGCTGCTTGGCAACGAACGGCGCGGATTTCTTAGCTGCTGAAATTCAACTTTCCGATAGCAAGCTCAGCGCTGCTTCTTCGATGGCCGCGCGGTCACAGCCTCCGGTCAATCAGATCTTGAGCCTGTTTGCGGGTTACTCCCGTCCACGTCGCGCTTTGCCACGCGGCAGGCTATCTTCCCGAATCCGAGGAAGCTCGCGACATAGCCCATGAGTTGATAGGCATTTCCAGGCCGGGACGACAGACGCCCATCTTAACTGACTACAGTGCTTTTACGATTTGCCGTCCGCCGGCGCCGGCAAGAGCAAGCCTGTCAGTGACGAAATGGAAGCTGAGATCGATGAAGCCGCGGTGCGGGAGTGACCGGCAACACAGGCTTACTCTTGGGCGTGCCGGCTTTCGCCGGAGTGCATTTGCCGAGGTGCAAGCCAGCGCGTTGTCCCTCGGCAATGATCGGGCGTAATCTTCTACCTCGAAAGTTCCGACACTGGCTTTGCCGTGTCGGAAAACGCGGACGAACCACTCACCCATATTCTCGACGACTTCAACGTAGTCGACGAGCCCATCGGATTCCTCATTTTGAATGTCTGACAAGCGCTCTTACCCCGCCGCACCCTAGACATAGCTGAGTCTTTGCCTAACGTCAGGTGGCGACCGGTTTTCGCCTGGCGATCGTGTAAGCGAATACTCGGCCGCCATTTTCGTCGGTCACGCGGACCCAATCTTTCTCCCATTTTTGCGAGATTAAACTCCGCGAATTCATCATCAATGCAGCCGCTTCTGGACTACTCGCTACGACTGCTTTCGACCTAACAATACGATCCAAGCGCATCTCCGCGACATGATAAATTGGCATTGTACTCCCCCCAACAACCCGCACATTCCCCGAGAGGTAGTATTACCCAGTAAAGAAACGACCGCAAGTGGTGAAGTTAAAGCGGCGAACGTGCAATATTATGCTTGCCGTGGTGGGCAGCCATTAAGGAGAGATCGCGATGGGCTGGGTTTTTGGCGTAGCGTTTGCGCTGGTTTTGTTGTTCGCCGTTCTGCTGGCCGTTACAACACATCGGGATCTTCAGAGTTCTCCCATTTTTCATCGCCTGGGAGTCGGCGAACCGACGCCGGACCTGACGAATAGTTGTGCTGGGGCGACCTTCTCTCTCCCGATTGCCGACTACGTCAGAGTGGGGCCGCCCGTTCGCAAGCCGGGGCACATAGCCCTGATGCTCCCGCTCGACGCGCAGCCCAGTTCCGCTCGCCGGCATTCGCCCCTCTCTGCCGCGCGCTCAAGCTCTCCTAGAAGGCATCAGAGGGGCATGTCTTCGGCATGTAACGACCATGACGACCAATGAAACGAGTGCAATGACCGCAACGGCCAGCGAGGGCGGCACAGACGCGCCGGACGGGTCGGTTGGAAGCTGACATCAGTGCATTGTTGGTGGCGCCACATGGCGTTGCACCATGATGTCAACGAGACCTCGACGGACATCATCCCAGCTTTCGACTATTTCGTCTTCACTGATGCCGGCGGCCTCTGCATCAAAGAACAGACGAACTGCGAGATCAACGATTGCAGCGTGGTCGTCAACGAACCGGAAGCTAAGAACATCGTTTCGTTCCAACCATAGATGCAAGAACTCGACAGCTCGCTGGCTCATTCGGGTATGCCCGGATCATAGTGTACGATGGCATCGAGGATTGTCCGGTAGAGGCTATCGACTTCCTCATCGATCTCAATTCGCTTGATCCCGACCGCCTTTGTATCTGCGATAAGCTTATGGGTAAGTTCGTCAACGGAGATGACGTCGGCCTTAGCCGTCTCCGGAACGTTGTTCCTGATCCACTGGTCGAGAAAGGTGATGCCGCGTGTGCTCATCGGAGCCATAAGCTCGGTCGCTGGCTTAGGTTCCGGCGTTCCGGTCTACCGCAGATTCATCGACCTCGGCTTCCATCTAGTCGCTGACCGGCGTGACTTGCCCGCTCCGGCCATCGCCTCGCCGTCAAGCCCTGCAACTAGGCTTCGGCCTGCTCTTGCCAATAGTCCGGCACGGCGCGCTCTTTGCCATCCTTACGTGCCTGCGCACCGTACATCCAGGCGTAGCCGGCGCGCTCCTGATTCTTTTTAGCGACGGCCATGGTTAGCGCCCCAACGGCTGTTTCGAAGCGAGGCGAGTTCGTCCTTGTCGACCACACCAGTTTGCGATAATGCGGGATGCGACCGCGTCGCGCTCGTCGGGCGATTGACCATCCAACTTGAGCTTGTCGGAGACCCGTCCGAGCAGCGCCAGTTCAGTCGCGTCGAATATGCCGACCTCAGTCGCCCTTCTCTGTATTGGCATGCACTTCCTCCCGAAAGTCTTGGAGGGAAGCATGCCGCAAATCTTCCTCGCCACGCAAGTGCTTCCCCCGGCCGATGATCCCCGGCTTCACCCACTGCGTCGCCGGCCGCTTCATGCCCTTCGGCGCTGGACCGGGATGCTCCTGGACGCGCTGTCAAAGTCGTTCGCGGATCGCGCGGCTGGAATTGATGAAGGCTGACCCGACATACTTCCCAGTCTTGCGATCGGACATCAGCGCAAGGCGGGCTTGCCCATTTCGCGCTCAAAGCCAAGCAACTCCTATTCGTTGATCGCGTAGCTCCTGATCTTCAGCCAGCTTGTCGATCGGCCGCTGCGGTACTTGCTGTCGCGCCGCTTCGAGACCATGCCTTCGATGCCGGCCTGTCGATCAGGTGGACGATGGCGCTTGCCTCGCCCGGCATCGCTTGGCTGAACTGGATACGGCTGTCCGGCGGGATGATGCCTTCAAGGATCTCGCGCCGGTCCTCCAGGACCATGTAGCGCAGATCGTGGCCGTTAAGATGGAGAAGCTCGAAGGCCCACGAAGTACAGATCGTGTTGCCGGCGAGTGATCGCCTTGCATAGCGCGGCGAAGTCCGACAGTCCGGCGTCGTTGAGCACCACGATCTCGCCGTCGAAAACCGCGCTGTCGAGCCCGAGGCGCTTGGCGGCGTGGTCGATGATGATCTGGCTGCGGTACCCTTCGAATTTGATCTCATGAATCCATTCATCGCCTTCGGGAGGCTTTCCGACCAGGGTCGGTAATAACGGCTCGACGATTTTCAAACGCATGAACTCACCACAACCCCGCGATTAGATTAAGCTAAAATGGTTCCCATATTAGGAAACCAAAATGCCCTAGGCACGTTATGGCGCTCTCAACGATCAGGAGGGTCGTGCCGTGGGCAACTTTTTACCGCTTCCGGTCAAGCTGGTAGACGGCAGAACCATGAAGGTTTCGTCCATCTGCGAAGCCGAGATAGCTCTTAAAGGACAATGGCGAAACAAAGAGGCAGCAGCGTACAAAGACGCTTCTCGCCTGATCGCTGCGGCGAAGGATGGCATCTGCCGTCCGACTATCGCCTTCGCGGCGTTCAAAGCCGTCGCTATCGACCAGGGCCTGTTGCAGCCCACAGGCAAGAGTGCCGCGCTTAAATTGCTGGATGACGTAAGTAAGGACATCCAGATATGACAAAGCTGTCAGATCTAGGTCCGCGCATTCCCGGCAAGTTGCCCGCAAAGGGAAATGGCCACGACAATTTCTACTCGTGCGCAACTTGCGGCCAGAAAGTGGATATGTGCGATTTCCGCCAGGTGATGTGGCACGAAAGGCCAAGTCATGAACCCCTGGAGCCGGAAGACAGTGCCCAGATAATCAACTTCCCGAAGCGTCAGAAATGACGCTGCCATGTGCGCAGCAACGACCAACTCGGCCGCCACCCAAAAGCCGGCGGCCATGAAAAGCAGGACCACCAACGTTAGAGCTGCCAATGGCGTACCTGGCTGGATCACTGCTGCGTGCGCTCGGGAATCGCAAAAGCTTGCAGGTTCTTGGCTTTGCCGATCTCCTGGTCGGCATTCGCGATAATCGAGTAGAAAGCCGCTCAGGCGATGTCTTTCCTTGTGGCTTTTGGGTGCGCTTTCTTCGCCGCTTTCAAAGCTGCTTAGGAGACATATCAGGCGTCACCACCCTCATAAGGGTGTCGACAATCGCAATCATTTCACTCGCGTCCATGATCGAGTTCCTTATTGGCCACGAAGCACTGTGAACCAGCAACGAAAGTTCACCACCATGCAGTTTCTTCGTAATCCATTGATTTATATATACGAAATGGAAATCGAGTGGGGTCACGGTCGGCGCCTATGATGACACCCGCCGGGTTGCGAATTTTCTGCAAATTTATGCACTTGATGCTTTTGGGCCGGGGTCAACCTTCGGTGCTGATTCACAGACGCCGCTCTCTGCACCCATCGCCTCGGTTGTCTTAAAAGCAACGCTCTGCAATAATTGCTGCGCGTAAGCTTCTTTGGGTCTCTACCGCCCCGAAAGCTACCGAAAGCCAGGGACGACACGACGAAATATCCTGGGCGTAATCGCCTCGGATCGTGGCTCACCTCCACGTGGGTTCCCAACGTCCGGCTTTCGCAGCGCATTGCTGTCCTCGCCGCACGCAACCTGCGGGAGGCTGTGTTGTGCCTAAAATGTAAGCGCTGTCCTGTCGCCACCTTTCGCGCGTGGTCGTGAGCAGCGATGTTCGGAGCCTTTGAGGGCTTCGACACATGACGATTTCAGAGCTTACGCTTAAGTCCAGCGATCCTGAGCCGGCGCGACGTTTCGAAGTGTTCACGGGTTCCGGCCGACGGCGCGAATGGTTGCCGGAGGAGAAAGCGCGGATTGTGGCGGAAAGCTACGATGAGGGCGAGACCGTGAGCGCTGTGGCTCGGCGACATGCATTGTCCCCGCAGCAGCTGTTCGCCTGGCGCCGGTCCGCGCGGGTGCCGTTGGCGAATGCGCCGGCACCGGAGCCGTTGTTTGTTCCCGCAGTTGTCGCGGCACAGGAACCCGAACCGGCGGGGAAGCGCGCGAGATCGACACGGAAGCGGAAGGCCGCGCGAGAAGCCGGCGTGATCGAGCTGGAGATTGACGGTGTCGCCATGCGGGTCGGTCGTGGCGCCGACGCCAGGACGGTGGCGGCGGTGATCCGTGCGCTGAAGGCGCCGTCGTGATCGGGCCGACGGGTGTGGTCAAGGTGATGGTCGCGACGAAGCCGGTGGACTTCCGCAAGGGGGCCGAGGGCCTGGCGGCGCTGGTGCGCGAGACGATGGGCGCCGATCCGTTCTCTGGCGCGGTCTACGTCTTCAGGGCCAAGCGCGCCGACCGGGTCAAGCTGGTGTACTTCGACGGCACCGGCGTGTGCCTGCTGGCGAAGCGTCTGGAGGACGGGAAGTTCTGCTGGCCTGCCATCACCGATGGCGTAGTGAGGTTGTCGGCGGCGCAATTGCAGGCGCTCCTGGAAGGGTTGAATTGGCGGCGCGTGCATGACGCCCGCGAGACGCGCGTGCCGGTCGCGGCAAGTTGATTCCATGGGCGGCCAGAGACGCTGGCAAAGCATTGGAATGCATGATTGAATCGGCCTTGTGAGCAACCCGGCCGAGCCTCAGACCAACGATCCGATCGCCCTTCAGGCGATGCTGGCGGCGGAGCGCGCCGAGAACGAGCGGCTGCGTCAGATCATCAAGGAGCTGCAACGTCACCGCTTCGGCCGCAGGGCAGAGAGCCTGCCCGTTGACCAGCTGCTGCTGGGCCTTGAAGAGGCCGAGCAGGTCGAGGCCGAGGGCTTCGCGGCGCAGGACGCCGCCGATCCTGCCAAGCGGGAGGCTCGCGCCAGGAAGCGCCGCGCCAACCGCGGTTCACTGCCCGCGCACCTGCCGCGTATCGAGCAGGTCATCGACATCCCCGACAATATCTGCCCGTGCTGCAAGGGGATACTGCACGTCATGGGCGAGGATCGTTCCGAGCGCCTCGACATCGTGCCGGCGCAGTTCCGCGTGATCGTCACGCGCCGGCCGAAGTATGCCTGTCGGAGCTGCGAGGAGATTGTAGTGCAGGCGCCGGCTCCGTCGCGGCTCGTCGAGGGCGGCATCCCAACCGAAGCGACTGTCGCTCATGTGCTGGTGGCCAAGTACGCCGACCATCTTCCCCTGTATCGCCAGTCCCAGATCTACGCGCGCCAGGGCATCAATCTTGATCGGTCCACGCTCGCCGACTGGGTTGGCAAGGCGGCCTTCCTGCTCCGGCCGATCCACGAGCGGCTGTTTGAGCGGCTGAAGGCGTCCGGCAAGCTCTTCGCCGACGAGACCACGGCGCCGGTGCTCGATCCTGGGCGCGGCCGCACCAAGACGGGCCAGCTGTTCGCTTATGCTCGCGACGATCGCCCCTGGGGCGGGATCGATCCGCCCGGCGTCGCCTATCTCTATGCGCCGGACCGAAAGGCCGAGCAGCCACTGCGGCATCTGCGCGACTTCGTCGGAATCCTCCAAGTCGACGGCTACGCCGGATACCGGGCGCTGGCCGAGCGTAATGCCGTCAGTCTGGCCTTCTGCTGGGCCCATGTCCGTCGCCGCTTCTACGAACTGGCCCAGTCCGGACCCGCGCCGATCGCGACAGAGGCGCTCCAGCGCATCGCCGAGCTCTACAAGATCGAGAGCGAGATACGAGGCCGCTCGCCCGAAGAGCGGCGCACCGCGCGCCAGGAGAGAAGCCGACCCATCATCGACGCCCTCGAGCCGTGGCTGCGCGGGAAACTCGCGCTGGTCAGCCAGAAGAGCAAGCTCGCCGAAGCAATCCGCTACCCGCTCTCGCGCTGGGCCGGACTTGGTCGCTTCCTCGACGATGGCCGGGTCGAGATCGACTCCAACGTGGTCGAACGTTCGATAAGGCCAATCGCCCTCAATCGAAAGAATGCGCTCTTCGCCGGTTCCGACGGCGGTGGCGAGCACTGGGCGACCATCGCCTCGCTCATAGAAACCGCGAAGCTCAACGGCGTCGACCCGTACGCTTACCTCGCTGACGTCATCGCCCGCATCGTTGCCGGCCATCCACAAAGCCAGCTCGACGACCTGCTGCCCTGGGCCTACACCCCTGCGCCACTCAAGGCCGTGGCCTAAAAACAGCGGTTACCCTAAAATCGGACCAGGAAAGTCGCCCACCGGCGGTCCACCCAGCAACGATTTGTCACTTTGGGACCTGACCGATCCAGACGCTGCCGTGCGCGCGGCTGTCGCACTTTATGGATCAAGCGCGGCTACGGCCGCGGCGCATTGCGCACTGACAGCGCATTTCGATGGCCGACACACGCGATTATCGCTTTTGGTGCACGGTCTTTCATGAACAAAGCTTCGGCAATTCACCCACGGGCAAGGGATTGTTCGACACGTAAGCCGCGACAATGTCGGCCGCTATCGAAGCGGTTTCCAGATGGCCGTCCTGTTCGGGGGTCGTGGTCATATAGTCTGCCTCATACTGTATCTGATGGAATTGATGGATCTGATCTGCGCACCCGCTGCCGAGACACATAGTGCATTTCTCCAGACAATCCACATTTCTTTGGATCGTTACAGAAGACAGCCTGGCTTCATTATCTGGTCGACCACCGATCTAGGATACGGCGGGACGCGAGGCATTTCTCCCAGTTTCTTCGTGTGTGTGTGTGTGTGTGCGGAGTGGACGGCTCGCGAGCGGTCCCTGCAGCGACATACCAGCAACCGATACCAGAAGCGCACACACCTGCCTTGCACAGCAGAGGTCCTTGTCGGTTTCGCATTAAAGGCAGCGATTGAGACGCGGCGTCAGTCTTCTGGCTTCAGCGTTTCGGCCTCATCTTTCAGCCTGGGCCAGTCGGCTCCGTGCTTTGAAGGAGCGCACGTGCTTGCTTGGGTGTAATCGAAGCTATCTCGGTCAGGTGTTCGACCTCGAGCTCCTGACCCATACGACGCGGCTCGAATGATCTGGCTTCTTCACGGTCATGGACGTTCCCCTTACATTAGCTGAGCAGCAACGAGCGTTGATCGGGGCGGTTCCCAAAAAGATTCAGGACCGGGCGCTCTCCGGGTTTGACGTACAGTAGCTTTTGTAACAGGCAATGGCCCAACGCGCCTGAGCCGCTACATGAGCCGACGGCCGTTGTTGAGACCATGCAATTCGTGGCAACGCTGCGTCAGTGTTCTGAAGGGTGCTCATGACCATCGCCTACGCAATCGGATTGTGCCTAGGCGCCCTGTTTTCAGCGTTTGCCATCAGCCGCGGACTGCTCTTCCTGTCTCGCGGGAGGCTCACCGGCCGCACAGGCCTGGCTCTCGCAAACAGTTTGTCATTCGTCGTAATTGTTGGAGTTTCGATATTCGCTCGCGGCTCATTGGAATGGGCTGCGGTGACCATGCATTTCCTGGCGCAGGCTTTCTGCCTTTGCTTCGATTTGTGGCGCAGTTCAATTGACGATCGAAGCAACGTTGCCTGATCGATGGACGCATACGCATATCAAAGTTAAATGCGATGCAGCGATCGAGATGCTAACGGCAACGCGCGGGGGCTGCTCGGGAGGAGCGCCAATGGAAATACGGGACCTCTTGGCCAAAATGACGGCGAAGCTGCGGGAGCGCAATGCCGGTGCCGCACGTGTGTCCACAAAGCCGATCCGCGCATCATTGACTGGCATTCCGCCTAGGCCACAGCAAAGCGCGGTCCACAGACCATCGCACCCGGTTCGGCCAGCCAGCAACATGTAGACCTAAGCCTTTCGCGCTCAGTTAGCGCTGGACGACGCCGTGGCCGGCCGTTGTCTTAGGCAAGACGTCAACCAACGGCTTCCCTGCAACGCAACGAGGGCGCCGCCAGGCTTGCCCAACAACCCGACCCTCGCAGCAGCCTGTTGACACGCCCCGTTCGCAATCGAGGCCGCTGACGGAACCTAAGTTTGCTGAGGCTGTTCCGCAGCAGGGGCAGGACATTACCCATAGGAGGAGCAGTTATGGGACCGAAGCCATCGCGCGATATGCCCGGACCAAAACCTCGCAAGGACAAGGCGAGGGATACGAGAGAGGCGGCTGCAAAAACCCCCGGCACGACCAACGACTGGGACCGTGATCAGGTTCATGGAGAGGGCGACACGATAGGTGTGGAGCCTGAGTCAGAGGGTGCTTCAAAGTAGCCGATGCCCTGTCGGGATGTGGAATTCAAGAATGGCCGGCGCCTGGGTGGGAGCTCGAGATTGGACGCCGGCCATGCGGACATCAGGTCCGCCCGACATGTGGCCGATTCGTCCCGCCGCCTCAATGGTGCGATCGCGTACACGATTTATGAAAGTGCATGCTGCCTGGGGGCTGTTAGGTTGGCAGGCATGAGGCCGTGGTTCGTGGGAGAACGGCGGCCTTGTTCTTTTCGACCGATCGCTCTGCATGGGGTGCTTGTGAAGGGTCGCTCCGAATGATCTTGAGCCGCGCCCAGCTCTATCGATCACCCTCGTTCAATCTGAACGTCTCATGAATGCTCAATCCAGTTCGATCCAAGCTGGCGCATGGTCACTTGGTTTCACCCAACCGCGGATTTCGATATCCACGCCGGCGCCAGATAGGCGTTGCGAAAGGGAAGGGCTCACCAGGAGGTGGTCCATCCGTAGGCCGGAACTTCGATCGTACCCGCCGCGATAAGAGAAGTTCCAGTAAGTATAGATACCTTTTTGCGGGTGGAGGTGGCGCACGGCGTCGATCCAACCATGACCAAGCATGTCCGTGTAAGCGCGCCGGCTCTCCGGAAAGTAGACGGCATCGCCGAGCCATCGCCTCGGCACCACCGCATCGATCGGGCTTGGAACGACATTATAGTCGCCGCACAGGACGCACGGTGAGCCTTCCTTGAGCAACATCCGGCTATAGGTGATCAATCGGTCGAACCATCGAAGCTTGTAGTCAAATTTTGGCCCCGGCGCGGGATTGCCATTGGGCAGGTAGAGGCAGCCAATCACAAGCCCATTCACATCTGCCTCGATGTAGCGGCTGTGCGTATCGTCGGGATCGCCAGGCAGACCGCGTCGGCGTTCTAGGGGCTCCGCTCCGCGAGCGAGGATTGCTACGCCATTGTAGGACTTCTGCCCGTGCCAGATCGCGCCGTAACCGGCACTCCTGATCGCCTCGACAGGAAACTTCTCGTCAGATGTCTTCAGTTCCTGGAGGCAGACGACGTCGTAGCTGGTCTCGACAAGCCACTTGAGAAGGACGGGTAGTCGACCGTTGACGCCATTTACGTTGAATGTTGCAATACGGGTCATACGGATCTCTCATTGTGCTGCCTGGTGTCGCCAGACGCGGCAATCAGGTTTGCTGGTAGAGATCGGTTCGATCGATACAACCAGCTGTCCGACTCCAGCAGCGGATATCGTCGGCGCTGTGAATCGTGCCGTGAAGAAATCGTACCAGCGCCCGTTTGTTCCCGGCATGGGCGACTGCGTCATCCTTGTTAAGCGCGAGACCTACTCGACCCTGACGGAACCGGCCGACCCGGAAGCATGTTAAAACTGAAACGTGTTTTGCAGTTACCCGGGCGGAGACCGCATCGATGAGCATTTTGCAAACCACCAAGAAGGCGATCGAGAACATCACCGGTTTCGCAACACCGAGCAAGGAAGACGTCGCCGATCTTGTGAGGCAAAGAAAATCGAATGAGTTCCGGTTTAAGGATGATGGGTTGGTGCCCAATCATCCGTCATGGCCGCTTGTTATCTATCGCGGTGCTGTGAAGCTCCCCGAAGGACTTGATCCCGCGGCCGTCATGGAAGTGCTGTTTGAGGCAAACGGATGGGGCGATAGCTGGCGAAATGGCATCTATGACTATGTTCACTATCATTCGCGCATACACGAGGTCCTGGGCGTTGCGCGCGGCATCGCGAAAGTCCGCTTCGGCGGAAAAAAGGGCCGGACGCTGCGGCTGAAGGCCGGCGATGTCGCGGTCCTCCCGGCAGGAACGGGGCGCCAGTGCCTTTCAGCATCCGATGACTTTCTGGTGGTCGGCGCATATCCTGCGTTTGGGATCTATGACGAATGCACCACAACGGATCAACATCAAGGCGCGCTCGCGACAATTCCCAAGGTGACGCGGCCGCGCAAGGATCCGGCATATGGCAGCAAAGGCCCGCTACTGAAGAACTGGAAGCCTTAGTGGTCTGTGTCAAGAACCCCGGCAATGGCACCCTTCTCGGAGCGCGGCAGGACCGTCATCATCAGAACGAAGGTCGATAGCAACAGACATACGCCGTTGGTGATGATGATGGGCCATTCCGCCAAAGCCGTGATGGCATAAGTCGGCGGAGATACCGCTTGTGTCTCGCGTCTTGATAATTTTCCAGGCCTGCGGCGTAAAACTGGTCATGGAGCAGACCGTTGCGAGATATCCGATGATCGTCGCTGTTTGCATTCGACGGCTCTGACCTAGGCTGGATCCGCGCGCTTGAGTCCTGATACGCGCACCACTCCGAGCTGGCTGACGAAGATCAAGGTCGAATCCGCGCTCTGGCTCTGCGAGACGCCGGAGATGCGGTGTTCGCCGGTATCGTAAATCTCCATCTTGCCATGATCGTGGATAACCAGACGGCGCTTTTCGGGAAAAGCCGCGTAGCGCATTTGGTTTTGAGAACCGGTCGCGGACGGATTTCCAAGCGCTTCAGGCCACCAGGAGCCGCTATCTGACACACGGGCCGAGCGATAGCTTGCAGACACATGTCCGTGTTGCGGTTCGGCGGGATGATCGCGCAGGTAGCCAGAAAGTTCGCTGGCGATGGCGTTGAGCTTTGCCTTGAGGCCGGCGTTGAACATGTCGCCGACCATCGCCATGCCGGGGGACCATTGCGACATCCCACCGAAGTCGCCATGGCTGAACTGGGCCATCGTCCCGCCACCACGTCGCAGAGCCTCAAACACTGCAAGGACGGCACTCTCGGAGACGCCATGTTCGCGCGCAAGGCGGGCAGTTAGTTCATTTTCATCGGACGTCGGCATCATGGTTTCGGTTCAGCGGTGGACACGCCTGTGTACAATGTTGCCCGCCGGGTCTTCGCCCTGCTCTTGCCGAGCGTCGCTTTGGTCGCCGCCTCCCACGCAAGGCGCGCTTCCCGCATCCGCGCCGTCTTGGCTTGGCGCGGCTCGCTCGGCTTCCACCAAGCCATGTGCATAGAGGGTGGCTCGCTCAGCTCGGCTCGTGGAGTGCTGACTGGTCGCCAGGTCAGCCCTCCGTCTTATAGTTCTTCGCTTCCTTCTTGGCCCTTCCTTCCCGCGCTTGACAGTCAGGTCCTTGGCTTGCTTGGGCGAGACGTCGGTGGTTTCAGCCAGATCGAGTGCCTCTTTATTTGAAAGGGCGCTGTCTTTTTTGGCAGGTGTTGTGGTCAGCACGAAGACTCCTTTGTTAGAAGGACCAACGAGTTTGTTAGAAGGACCAACGAGCAGATGGACCATGCGTTCCGTCACCGGCTCATGCCCAAGCACTGGCCGGGTGCCGGGACCACGTTCGGAGGCACTGTCATCGTCGTCTCCTGTGATCTTGTCCGTCACGATCTGGTCGTCGCGACACGCACGACCGAGTGCCCCTCGTCATCGTCTCGACGTCGCGTGTGCTCGTCGACAGCCCAGGCGTCGCGCTTTCGTCTTGCGTCGCAAGGGACACAGATCGGAATATTAGCGGACGCTAGGAACCGCTTGCCACTGGCGAAGTTGAACTCCGACAACAGGAGGAACGACAATGAACGCGCCCACCATAAAAAACGACGCAGCGAACAACGCAGCCGACGCGGATACCTGGCCGAACCAGACCGACGCCGAGCGTGCGGGCACAAGTGCTGAGGCACTCGGCAAGTTGAAGACCAGCGCGGCCGAAACTGCCACCCATCTCAAAGCCGCCGCGGCGTCCGTCTCGACCGACGCCAAGGACTATGCCGGCTCGATCGCTTCCGATGCCGCCGGCGCATTCAAGGAAGCCGTCGAGACCAACAAGACCGCAGGCGCCGATGCGATCGCCAACATTGCGCATTCCGTGAAGGAAGCCGCGGACGGCATCGAAAAACAGTCTCCGCAGGTCGCCGGCATGGTGCGCAGCGCGGCCGAAGGCGTGGAGCGAATCTCGACTGACATCCGCGACCGCAACGTTGGCGAACTGCTCGATTCCGTCACGAAGTTCGCACAGCGGCAACCGGCCGCCTTTTTCGGGGTGGGCATTCTTGCCGGCGTTGTGCTCACCCGGATGATGCGTAGCTCCGACCGGTCCTGAGGAGAGGCACCCTATGGATGACGGGGTCGATCACCGTCCTTTTGCAAGCGTCATCAGCGATGCGGCTGGTCAATTCGCCGCGTTGATGCGCTTGGACGTCCGCCTGTTCCAGACGGAAATGAGGATAAAGGCCTCCACGGTCCTCACGTCGGGCGTATGCGGTATGGCAGCCGTCGTCCTGTTTCTACTGGCGGCTTTCGCACTGGTCCAGTTCGTCATCCTGGCGATGATCTATTTTGGAGTTGGAGCGATGTTGGCCTGTTTTGTCGTGGGCGCAGTCTTGCTCATGGCCGGCTTGTCTTCGCTCTTCATGGCGAAGCGGGCGCTTGTCGGTTTGACCATTACGCCGGTCGAAACCGTGAACCAGGTGCGCAGCAATCTGGCTGCGCTGAAGCAGGGGATTCGTTATGGCACAACACAACGATGAACTGCGCGAGATCATGGCGCAGAGCAGGGTCGAACGGCAGGCCCTGTTCCAACCCGTCGGTGAGATAAGCAGACGTCTGCATCCTCGCTATATGGTCGACGCCGCGACCGAATATGCCAAACGCAAAGTGTCTGGCGCCGTGGCAGGCGTGTCGGAAACCATCAAGGAAAACGGCGGCACCGCGGCCGCGGTGGCCGTGGGTGTGGTCGCGGTATTTGAGTCGGGCCGCAGGAGCGCTGGAGGCGGCGGCTCTGCGCGCGCCCAGTCTGGCAGCGGTAGCGCATCAGAAGTGCTTCTTCGAGGGCTCGACGCCGGCGGCGTCACGACGGCTACCGCGCGTCCGGTGAGTAACTTGGCTCGGACAAAGGCCCTTGGAGGGGCGCTTGGAGGCGTGTTGCTTGGTCACGTCATCGGCCGAGCGTTCCAACCGACTGCAAAGGAACGCGATCTGTTCGGGAACACGTCAAGCGAAGTTCAGGCGGTGGCATCGAAATTCGTCAGCCAGCATGCGCAAGGGGCAAAACTTGCTGCCGCCCAGGCATTTGGTTTCGCCAGATACTCGGCCGCATTTCTTGCCATCATGGCGGCCCTTAGCGAGTATTTCGTGAGCGCGGCCGATGGTCGTGAACCACCTACCAACCCCTAGCGTCATGTAGCAAGCCGCGGTCAAGACAAGTTCAACCGTCATGTCACGCAATCGCGCAGTAAAGTACACGCGTTCCTCCGCCGGACGAGCGCGAGAAGCTGTTCGCGTTGGCCAAGTTGCCGGGACCGCGTGTCGCGCCTCATGCTGCGCTACGCAACCTCGCTCGTTACCTCGGCGCCAAACTGCCCGAGCCCCTGCACATCCCGCGCAAGCGGCACCAGTCGATATTGGTTGTGGGGACCTCGTTCGGTGAGTTGGACACCACCGCGTTGCCCGTCGATAGCCAAGTCGAGAGCAGCGTTTGCGGTCTCGATCTGGGCGTGTGCTGGATCATCGCTGCGCACGATAAGACGGCTTCCATCCGGAAACTCGCAGAAAATTCGCACCGGGCCGGCCGGCATGCCAACCCTTGTCGGCCTTCGGTCTTCGATCCGTATTGCGGCCCACCCGCCGTGTGCAGCCATGAGCTTACGGGCGTTTCCTGGGCCCGCTGAAACGACCGGCAACCTGCGAGTCGAGCAGCACTCCTGAATTACCGCGATCATCCGGCCAGACCCGAGCAGCACGATCGGTCGGCCGCAGCGGTCGCTTTCGATGTCTTCCCGCCACCACCCACGCCGATCCAATACCGGGTGGTCGACACACCCACGTCGAGCCAGACCTTCGATCGCGTCCGCCAGCGCCGTAGGGCGTGGCTCCCCGGCGCGAACGTCAAATGCACCGGGTTCATAGTATCCCGCCCGAGCGGACAACATCGAGTTCCAGTCGACCGCGCCAAACAGGGACCAAGCCGTGACGGAGCAGATCTCAATCCCGCTCGCCTTTGCCTCTTGCGCCGCCGTCCATCCTTCGACCAGCCAGCGTAGCTGTTCGTCACGGGTTGAGCCGTTGTGCAGCTCCGTCACGGCGACCGGCAGGTGATAGCGGCCCCAAAGCTCGCCGATCCTCGCTCCCAGACCGGCCTCGCGCCGCGCATCGGATCTGACGGCGGCTATGTCGACGTAGCTGTCGATGCCGTTTCCGCCGATCTTTTCGGCCGGATGGCGATCGCAACGTTCGTCGAGCATCCGGTCGCTCGTCAGGTAGTAATCGATGCCGATGATATCCGGCGTGCAAGGCTCCTTGGCGAGAGCCGAGATATGATTTTCCTCGACGCCCGCGGCTAGGAGCCCTTCACGGAACGGATGCCGAGTATCAACCCGTCCGCTGAGCAGATCAAGCGCAAGCCAGCGCCGCTCGTTTTCGTAATCAGCCTGGTAGGCAAGATGCGCAGTGGAATATATGCGCCCAACATCCTCCGTTTGAACCAGGCGCGCATGGGGCGCATGTTTGCGGATCGCTTTCATCGCCAGCGCCGTCGCACGGCACTGAGCCACCGTCAGCTGCAAGCATACAGCCTCCGATGCGCCATGCGGCTGCCACAGGCCGTAAAGTCCACTGATCCGCGCTGTCGTGAAGGGTTCGTTGACAGGGGTATACAACTCTATCCAAGGATAGCGCTGTGCCACCTCTTCGGCATACGCCGCGAACCTGTCGGCAAAATCGGGGGCGAGAATTGGCGCCCATACTGGCCCGCTGCCATGATGCATCAAGCCGGCAATTGGCCTGATGCCGTGTTCCCTAAGACGGTGCAGCCGCGCATCCGTCCAACTCCAGTCAAAGACCCCCCGCTCGCGTTCCACCATGTCCCATAATACCGGATATCGAAGCGTGCGTATGCCGAGGCCGGCGATTCGATCGAGGTCGTCGATGCGATCGAAATGGCCGGTCTCGTGCAATTGATCGCGCACCATGTCGTGAATGCGGACATGGCTGCATTCAACGCCACCCCACATCTGCAAGGCAGCGCTCATTCAGCCGCCTCGGCCTGCAGAGCGTTGGCTGCCGGCAGTCCCTTCTGGATTCGCGCGAAGGTCGCGAGCGCCTGACCGATGACCTGATCCATGTTGTAGTATCGGTACGTCGCAAGGCGGCCGACAAACCAGACGTCGGCAACGTCCGCCGCCAAGGCTTCGTAGCGCTTGAAGAGCGCTTCATTTTCAGCCCGGGGCACGGGATAATATGGGTCACCGACATCGGTCGGGTACTCATAGGTCAGACTGGTCTGTGGGCTTTTCTGGCCGGTCAGATGTTTGTATTCGGTGATACGGGTGTAATCTTCCGTCTGCGGGTAGTTGACGACGGCGACAGGCTGGAACTGCTCCTGGTCGCGCGTCACATGCTCAAACCGCAAGGAGCGGTAGGGCAGGCGGCCCAGGCTCCAATCGAAGTATTCGTCTATCGGACCCGTATAGATCATCCGGCGAAATGGGACACTGGACTGGATGTCCCTGTAGTCAGTCTGCAGCATGATCTTGATCTTGGGATTGTTCAGCATGCTATGGAACATGCGGGTGTACCCGCCCGCAGGCATCTGCTGGAACGTGTCGCCAAAATAGCGGTTGTCACGATCGGTGCGGGTCGGCACCCTGGCCGTCACCGACTTGTTCAGCTGGGAGGGATCAACACCCCACTGCTTCCTCGTGTAGCCACGGAAGAACTTTTCATACAATTCCCGACCGACCGTGCTCACAACCACGTCCTCGGCAGTCCGGATTTCCTCAACAACTTCGCGGCGGGAAGCAAAGAAATCTTCCAGCTGAGCGGACGTCAAGTCGAGGTCATAGAGCCTGTTGATAGTATCGAGATTGATCGGAATGGGTAGCAACTTGCCATCCACCGCCGACAAGACCCGGTGCTCGTATGGACGCCATTTCGTGAACTGCGAAAGATAGTCGACAATCGACTGCGCGTTTGTGTGGAAGATGTGGGGGCCATATTGGTGGATGAGTATCCCAGTCTCGTTGTAGCAGTCATAAGCGTTACCGCCGACATGGTTGCGCCTGTCGATGAGCAAGACGCTCTCTTTGCGCTGCGATGCTATGCGTTCCGCAAGCACGCTGCCGGCAAAGCCGGCGCCGACAATCAGCCAGTCGAACATGATCAGGCACTCCGCCGAAACGGCACAACGTTTCTGGACGAACGCTCATGCTGGATATGACCCGACATTGCGATCCAGGTTTTTTCCCACGACATGCCGACGAGGTAGTCATCGACTTGCGCGAGCTTGGCGTCGCGAGGCCGAGCAAGCAGCGATCGGAGCTTCATCTCGACATCATCGGCATCGACGATATCGACGAGACCTTCGGCACCGTAAGTGCGGACCACATCCACGATAGCCGTTGACACGAGCGGCACGCCGGCGGCTAGAAACTCGGGGGTCTTGGTCGGGCTGATGTAGCGGGTGGCGGCATTGAGCGCGAACGGCATCCATCCGGCATCCCAGTGCCTAAGATAATTTGGCAGCTCGGCATAACTTTTGCTGCCGAGCCAATGCAGATTTGATGCCTGGGGAAGGCTGGCGGGGTCGACCTTGACCACCGGGCCAACCATGACGAAATGGACGTTCGGCATTTTATTCGCCGTGCGTGCGACCAGGTCGACGTCGAGCCGTTCGTCGATAACGCCAAAATAGCCCACTCTGGGGTAGGCGATGAACTCCTGGTCAACGGGGTCGCGTCCCGGTCCCCGGGCCTGATGAAAATGCGTGAAATCGATGCTGCTGGGAAAAGGAAACATCGCCCCGTGCATGCCGCGCTTGGCTTCATAGAGGCTTTGGCCGCCGGTAAAAACGAGGTCCGCGCGTTGGAAGAGCTGCTTTTCCATCTCGACCAGCTCGGGGGGCGCGTTCTTGAACGCGGAAAGCTCGTCCATGCAATCGTATACACAAACGTCGCAAAGAAGATGGTCGCTAAACCGCAGCGCCATCGGCGTGTAGTACCATGTTGTGAGCCGCTCGTGAGGCGTTGAAGCTACCAAAACATCGACAAATCGGCGTTGCATCGCCTCCGCATCCATCACGCCGGTTCTGACTGGCAGCACAGGCGTGACCACCGTTATCGATGGTGAAACATCATTGCTCCGAATGCAGGCGCAGGTAATCTCTTCGAACACCGGTTCCTCGAAATATATGACTTTCTTGGTCTTCGACGCGAGGGTCAGAATGTGCTGAGGGCGCTGGAAGATAAAGTTCCACCTGAGATGGGAAAAACATAACAACATTGACATTTCTTCTGAAAGGTTTCTTTGAGTTGAATTTCCCAAGGCGTTTTCCACTCGATATCCCTTTAAGGTTCGGCCCTGCGCGGATATACAACAAATGTTAATCGGCGCATTCGGACGTGATTAGCTATGGGGCTAACTTTCGTCTCCGCGACTCGTTCCGCTGCGGGATTTAATTCAATTGGCGCGCTGAGAAGGGGTGCTGCATCGAAGGTCCGGGGTCAGGAGTCGGGCTAGGCCGCTCCATCGACCGGATCTTGCGTGCGTTAATCGCGCGTTAATGCGCCTAGGGTTAACAATTGATGAAACGATTCGGTGCTTCGCGGGATTGGCCCGGGGATTCGTGGTGGATCGTTAATTTCGTGGGATCGATGCCGATCAATTTTGAAACGAACCTCTTCCCACTTTTTCACCCAACCGCCGTCGACGACGTGAAGGATCCCTGTCCGGTATTTGACGGGCGTCTATGGCACATGTTCGGCTCAAGCGGCACTGTAACCAGCGAGATCTGGAGCATACTCCATGCAACGGCACCCGACCTCTCTGGACCCTGGACCCAACATGACGCGATCATTTTGCCAGTCGCAGGTTCAGGTGTCGCTGCTCCCGGAGTGATCCATGAAGGCGGCGTGTTTCACATGTTCATCCAGACGGAGTTCATGAAATCGGGCGGCCGGTGCGAACACGTCGTGTCGAATGATGGGTTCAACTGGGTGGTTTTGGGTTCAGCGATTGTGGCGATGCCCGACACTGACGAAGATGGCATCTACGATCCCCATCCGGCAATCATTGGAGGCAAGCGCTACATCGTCTATTCGGCCATGCCTAAATTTACGAGAGTGCCGCAACCGGATATCTATCTCGCGCGCAGCCAGTCAGACTCCTGGTTTGGACCGTGGAAACGTGTGGGTAAAATTCTCGACCATGTCGACCTGCCCCATCACAATTCCCGGCAGCATCCCGACTATGAGTGGGGTATCGAGGGGGCTCAACTTGTGGAGCTTCCCGACGGGCGCGTGCTGCTCAACGCCACGTGCTTTCTCCCCGATGGCCCAAGGGGAAGCCGCCAGCGGGTCTTTTTTGCGGTGGCCGATCAGGTGGAAGGCCCCTATCGAACCTTTGGACCGGTGCTTGACGTTACAGAACCGGGCGAGAACGGCCACTCTACGGTGATGATCGAAGGACGTCAGCTTTTGTTGTTCTATCAGTGCCGCCGAGCAGCCACGAACCACCGCTGGCGCTACGGAATCGCCAAATGCGGCCTTGATGACACCATTTTATCGCGAGTGGCCTAACGTCGCTCGTCAGATGCGAGACTTTTTCGCAGCCGCTGCCCGGTTCTGACCCGTGGCAGCATCTGTATTGGCGTCCTTCGAGTGGGCCGCGATTGCCGGCCCCGCGCCAGTGGTCTTGCGCATATCGCCGGTCCGCGGCTTTTCGCTTGGTTTTTGACGGATAACACCCGAGAAGAGCTTTCCAAAAAAACCCATTTTGGTCCTCCTGGCCGCGCGTCGGCGGCGGATGCTCGAGACGGTGGCGTTGCAAGCCTGGCGGAAGACGCCTAGCCGCCGCACTTGCAACGCGCGCGTTGATTACGCGGCTTCAGCGGCGACGTTCACCGCCGTTTCGGCAAGCTTGGTTAGCGCAACGTCGGTGTTCTTCTCTTCGCCCAGCGTCAGATCCAACAGCTTGACCGCCGTGGTGAGGCCCAGTTCGGATGCCCATGTCCGCATGGTTCCGTAGCGCGAGATTTCGTAGTGTTCCACGGCCTGCGCCGCTGCAAGGAGGCCGGCGTCGAGGGCAGGGCTTCCCTTGTACTCCTCCATGATTTCGGCGCCCTCCTCGGTAATGCCCATGATGGCCGCGCACGTCTTGGCGGCAGGCTTCTTGCCGATCACTTCGAAAACCTGCTCGAGGCGAGCGACGTGCTCCTGCGTTTCGGTATGATGCTTCTCGAAGGCCGCCTTCAGATCGGGGCTTTGCGCTGCTTTCGCCATCTTCGGCAAGGTCGCCAGGATCTTCTTTTCGGCGAAATAGATGTCCTTGAGCGTGTCGTGGAACAGGTCATTGAGGCCCTTCAAAGATGCTTTTGTGGTCGCCATTACATTTGTTCCTTCTTGTTGTTTCCGCCTCGCCTACGAGGCTTACCAGCTGGCCGGGAACGCTGTTCCCGCCAGACCGATTTCGCTTACGCGTCGCGCAATTGAAGCTCCTCATAGGAGCAGCTCGCGACGATATCTCCCTTTGAGTTTCGGGCCCTGACGGCCCAACCGACAGGTGCTTCCGCCTTGTCGAGGGCATCCCGCCATAAATCCTCGGCCGATCGGTTCACCTCGTCCTGGACCGCTTGGTGGGTCGGCAGGGAAATTCCAGGCATCACCCTCATAACGCCCTTGTCCTGATATTCGAACGTGTAGAGGTCAGAGGCTACGTCGGCTCCGCCGACATCCAGCCTTTCGAAGCTGCGTCGCCTTTGCTTTCCTCGGCGTTCATCGTCACGCGTATAGCTTGCTTCGCCACCTTCGCCGACGAATTCAACGACGTCGTGGGGTGACCTGCGATGCACGACAGTATCTACGAGTTGCATTGGCAGCCTCCTGGATGATCAGGGAGGGAATTTGCTGAAGCGCCCGATGTTCCCTGGTAGAATGAATAAATACCTCGGCGGGTCCAACGGCCCGACCAATCGCGTTTTCCTGATGTGCGTGGAAGCCTCTTTTACGCGATGCGGGGCTGACATTTGCAGCCTGCATGCCCAAGCGTCATAAGGCGCGCCGCTTAGCGCTGATCGCGCTATCACCGCTTGTTGCGCAACGCCACGAAGCTGAGGAACGCCACTACGCTGAGGAACGCAACCGCTGCCGCATCGCCCGATCCTTGGACAGTCCCATTGGTGCATTACAATGATGACAGCGGCCGGTGCGTTCAACACCATGCATGTGTGCGAACAGCCCGGCATCGTGGGCTGGCGATCCGCCTTTGTCGGCAGGATTTCCGATGACGGTTTGACGCTGTTACCCTGTTGCGACGCGCATGCGCGTCGCCTGGGCTTCCCGATCAGCCAATGAGGCTCACATCGATCTCCGTGCGGCCGGTCGGTTCTTCCAATGCGGTGCGCTGCGACGTCGGGTCCCCAGCCCCCGAACGCGCCTTGCTCAAGCACAGCGCCAACGCCCCGCGAACAAGAGCGCTTCAAGGGGTGAGACATCTACAAATCGCGACCGCCAGCTTTACCGGCTCGCAAATATCTGCATCCGCAACAGCCGCGATTGCTTGTCGAGATGACCCCCTCAAGGCCCGTGTTGGCATTGCGCGACGTCGTTGTCGCGAGCTGCGGCCTGAAGGTCGCCGGTGCTCGAAATCCCGATCGGCCCGTTTGAACAATTCCGACGAACCTCGCGGTTTTGGCGGAACATGTCGCGCCGACGCAGGTTGCTGGGCAGCTTGTTCAGGGAAGTTGTTCCCCAAGGAGGACAGTATGGCGCGCAAGACGACGACCACGACTAACACCAAAAGAAATACCGCAACCATCCATGACCAGACCCTCGTGCGCGGCGAGGGCGGAGAGCTACACCAAGTCGCTGCGGCCAAGGGCGATGTCCTGACCACCGCGCAGGGCGGCCCGGTTGCAGACGACCAGAACACCCTCAAGGTCGGGGCGCGCGGGCCGACTCTCATCGAGGACTTCCACTTCCGGGAGAAGATCTTTCACTTCGATCATGAGCGCATCCCCGAGCGAGTCGTGCATGCGCGCGGCTATGGCGCGCATGGCTTTTTTGAGACGTATGAATCCCTGGCTAAATACACCCGCGCCGATATTTTCCAGCGCCCCGGGGAAAAGACGCCGGCGTTCGTGAGATTTTCCACCGTCGCCGGCAGCAAGGGATCGTTCGACCTGGCTCGCGACGTGCGCGGGTTCGCGGTCAAGCTCTATACCCAGGAAGGCAATTGGGACATCGTTGGCAACAACATTCCGGTCTTCTTCATTCAGGACGCGATCAAATTTCCTGATGTGATCCATTCTGTGAAGCCGGAGCCGGACCGAGCGTTTCCGCAAGCGCAGTCGGCGCACGATACTTTCTGGGATTTCATCAGCCTGACGCCGGAATCCATGCACATGGTCATGTGGGTGATGTCGGACCGGGCCATACCGCGCTCATTCCGCTTTATGCAAGGCTTCGGCGTCCACACGTTCCGGCTGGTAAACGCGGCGGACGAATCCACGTTCGTGAAATTCATCTGGAAGCCAAAGCTCGGCATGCAGTCCGTGGTCTGGAACGAAGCCGTAAAAATCAACGGTGCCGATCCGGACTTCCACCGCCGCGATCTTTGGAACGCCATCAAGTCCGGCAATTTTCCCGAATGGGAGCTGTGCGTTCAGCTTTTTGACCAGGAGTTCGCCGACAGTTTCGACTTCGATGTCCTTGATGCGACGAAGCTGATCCCCGAGGAAGTCCTCCCGCCGATCCCGTCGGCCGTTTGGTCCTCGACCGCATGCCGGACAATTTCTTCGCCGAAACAGAACAGGTTGCCTTCATGACCCAGAATGTTCCGCCCGGCGTTGACTTCAGCAACGATCCACTCCTGCAGGGCAGGAATTTCTCCTATCTCGATACCCAGCTGAAGCGACTGGGAAGTCCCAACTTCGCCCACTTGCCGATCAATGCGCCAAAATGCCCGTTCCACAATTTCCAGCAGGATGGGCATATGGCGATGTGCAACCCGACTGGTCGTGCGAACTACCAGCCCAATTCCTTTGGCGAAGGGCCCAGGGAATCACCCGATCGCGGCCTCCGATCGTTTGCCGACGGCGAGGAGGGTCAAAAGGTGAGGCTGCGTCCCGAAAGTTTCGCCGACCACTACAGCCAGGCAACCCAGTTCTTCAACAGCCAGACATCAACCGAGCAGCGCCACATTGCTATGGCCTTGACGTTTGAACTGAGCAAGGTTGAGGCGCCGCTGATCCGCGAGCGAATGATCGCTCATCTCCTCAACATTGATGAAGGCTTGGCCCAGACGGTCGCCGACAGGCTTGGCATCACCGACATGCCCAAGGCGGCGGACGCTGCTGTGACACTGCGAAAGGATCTTGAACCTTCACCTGCCTTGAGCATCATCGAGAATGGTCCCGACACCTTCGAAGGACGTAAGGTCGGTGTGCTGGTCAGCAATGGCGTGGATGCTGCTATCCTAGCCTCCCTGCAGGCGGCGATCGAGGCGGAGGGCGCAACAATGGAGGTGGTCGCGCTCAAAGTCGACGGTGTCGTCGCCGACGACGGCACCAAGATCGTCGCCAAGCACATGGTGGACGGAGGCCCGTCGGTTCTCTTTGACGCCGTTGCTCTGTTGCTCACGGAAGAAGGTGCGGAACTGCTGACGGGGGAAGCGGCGGCGAGAGACTTTGTGGCAGATGCTTTTGCGCATTGCAAATTCATCGGCTTCACGCCGGGATCTGTGCCTCTGCTCGCGAAAGCTGGCGTCGACCCTGCCGCGGACGAAGGCCTCGTTCCGCTAACGGACGCCGACGCGGTCGACACTTATGTTGAATCCTGCCGGAAGCTGAGGCTTTGGGCGAGGGAGGCCAGCGTTAAACTGTAGAACAGCGGTTGGCGGGCCGTTCCGTAGGGTTTCACCCGAGCGTTCCCTAAAATTATGGTCGCCCGCCAACCGTTCGATATCCATGGAGGCACTTGATGACCAAAGCAAAACAGACCACCCGTCGCAATACCGTCGAAAAGGATGCCCTTCCACAATATCAACACAGCGATCATGGCCGCGACAACGATAGCGTGGCGAGCGCAAAGCCATGGGTGTTGCCGGACAAGCCGAATCGCAATTCAGTGGCTAAGGGCTCTGACGGGAACAACAAACCCTGATGACGGGCCTCTCGACATTGGCAGAGCTGCCGCTCAGCCCCGGTACGGTCCATATTTGCGTCGACATGCAACGCATGTTCCAGGAAGACACTCCCTGGGCGCTGCCATGGATGCCCAAGGTGCTACCAAACATCGTGACGTTGTGCAAAGAGCGTGCAGCCAATACCTGTTTCACGCGCTTCATTCCAGCCCGCCGTGCTGGTGACGGCCATGGCGCATGGCAGCGCTATTATCGTCGCTGGGACATGATGACGATTGAGAAGATGGGCGCCGAAATGGTTGACCTGGTCCCAGAACTGGCGAGGTTTGCGCCGCCGGGCGAGATCGTGGACAAGCAGATCTACTCGCCTTGGCTAGGTTCCGGGCTGCACGGCTACCTGCGGAAGAGAGGGTGCGATACCGTCGTCATAACCGGTGGGGAAACTGATATGTGCGTTCTGGCGACAGTCTTGGGAGCAGCCGATTACGGCTACCGAACCATCGTCGTCACGGACGCTCTGTGTAGCGCATCCGACGAAGCACACGACGCTATGCTCGCGCTTTTCACCAAACGTTACCGCCAGCAGATCGAAGCCGTCGACACAGACGGATTATTAGCCGTCTGGGCACGCTAAGGCGTGGCGTGCCAGCAGCCTCGATCGCGACTGAGCGCTGCGGCGCTTTATTGGTTCTGTCGATCCAAAATGCCTTTGGTCGTCCATTGAAGCCTCGACAAGGCAACGGGCGCCTCAAGCGTCCAAAGCACTTCGCGGGGCCATACCTGCGGACGAGATGTCGTCACCGGGTCCTCGACGATGACAACAAGGCCCATGGGCGGCCCGTCGGGGTCGCTATTGATAAGGCAGGCGCGGATCACCGATGATGTTGGGAACACGATCTGGCGGGTGACGTCCGCAAGTCAGTAGAAACATTTATCGCGAGAAACCCAGGGAAGTCAGCGCACCCTCAACTCGGCCGCAAAGGCGGTCAGTGCGGCGAACGCTTTCTCGTCGGGACCGACCCCGATGCGAATGTTGTCCACCGCTCTCGTTGACGAGCGGCGATCTCTCGGGCGTTCACCGGACAAAGTGCTTGTCCCGTTAGTTGGTATGGCGCTCGGCATTCCGCTTGCGGGTCGCGGCCGCTTTCTTGGCCGACTCCGAACGGCTCGCGGCCGAGCGTGAGGCCGATGCTTTGCCACCCTCCTCGCCACCTTTGTGAGCTGCCGGGTGGCCGGTGTGCTTGCCGCGCCCGGAGCCGCCCTCTTTCTTGCCGCCGCCGTCATCCTTGTTGACGGTCGCCCATGCGCGCCGTTCAGCTTCCTTGTCGGAGACCCCGCGCTTCTCATAGTCTTCCGCAATATGATCAGCTTTGCGTTCCTGCTTGTCGGTGTATTTCGTTTTGTCGCCGCGCGGCATGGCCGTTTCTCCTCTTTGACAGGATTTGAACGTCATGCCGGCGCTCAGGTTCCAACAGTTGATCGCGGCTATTTCTTTTCGGATTTTGGCGAGCGCAGGAACAGGGCGATCGGCGCCAGCAGCGCTGTGATTACGGCGCTGTACCGAAAGGTCAACCCGGCGAGCATCGCAAAACCTGAAACGCGGTTGGATACCGGGCTTTCGCTGCGCTGCGTCGTCGCTAAGGCAGAAAAGCGAGGGCGGCTGTTCGCCGCTCTCGCTCAGGCAGAAATCGACGGCGGCTGTTCGCCGGTCAGGCAGAAAGCGGCTGTTCGACGCCTTCGAGACTGCGCTCAGATGTCGCGTCTTCCCCTGGCGCGGTCCAGATCATCACCGGTATAGACATCGGCGGTCGGATCGAAGCCGGTCCATCCGTCAGCTTCGTATTCATTGCGCCGGCCGGCGATATCGACCGAATTATATTGCTTCAGAATCTGTTCCGCGTTCGGAACGAGATTGTCCTCGACCTTGGCGGTGACCATCGTTCCGCCGCGACGGACGCCCTCCGCGTAGACGTGCGCATCGTTTTCGGGCACGCCGGATTGCGTCATAGCGCCGATGATGCCGCCCGCAGCACCGCCCACGACGGCACCACTCACGGCGCCGACGGCGGTGGCAGCCAGCCATCCAGCGGCAACCACCGGTCCGACGCCGGGAATAGCCATCAGGCCCAACCCCGTAAGCAGTCCGCCGGCACCGCCAACCACGGCGCCAACGCCTGCTCCTGTCGCGGCATCTTCCCCGGCTTCGGAGGTTTCACCCTTGTGCCAGCCGGTGGAGTTGTTGGCTACGATGCTGATGTCCGAGCGAGGCACACCCGAGGCCTCGAGCTTGCCCACGGCATCGCTGGCGTCGTCATAATTGTCGAACAGTCCGGTTATGGTTTTCATCTGAATGGTCCTCGGTTTGTGATCAGTTGCTGCCGGCAACGACGTTGCCTTGGTAGTCGAGAGCGATCGGCGTGGATTTGCCATCCTTGCTCGCCGTGCCGCGCCAGATGCCCTTGTCGTCCTTCGTCAGCGCGGAAACGTCGGCGTAACCCGCCTTTGCAATGGCGCTCTTGGCCTGATCCTCGGTGAAGCTGTTGGCGCCCGGCACCGGCGCCGCGGGATTGCTGGTATCTGTGGCGGCTGGGGTGGTGCTGTCGGAAGCCGGCGCCGAAGCCGTGACCTTGTCGATCATTTCCTGATGCATCTTGAGCGTCGGCAGGGTGTCGGCTGCGAACGATTTCAAAACGGCGTTGTCGCCGTCTTTAGCGTAACCCTCAAACAGGGTTACAGCGTCGGCATGGGCCGCCTTCTGCATGTCCGCATAGGGTGCATCGACGGGCGCCGCAGCCGACTGTAGCTTGTCGACGTCGCTCTTGTGGGAAGCATCAAGGTCGGATGGGACCTGAAGTTTCTGTTCGCCGGCAATGCTCTCAAGTTTCGCATTCGCAGCACCGTGATCGGAAATCATCTTTTGAGCGAAATCCTTGAGGCTTTGGTTCTGCAGCTTGTCCTGGGCGACCTTGCTCGACTGCTCCTCGAACATGCCGCCGATCGCTGCCTTGGTTACGAAATCCTGCGCCGTTTCTGCGGCCAGGGCAGGCAGCGCAAAGGAAATTGCCGTGGCGATCGACAGCGACGCCAAGCGGAGATTATTCTTCATGAATGGGTTCCTTTTGTTGGAGAGGACGATAGACCCCAATCTCCCGGCGAAGGCTTTGTTCCGCACGGTGGCAATGGCGTGGGAGAATAAGTGCGGTGCGGCCTACGCGCCGTCATGACAGCCAGGCACCGGTGTCCTGATCGCCGATTGTCCGGGAACCTCAGATCGGTGGAAAAGTTGCCATTGCATTACAAAGGAGAGCGCCATGACTGACAAATCCGACAACAAAGACGCTGATGAGCGTTCGGGCAAGAAACCCGAAGCGGATGCAAGAGGCCAATCAGAAAAGCGCCACAAGGGCGGAAAGAACGACGGTGTCGCAAGCGCCAACCCGCGCGTTCTGTCGGGTGAGGACGACGGCGATGCCACGTTTCCTCTTAACCGGAAAACGTAGCGGCAGGGTCATCGTAGCGCTGACCGAACCAAATCTCGCTCACGGCGTTGAGTCGCGCGTAGCGTCATCAGCCGGGGCATTTCTATGACCAAGGGCGAGCTTTCCACCTATCGGGCCAAGCGGGATTTCACGAAGACGAAAGAACCCAGTGGCGAGCGTTCGATTGCGAAATCGAACAGGCTTCGGTTCGTGATCCAGAAACATGATGCAACGCGGCTTCATTATGATCTGCGCCTTGAGCTGGACGGTGTCTTCAAGTCGTGGGCTGTAACCAAAGGTCCGTCAGTGGATCCGCAGGACAAGCGCCTGGCGGTCGAGGTTGAGGACCATCCGCTTGACTACGGTGACTTCGAAGGCACGATCCCCAAGGGACAGTATGGCGGTGGCACCGTGCAGCTGTGGGATCGCGGCTATTGGGAGCCTGAAGGCGCCATATCTCCCGAACAGGCCTTGGAAGAAGGCGATCTGAAGTTCACGCTCGACGGCAAGCGCCTGCACGGAAGCTTTGTCCTGGTGCGGATGAAGCATGACCGCAATGGCGGCAAGCGGACCAACTGGCTGCTGATCAAACATCGCGACAAATACGCGACCGATGGTAATGGCGACGCGGTGTTGGCACAGGACCGGTCCGTGGCCTCGGGCCGGAGCATGGAAAAGATTGCTGCCGGAAAGGGGGCCGGCCCGAAGCCGTTCATGATGCAAGACTCATCGGTGGCTGATGCGGACGCAGTGTGGGACAGCAAGCGCGGCCATGCTGCCGACGAACGCGCAAAGTCGTCAAAGGCATCGCCGAAGCCGTCGCCAAAACCATCGCCGCGTCCAAAACGTGCCGCTCGTGACGTGGCGGTGACGATGCCAGGTTTCATCCCGCCCCAGCTCTGCCAGACCCTTTCCCGACCGCCTGTGGGGGAGAATTGGGTGCATGAAATCAAGTTCGATGGCTATCGGGTTCAGTTACGCGTCGAAGACGGCGCCGCCACGCTCAGGACCCGAAAGGGCCTCGACTGGACGGAGAAATTCGGTGCAATCGCAAAGGAGGCGACCAGCCTTCCCAACGTCATCGTCGACGGCGAGATCGTGGCGCTAGGTGAAAATGGCGCGCCTGATTTTGCCGCGCTGCAAGCCGCGCTGTCCGAGCGCCGGACAAAAGATCTGATCTTCTTTGCCTTTGATCTGCTCTTTGCAGACGGTGTCGACCTGAGAAAGTTGCCACTCTCGGAGCGTAAGGAACGGCTGAGCAAGATGCTCGGAGAGGTCGATCGCGGCGAGGAGAACCTCATCCGCTACGTTGAGCACTTCAGCAATGGCGGTGACGCGGTGCTGCGTTCCGCCTGCCGACTTTCGCTTGAAGGCATCATCTCTAAAAAGGCCCATGCAGCCTATGTCTCGGGCAGAACCGACACCTGGGCCAAATCGAAGTGCCGCGCTGGACATGAAGTCGTCATTGGCGGCTGGTCGACGACCAATGGCAAATTCCGGTCGTTGCTGGTCGGCGTCAATCGCGGCGAACATTTCGCCTACATCGGCCGTGTCGGAACCGGCTACAGCGAGGCAAAGGTCAAGCAGTTGCTGCCGCGGCTGAAGGGAATGAAGGCAGCGAAGTCACCATTTACCGGCGACGGCGCACCGAAAAAGGAGCCGACCGTCTTCTGGACGAAACCGGAACTGGTCGCGGAAATCGAGTTCGCCGGCTGGACGGGTGGCGGTAATGTCAGGCAGGCCGCTTTCAAAGGGCTGCGCGAGGACAAACCGGCAAAGGAGGTAGAGGCCGAGCGTCCCGCCGATCCTCAGGAGACGCAGATTGCCGAACCTGCCAAGACGAGTAGCCGGACCGGCAAGAACCCCATCGTCATGGGTGTCATCATCTCCCCGGACAAGCCGCTCTGGCCTAACGCCGGTGATGGCGGCCAGCCGGTCACCAAGCTAAACCTTGCGGAGTACTTCGATGCTGTTGGCCCCTGGATGATCAAGCATCTCAAAGGCCGCCCGTGTTCGCTTGTGCGAGCGCCGGATGGCTACGCGGGCGAACAGTTCTTCCAGCGCCATGCGATGCCAGGCACGTCCAATCTGCTGGAACTGGTGAAAGTCTTCGGCGACCACAAGCCGTATCTGCAGATCGATCGCGTTGAAGGCCTGGCAGCCATCGCCCAGATCGGCGGCCTGGAGCTTCACCCCTGGAATTGCCAGCCGGCTCATCCCGAGGTACCCGGCCGACTTGTCTTTGACCTTGACCCCGGCCCGGAAGTTTCCTTCGCCCAGGTGGTCGCGGCCGCCAAGGAAATGCGTGATCGTCTTCAAGAGCTAGGCCTGGTGAGTTTCTGCAAGACGACGGGTGGCAAGGGCTTGCATGTTGTCACGCCTTTGGCCGGCCAGCGCAGCAAGACGACCTGGCCCGAGGCCAAGGCCTTCGCCAAGGCGGTCTGCATGCAAATGGCGGCAGACAGCCCTAATCTCTACCTTGTCAACATGGCCAAGAAGCTGCGGACGTCGCGGATCTTTCTCGACTACCTCCGCAATGATCGCATGGCGACAGCTGTCGCTCCGCTGTCGCCCCGTGCAAGGGAGGGAGCAACGATCTCAATGCCGCTGACGTGGGGTCAGGTTAAGGCTGATCTCGATCCGAAAAAATACACAGTCCGCACTGTGCCGAATCTGCTGAGGAAGACGGTCGCCTGGGCAGACTATGACGACGGCGAAAGGGCGATCAGCACTGCCATCAGGCGACTCGGTTCAGCGAAGCTTGCAGCATGACATCGAGAGAGGAAAACCCGTCTTTTGGCGTTCCATTGGATACGGAGCCGATGGAGGCAAAGGCTGCGGACGCATTGCCTGTTGGCGCTGGCCAATGGCAATACGAACCCAAATGGGACGGGTTCCGCTGCCTCGCCTTCAAAGCCGGCGATGAGATCGACTTGCGGGCAAAGTCGGGCAAGCCGCTCGGCCGATATTTTCCGGAAGTCGTCTCGATGTTGCGCGGCCTGAAGGCCGGGGATTTCGTAGTCGATGGTGAGATCGTTATCGAGGTGGACGGATCGCTCTCTTTCGATGCGCTGCAGATGCGATTGCATCCGGCCGAAAGCCGGATCCGTAAGCTGTCCGCCGAGACCCCGGCCAAGCTGATCCTGTTTGATGTACTTGTCAGTTCGGGCGCCAGCTTGATGGATAAACCGCTGTCCGCACGGCGTGAGACGCTGGAATTGTTCGTAAAGTCGGCTGGCCACGTCGACACTGAGCTATCGCGGTGTACCAGGAATTTGGCGACGGCAACGAAGTGGCTTGGCGAATCCGGTCAGGGTTCAACGGACGGCGTGGTTGCCAAGCGTCTTGATGACGAATATCGGCCCGGCGAGCGCGCCATGATCAAGGTCAAACGGCTGCGCACAGCCGATTGCGTGGTCGGCGGGTTTCGTTACCTGGAAAAGTCACGTCAGGTGGGCTCACTGCTACTAGGCCTCTACAACGATAAGGGCAAACTCGACCATGTCGGGTTTACCTCTACAATCTCGCAGGAAGACCGGGCAGCGTTGACACGGCAACTCGAAGCCTTGCGTTCGCCTCCTGGCTTCACAGGCAAAGCCCCCGGTGGCCCAAGCCGCTGGAGCACCGAAAGGAGCGGGCAGTGGGAGCCATTGCGGCCCGAAATGGTTGCAGAAGTTCGGTTCGATCAGGTTACCGGAAATCGCTTCCGGCATGGCACCAAATTCTTGCGATGGCGTCCCGACAAGAACTCCAAAAAGTGTACGTTCGAACAGATACTGAAAGCATGAGCGCTCGGAAAGCCTAGTTTGACGCCTTTGTAGTCGAGCTCATGCCCTGCTTCTTTACCCTTTGGTAGTGCCGGTGGGCCTTGGCCCGGTTCCCGCAATCTCCCATCGAGCACCAGCGGCGGTTCTGTGATCGGCTCTCATCGACAAAGAGCCAGCCGCATCCCCTGTCATCCTGACACTGGCGAACCTTGTTGGCCCGAATGCCGGTGAGCAGTTCGGCCGCCGACAGGGCGATCGGCATCAACAGGCTTGAGTCCGCAGCGTGAGGGCTTGGCACGTTCCATCCATACGCGCCCGCACGCCAGGCGATGCTGGCACTGTGAATATGGCTCGCGAGGATGTTGTTGAAGATTGCGACGTCTGCTTCAGCAGGCGCCTTGCCGTCGATGCGCGCGCTGAGAAGATTGTAGATCACCTCACGCAAGGCAATTGCGCTTCCATGGACCAGTCGAGCCAGGTCGACATCCTGTTTCCAAACAAGCCGCAAGCTCCCGAACTGCTCCTTGCTCAGTACCCCATTCGATTGCAGCCACGCTAGCAGCTCAGTGGGCGAGGACAGGCGTTCTTCGACCTCAGAGCGCAATCGCCATGCTGCCATGTTAACGAACCGGATCGCCAAATCATCAACAGGCGCACCCACCTGCGTGGCCTTAGCGGCGTGAGGACTTGCATCTCTCATGGAACCAATGCCGCCTTTCGGGTTTATTCCAGTACCTAACCCTTTAGAAGGTTATAAATCGATGGCGTCGAATTCAAGAGCAAATATGCCGATCCTGTTTGGATTTGCCGCCGTCTACCTGATTTGGGGCTCGACATATCTCGCATTGGCCCTGGCGCTGCAAACCATCCCGCCTTTCGCCTTGATGGGCGCACGGTCGATTGTCGGCGGTCTGCTGCTGCTAGCCTATTCCAGCATGTCAGGCGGAGACAGAGGTTCCGCGAAATCGTGGCTCCGGGCCAGTGTGTGCGGCGTTCTTTTCTTCGTCGGCTGCCACGGCGTGCTGGCCTATGCAGAGCAGCGGGTGCCGTCCGGTCTCGCCGCGCTGCTGCTGGCGACAATGCCGTTCTGGATCATTTCTGGCAGAAGCCTCCTGGGCAGATCGGACCAACCCTTTGCCAGAACGATGCTGTTCTTTTGCCAGGTCTCGGTGGAGTGATGCTCGTGGCCTGGCGCAGCATCGAAGGTCCGGCCGCGCTCCAACTGTCTGACATCCTGCTCCTGCTTGCCGCGTCCGCATCGTGGGCCCTCGGCACAATCATTGCCGAAGGCCATAAGGACTCGGCGTCGTCGGTCGCCCTTTCCGGCAGAGAATTGGTTGCCGGCGGAACAGCGCTCCTAATCTTGAGTGTGTGGCGGGGCGAGCCCGCCACCATCGTCCTGTCTGATGTCTCGCTGACGTCTCTGTTGGATTGGATCTATCTCACGCTCGCCGGCGCGGTCGTGGCGTTCGGTTCATATATCTGGCTGCTCAAGAAGGTCTCGCCGACGCTGGTCGCGACCTACACGTTCGTCAATCCGGTCATCGCCGTGCTGCTCGGCTGGGCCTTCCTTGAAGAAAACTCACTGCCGTCACGGTGATCGGCGGCCTCCTGGTCATCGCCTCTGTGGCCGGTTTGCTGCTCGCAAATCACGGATCGAAACGAAAAGAGACGAATTCATGGTCGATTCAGAAGAACACACTGCCATCGGACGCTAAAGGGTAGCGATCGGCGTGGTTGCACCCTTGTCGGGCCGGGCTAAGCTCGGTCTTGAGATGATTCAGGCAGTCGAAATGGCCGTACAGGACGGCAACCCGAAATTCAGCTCCTCTGATCTCTTTTCAAATTGGCTCGTTACGACGACAAGGGCGATGAAGCACAAGGCGCATCGAAGACAGCGATGTTGGCGTCGTCTGGCAGTACAACAGCAGCGTCAACCTGGCGTGACTCAAGCCTACCCGTCAAAATGTGCTGTGCGTTGGAGACACCGAACATCAAGGGATCGCCTATCGCGGCGTCCTACAGCGGGACGCAAAGCAGGACAATGTCGCGGCTTTGACGACTCTGCATGCGATAGAGCCTGGACGTTTCCGACAGATTGCCGTGGCGCGGGACTGTAAGCCGGCAAGCCGGTGAAGCTCTCGCATAGGCCGTCCAGTTCAACTCGCTTCGTTCGCCGCGCCACACTCGGTTTGGGGCGGCGATTTCCAGCAGAAGGCGGCTAACAAAACCCGCCTTTTAAGCCGGACGGGCTCTTCTCGGCGGCATCGACGACTGACTGAGGTTGGGCTGCTTGTTGCTGCCCGGACATTGATCCTGGCTTTTCGTTTCCTTGAACGGCAGTGGGCAAACCCTCGCTGGCCGGCTGCTCGACCATCGGATTGGGTGGCATATGAGAGACGTGGTTCATCATGAACGTCCTAACATTGGAGCCGTCGGTATTCCCGGCCGCCCGGAGATTTTTGCAAGTGCCTATCGGCTCCAGGCCAGATCGCAGGGAATGCTTCATCGGATGCTTTGGTTCCTTCTCCGATGGTCGTTTGTCGAACATCCGTTAGGCGTGAGCTCGTTCCAGATGTAACGATCAAACAACGGAGCGTAGGCGTTGCCAGGGCGACCACGCGTACATCCCGCATAGTGAGCTTGCCATTGTGCACTGCAGCAACGATGTTCTTGCCACAGCGTTTGTAGACGCTTAGCGAGGATGTCGATTTGCGAAACATATCGGATACAATCAACCGGCTTGCCACGCTGCGAGGCCGGCCGCAGCTTTTTGCCTCGAGGGTATTCGGATCGAACCCTGGCGCGTTGCGGGCGCGCCTCTCTATTCCCCCGAATTTGCCGCGTGGAGCTCCCTGGTTTTCGTGCTGCACGGCTGCACGCAGACGGCGGCAGGCTATGATCATGGTTCCGGATGGTCGCGTCGTGCGACCAGGATGGGTTTGGCGTTCTGTTCCCGGAGCTGCGCCGCGCTAACAATCCCAATCTTTGTTTCAACTGTTTTACCCCGACGACGTCACGCGAGATCGTGGGGAAGCGCTTTCCATTCGCGAAATGATCGAAGCTGTCGTCGTCGCATGGCATCCCGCGCATTGACCGAGAGGTTGAGAAGGGCGCTTTCCAACTGACTGGGATCCGCCTGACCTGCCAAAGACCGGCGCCGAATGCGGTCTCGACTGTAATTGTCTCGCCAAGTGTCCGCATCAACAGATCGGTCATCCCGCCAATCAAGCGGTTCGCGTTGATAGGCTCGGGCTTGAGCGGTTGCTGTCGCGAAAAGGCCAGCAAACGCTGTGTCAGAGCTGCGGCGCGGTGCATGGCGCCTTCGACAAATCGGCTGACATCTGTCTCACCCTTTGCCAGTTTGCGCTGAAGCAGATTGAGCCCGCCGATGATAACGGCAAGCATGTTGTTGAAGTCGTGCGCGATGCCGCCCGTCAACTGGCCCACCGCCTCCATCTTCTGCACCTGACGCAACTGCTCCTCTGCTTTCGAATGCTCCGCAACTTCCTCGATCACCCGCTGTTCAAGCGTGGAATTGAGCGTTTGCAACGCGGCTTCCGCGCGTCGTCGCTCTGCAAGTTCCCGCTCGGCCGCCTGGAACAGGCGGGCGTTGTCGATTGCCGTGGCTGCGTGACCGGCAATACCCAAAAGAGCAGTCTCGTGTTCAGGTAGAAACTTGCCGGTTTCTGCATGGCCGAAGAACAGCCCACCCAGCACCCCTCCAGAGTTGGAGACGACGGGCACGGCCAGATAGGAGCGCACTGGTAGGTGGCCTTCCGGCATGCCTTTGCGAGGGGTGTTCTTGCCGTAGCGCGGGTCTTTCAGGATGTCGTCCGATCGAACCACGGCCGTCCCGAGAAAAGTCGGTTCAAACACGGCTGTGGCGCGCGGCATCGGATAATTCTCAAAGGCCGAACGTGCGGCGCCTGAGAGGGCGTAGAGCATGTAGCTGCCGCCCTGGTCGTCGAGCACGTTGTAGAAGAACGCGCCGAATTGCGCGCCTGATAGTTGCACGCCGGCATCGGTGGTGATCTGCACGATCTTGTCGAGATTGAGCTCGGCGGCGACCGCCGCGCCGGTGTCGTTCATGATCTTGAGATGACGCTCGGCTTTCTTGCGATCGGAAACATCGATCACGGTGCCGATGAAACGGACGGCTTTCCTGCCCTCGAAAATAGCGTGTCCGCTTGCCGCGACCCAGCGCTCGATGCCGTCCTCAAGACCGACCGTTCGATATTCGATGTTGAACGGTTGTGGATCGTCTGGAGACAGCGCCTGTCGCACGGCCTTGTCCGCTTGCTCGCGGTCATCGGGATGCAAGCCAGCGACAAAAGATCCTTCATAAGAAACATCGCGATCCGACAGAATCCCAAACAGGGCCCGGCATTGCCTGTCCCATCTCAACTGGTTGGCGACAGGGTCGTAGTCCCAGGTTCCAATTGCCGTTGCCTGGGTCGCAAGGCTCAGCCTTTCCGCGGTCTCGGCAGCGCTTTGATCCGACCTGACCCGTTCGATATGCGCCCAGGACCGTTCCGTGACCTCGGTGAGAAGCGCCAATTCATTTTGACTCCAGGTTGGTGGATCACTGTCATGAATCGCCATCAAAGCAGTGAGTCGCCCCTCCTTGACCAGGGGCATGCAGATCGTTGCGGCAATGCCGATGTTCTGGAACGTGGCGGCCTCTTCCGGCAGCAGTTCGGCAACATTGTCATTGATGATCAAGGGCAAGCCCTGATGAAGCCTGAGGACCGCAAGCTGGCCAAAGTCTTGCAGGCTGTAATAGCCGACGATGCTGGCTGAGCCCTGCCTGTGCCAATCGCCACGGATGGTAAAGTGGTCCTGATCGGGCTCCATATCGGCATAGGCACAGACTGCCACGCCGAGATGCTGGCCAAGCATCCTTGTGGTGATTTCAAGAATTGCGTCCGCGTCCGCGCTCTTTGCCGTCTCTTTTCCAAGCGCATCGAGGAAGCGCAGACGGCTTTCGTTCTGGCGCAGTTCCGCCTGCGCGCGCCGTCGTTCAACGGCTGTTCGGGTCCGCTCGGCCATCTCGCGAACGAATTCGATCTCTTCCTCCGACCAAGACCGTGGTCTGTCGTGGTTGAGATAGAGCAGGGCGACAAAGCCACCCTTTTCAGTGATCGGCATGTTGATCAAGGATTGAGCGCTGATCGCCTTCAGCGCCTCGGCGTTGTGGCTCGTGCGCGGATCCTTCTCGGCGTCCTCGAAGACAACCGTGATGCCGCGTTTGAGGTCCTCGATATACGTGCCGTAATCACGAAAATGCAGCACGCCGGCCAGGCTCTTGATGCCGGGAGCATTCCAGTCGCGTTCGATTGAGATGGTCTCTTTCGCCAGATCGATGGTGCCATAACCAGCCCGGCTCACTTCCAGTTCCCGGCCAATGATTTCGGCCGCGGCGTAGGCCAGGTCGTCCGGGTTCTCAATAAGCCGAACAGCGTCACCGAGCTCGGCAAGCGCAGTGCTTCGCTTCCTCGCGCGGTATGTCTCGGTGACGTCGAACCCCTCGCAGAAAATTCCGGTTACGGTGCTGTTGCCGTCGTAGAGCGGCGCGTAGATGAACGTCAGGTATCGGCTCTCTTCAGGAGTTTCCTGCGAACGGCGAAAGCGAACCGGAACGCCTTGCGCCTCGAATGTCTTTCCGCTGCTGAATACTTCGTCCAGACGTTCGAAGAACCCTTGGCCTTCGAGGCTCGGAATAGCACTCCGGATTGGTCTTCCCAGCCAATCGTCGCTGTTGAACACAAGCCGATGGGCGTCATTCAGGAATTCAACCACGTGGTCGGGGCCGCGCATGATGATGAAGCCGGGTGCCTGTTCGAACAGATTGATCTGACGTTCCGCGGCAAGGCGCTCGCGTCTTTCAGCAAGAAATCTGTCGGTCGTTTCCGTGCAGACGCCAAAGATTCCGCCCACCTTACCGGTGTCCGACGGCATGACCGGGTTATAGGAGAACGCGAAGTGCGTTTCCTCTGGAGCGCCGCGCTTGTCGATCCGGATCTCGATGTCGTCCATGTGCACGGGCTGGCCTTGGAAGACCTGATCGAACATTGGGCTGATCATGTCCCAAGCCTCAGCCCAAACCTGCTGGCTGGGCAGGCCGAGAGCAGTCGGATGCTTGCGGCCAAGGATTGGAATGAAGGCGTCGTTGTAGAGCCAGATGCGCTCCGCTCCCAGACAACAAACATGGGCTGAGCAGAATTCAAAATCAGATCGACGAGCGTTTTAAGCTCTGTTGGCCACGACGAAACGGGCCCTATCTGGGTCTCGCTCCACGCGCGCGACCCAATACGCTCAGCCATCTCGCCGGCGCTGCGAAATGCGGCGCTCGCCCTGTCCTTGTTGGATGCTGCCAACATCGCTGCACCGAGCCGTTTTCGTGACAACTGAAGCCAACCTTTTCGCTCAACGCACGTTGTCCGTCGGCAACCGAGGACAAGACCATGCCGATCGCGATGAAAACCGACACTTCCAAGATCACCCAGAAGCAGCGGCGCATACAGCGTAAGGTCGATGCCGATGATCGGGCCAAACCGAAAGCGAAACCTGCTGGCGCAATGCAGGCCGGCGCGCGAAAATATCCCGCGCCGCCGTTTCCGAAACAGCATCACCCGAAACCGGGCCATGAAGCAGAGATCAAGCCAGCTCCCCTTTACGATGCACCGTTCTGGCGTGGCTCTGGCAAACTCGAAAGCAAGGTTGCGCTGGTTACTGGCGGCGATTCCGGCATCGGACGAGCGGTCGCGGTCCTGTTCGCGCGCGAGGGCGCGGATGTTGCAATTGTCTATTTGTCAGAGGACGGCGACGCCGAGGTTACGAAGCAGGCGGTAGAAAGCGAAGGCCGCCGTTGCATTACACTCCGCGGCGATGTTGCGGACCGCGAGTTTTGCCGCAAAGCTGTCGCCAACACGATCAAGCAACTGGGAGGGCTCAATGTCCTTGTCAACAACGCTGCCTTTCAGGTGCATTCAGCAGACTTTGCTGATCTGACGGAGAAACATTTCGATACCACGCTAAAGACCAACCTCTATGGCTATTTCCATATGGCCCAAGAAGCCGTGGCACACATGAAGCCCGGCTCAGCGATCGTAAACACCGGTTCAATCACAGGTATCGACGGGTCGAAGGAACTGGTCGACTACTCGATGACAAAGGGTGGTATCCACGCTTTCACGCGGGCGCTATCGGGCAACCTTATCGCCAAGGGAATCCGCGTTAACGCCGTCGCGCCAGGACCGGTGTGGACGCCGCTCAACCCATCTGAAAAGAAGGCCGGTGACGTCTCGAAGTTCGGAGCGGATACGCCGATGAAACGCCCTGCGCAGCCGGAAGAGATCGCACCGGCCTATGTGTTCCTGGCATCGCCGCAATGTTCGAGCTATATCACCGGGGAGATATTGCCCGTGATCGGCGGCTATTGACCGTCTCGACTACAACGGCATCACTTGAGATTGCAGTTCGTTTTCGTCGCGGACCTTGACTGTCGGCTTTGCATGCTCCTTGTCGCCATTTCATGACGCGAGGCGGTTTACTTGTCTGCTTAAGTTAAGGCGTCGGCTAATCCGTGGCGGGACGACCTTTGGCGAGACAAAGAGGGCAAAGTGTGAATCGGTTCCACACGCCTGTGCCGGCTCAAGGGTTCGATCCTTTCGCCCCCAACCATTGGGAACTTGCCATGCTTGAATCCCTTTTTTTGCAACTTGAACAACATGACTGCCTCTCTGAGGCTGAGAAAGTCATCCTTACCGATGCTGTTTCAGCCGGAAGGAGCTTTGCAGTGGGACAGGATCTAGTCGCCGCCGGCTCACGGCCGACGTACAGCACCCTGCTGGTGGAGGGCCTGGCGGCGCGATACAAAGTGCTGGAGGACGGTGGGCGCCAGTTCACAGCCCTCCAGGTGCCGGGAGACTTCGTTGACCTCCATGCTTTCCTTCTCAAGACCATGGACCACGGGATCACCGCGCTATCACCTTGCCGGGTCTTTTTCGCCGAGCATAGCCGACTGCGCACCATCACTGAGAATGCGCCGCATCTGACCCGGATGTTATGGTTGGACACGCTTGTCGACGGCGCTATCCATCGCGAGTGGATTGTGGCGATGGGGCGCCGGTCCAAGACGTCCCACCTTGCCCATCTCGTCTGCGAGCTATTCGTGCGGTTGCGAGTTGTAAATCTGACAAAAAACATGAGCTTCCATCTCCCGCTCTCGCAGGCCGAAATGGCAGACGTGCTTGGCTTGTCGGTGGTGCACATGAACCGCGTTATAGCGGCGTTGCGCAGGGCAGGCGTCTTTACCTGGGTCAACCACACGGTCACTATCTCGGATTGGGAACAACTTGTGGAAATCGCCGAATTTGACCCCACCTACCTGAGCATGAATAGAGAGCCTCGGTGATAGCCAGTCCCTGGCGATGGCTGAGAGGGTCTCGCCTTGTGATGTCGGGGCGGATGTGTCCGACTGGATGGAACCGAGTACGGAATCGAGCCAACCACCGACTGGCTACGCAGTGTATCCACGGGCCAATTCGCGGACAGATCGAAGCAAGTTAGAAAGGCGACAGTGACGCGCTTCTTGGCGTCGACGTGAGGGCACGATCGGGCGTCGGCTGGTCCGGGTTGCGCAGCCCGATCGGGGGCGATCAATCGTGGGTTCTTCGGCGTTAGCTTTGAGAGCCGTCAACGACATGGATGCGAAGGGCAGCGCCCGAACCATTGCGGTCGCTAGAAGATCACTGACACACCTGCAACAGGGCAAGAAACCTAAATATGCCTAATCCAAATCGGGCTGGAAAAGGCTGCCAAAACCACAAGCGAAACGACGACAATCCAAACCCGCGCTATAATTAGAATCCATTTTGCAAATTTATTGCCCTGCATCGCATGTCGTTTCAACGCCCGGTATGTGTCCAGATTTGTTGGCCCAAACCAAGACAGCTTCACCCGCCCTGCTTTCACATCGGTATCCAGAAGCTTGTGCCAATACCAGCTGAACGGCACCATAATGAGCGCAGCAAGGATCAAGATCGTTGGCAACCATTGGCCTATGTCGTGCATGCGGTCGGCTTTCATCCTCACGGTCCGTAGCTCATTAGAATATGGACTGGATCCCAAGAAGGCATGGTTGCAAATCTCATTCCGCAGCTTCCAGCCTCGCCAGTGCCTATTCTCGCCGGGCTATCACGGCGGGATCGTTCATAAAATCCGTCCGTTTGCCCGGCTTGCGCCCGCGCTTCACATATCCATTGGCCTGACTGCCATCAGGGATTCCGAACATATGGTTCGTCTGGCTGGTGCGGCGGGGTCCATGCTGGCTTCGCGTCAGTTCGCGGCCAGCCTGCATCTCAGCCACCATTGCAAGCGCTTCGTCCAGGCGTTTGTTCTCGACAATCTCCGATCTATGAACCGAGCGCAGCTTGTCGAAAGTTCTGTAGGGCAGGAGGGTGGTGCCCTCCATGATCTCGAGCCGGCCATCGGGATAATCGCAAACGACGACCTTCTTGCCGGCCAGGTTCTTCGCAAAGTTGCTCGGATCAAGGATGAACAGCACCTTGTCGTAACGCAGCGTCAAGGCTTGCGACAGTGTGCGGAACTCCTTGCGACACATGGCGCCGTCCAGGTTCTCATGATGGGCGAGAGGACGATGCATGTTCTTCGGATTCCGCGGCTCCTTGCCAAAACGGGCATTGAAGTCGGTAGCAAACTCAGCCGCAAAGGCATTCGCTGTCTCGATCGTGCTGATGCGCGCAGGCGCAGTTCCTTCACGAGGCGGTCCTGCAGCGTCTGATTGGCGCGCTCAACGCGACCCTTGGCCTGCGGACTGTTGGCGCAGATGATGTCGATGTTCAACTCGTAGAGCGCGCGGCCGAACTGCGTCAGGCCAGTCGTTCGATCCTTCTCCGAACCATGCGTCGTGCGAAACACGCCATGTTTGTCTCTGTAGAAGGAGATCGGCTTACCCCATTCCTGCAAATACGCCTTGGTCGCGATCAGATAGTCGAATGTGTTCTCGGAACCGGCAAAGCGCAGACGCAGCAGCTTGCCGGTGGCATCATCGATGTAGACGAGCAGGGCGCATTTGGGGCCGCGGTTCTCGAACCACCAATGATGCGAGCCGTCGATCTGGACGAGTTCACCGAGGCAATCACGCCGGCGACGAGGCTGATGAAGCTGCCTCTTGCGCTCCCGACGCGATGTCCAGATGCCGGCTTCCGTCATCCACTTGCGTAGCGTCTCTGTGCTGACGGCGATCTGGTGCCGCTCGAGCTGCTTCTCGCGGGCAAGCGTCGGGCCGAAGTCCCGGTAGCGATCGCGCACCAGATCCAGTGCGGTATTGCGGAAGTCCTCACCATGGCGTCGATTGCTCGGCCGGCCGCGCTTCTTCGAGGCCAGGCCGCCGGCGCCGTCCTGGTCATAAGCTTGCAAAAGGCGATGGACTGACGTCGGCTGATATGAAGGAACTCCGCCGCCTGGACGACGCTCAGCCGTCGGTCGCGGATCTTCTGGATGGCTTCGAGACGATGCAGCTCTTTTTGCGAGAAGGTACCAAAGGCTTGACGGCTCCCGCAACAGGCTCAGTCTCACGCCAGGCTCTGAGAAGTCGCCAGCCTTCCTTTCCAGCTTCATGTTGACCAGCCTCGGAAGCAGGAAGTGTCGCATCTCTAACTGGGGTAACTGTCGCATTACTAAATAGCTGCTACACGTCTAAAGTCGCATAAGTTTCATTATGGAACTAGGCCTAAGTTATTGATATATTTATATATCTCAATTTCCTTGCTCATATGCTCGAAACGATGTCCGATTGAAGCCTTCACCGTGAGCACGTCAAATAGGCCCTTGATGTGCCGATGCGGCTGGCTGAGCGCTGACAAGCGCGCGACATCGCAGCGACCGGTCAAGCAAACGGGGCCGGGTTCGACGGAAGTGGTTCGCAACGCATGACGAACATGATGATCATCGGCATCAGCATCAGCACGGTCGTCGTCGCCGATCATCGGCATGCTGATCATCGACATCGCTACGATGATGCTGTCGTAGACCATGGTGGCGGCAGGTAGGCAGGTAGCACTACTCCAAACGAAGAAGGGAAGGCCGCGGGACCTTCTTCACCACCAGCTACATGGTCTGTAGTTCTACTTGGCGCTTTCCGCCCGACCCTACCCCGATCTCTGGCTTGCGTGTTGCGATGAGTCGTGCTTTGTTTTTCAGCAATAAACGCGGATTTCCACGATGATTGCTGAACACATTGAATTTCAAAGACTTAACGGGGACCAAGGCCGCGAATTCATCAACACGCAGCAGCGATTCCAGACGTATCTCGACGCCCGGAGGCGAGGTTCTGGCTACCGCGGCTCGATGATTTTCGCCGCGCGACATGGTGTGGAGTACCTGCTCCGCGATTATTACGATCCCAAATCAGGGGTCAAACGGCAACGATCTCTAGGACGCCGGGACGAGCACACGGAAAAGGTGTTCGCAGAGTTCACGCGCGGAAAGGAAGAGGCTGCCCGTCAACTGAAGGTAGCCACGGAAACCCTCCGGAGACAGGCGGCGGTCAACCGTGCACTGGGAATGGGGCGCGTGCCAGAGATCGGGGCCAAGATCATTAGGGCCGTCGATGGAGCCGATCTTCTGGGAAAGGGACTGAAAGTCGTAGGCACCAATGCGCTCTTCGCCTATGAGGCTTCTGCCGGCGTCCGTTTCCCATCTGACATCACGACGACGGAAGACATCGACCTCCTATTCGATGCCCGTGCGCACATGCGCCTTGCTGCAGAGGAGGATGTCGCGGAGCGGACGCTTTTGGGCCTCCTCAAAAAGGCTGACCGATCATTCCGCAGAACGGACAGAACCTTCCAGGCGGTCAGTGACGAGGGATATCTTGTTGACCTGATCAAGCCGATGCGCGATCCGCCGTGGAAGGTCGAGGTTAGTTCGGTTTCAGGCGAGCCTTCGGATCTCGAAGCCGTCCAGATCATAGGTCTCGCGTGGCATGAAAACGCGCCTCAGTTCGAGGCAATGGCGATCGACGCAAGAGGGTTTCCCGTGCGGATCGTCGCGCCCGATCCCCGTGCCTATGTGGTCCATAAGCACTGGCTGTCCGAACGCCCTGACAGGAATACCTTGAAGCGGGACCGCGATGCCGCGCAGGCCCGTTGGGTGGCGGCTCTTGTCGCCACCCACATGCCCAATCTTCCCTTCGATCCCGAAGTCCTCAAGAGCTTTCCCAAGAGCGTCGTGGAAAGGGCCAAACCGCTCTTCGAGGTGCCCGGGTCAGCGGAGGCTTCGTTCGCCATGTAGTCTTTTCAGCAATCATCACGAACTTTCGCATGTATTGCTGAAAGGTAGCTGAATCAATTATTTATCCAGTAATGACGCCCCGAGGTTCAGCCTTGTCCGGATCATACCCTGGCGCCGACGGGAGGCCCGCGGACTATCACAGTCCTGTTCAGTGATAGAGCCTCCCGGTTCCAGGGCCTCGACAGTGGAGGGATCGCCCTGGCGAACACGTACTCGCCTCGAAATATTCGCTTCGATAGGCCTCGATCGAGTCGTTGAAGGCTTCCGGCATGAAGTCGGCTGACCTCGACGGCTTGAGCCGGCGCTCGCGGAGCCGGTATCAAGGACCGCCCTTCCATATGTTGTGATGGTGGTCGCAAGGTGCGACTCGACTCCTATCGCCTCAACGAAGCTGTCATCGGCGCACTGAAGACAAGTTCGATATCCATTTTTCTCTTCCTCCGTCAGCGATTGACCGCCAAGATGAGCGGCAGGCCGAACAGAGACGCCCACGCTTGCGCGCTCGCCTTTTGGATCGCGACGATGCTGACGCCCGACGTCCACCAGCCATTTCCTGCCGCGACGATGACATCCGGTCGATGGAGCATGGATTGAAGCACCGGCCAGACGATGAGCTGCTCATAGCAGATCAGCGGCGCAATCTTCACGCCCTCGACATCGACGACCGGATTGGCAAAGACATGCGCTCTCGCCCCGCCTCGCTGCCCCACCCAGGCGAGCCACGGCTGCCACATGGAGACAGGTACCGGCATGCGCTCACGATAGAGGATTTCGCTTCCCTTGGCCGAGATCCGGATCATGACGTTGTCATAGCCATACTGGTCGACCACGGCGGCCCCGGCGATGACAGTCACGCCGCTCCCAGTCAGTTCTCGTGCCCAGAGCCGTCCGACGGTCGGCGTCCAGAGGCCGGCGGCGCTTTCCGGCAGGACAATGACGCTCGCGCCGCCCACGGCCGCCGTCTTGGCGAGAGCAATGGTGTTGAGTTGCTGTACATAGTCAGCATACCGCCGGGGAGAACCTGGGAACTGCGTGTCTGTCCCGACCCAACCTTCTAACGGATTAGGAGGCGTCCAATTTGCGGCGGACCAGGCCCAAAATCCTCCCACGAGCACGGCTGCGATCGGCCATCGCTTCTTAGTCATGGCGAGCATCAGGATCGCGGCCGTAGCCAACCCGAACCAGCCCCATCCTGGAAACAAGATCCCGGCAGCCGTGACCGGATGTGCCCACCCGACAATACCGAAGGGCGGCATACTCATCACCACCGCTGCGATCGCGTAGCGCAGCGCCCGTCCCCGGCCCTCACTCGACGTCCAGAGTAGCGCATGGACGGCAACGAAAGCGAGCGACGCGGCAAACCAAAGCGCAATGCCAAGCGCGAACTGCGATCCGTAGAAGTTCGCGACGCCCTGCGGCAGACCATGCGACGCAGCCAGGAAGTAACCTCGCATGCCCGCAGGCCGTGATTGTGGCCGTAAGGCAGATCGACATCGACCACGATCCACTTCCAGCCCTCCGCCGCGATCTCGTCGGCGATCGACTTCAGCTTGTCGCGGACCAGGCGGTCGAGTAGCGCGGGGTCCTGCAGCCAGCCACCATTGTCGGACTCGAAGAGGTCACGCAGCACCACGCCGGCAGCAGCGACATACGCGTCGACACCGATGAACAGCGCCCGGCGGTCAGTCGCACGCACTGTGGTCTCGGTCAGCAGGCGCCGGATCTGCTGCGGCTCCTTCGACCAGGAGTTTTCGAGCGCCTCCCAGACCTGTTCCTGACGGGCGTGATCGTCCGACACCGTGAAGGCCATGAGTTGCTCGAGCTTCATGCCCTCCTGCTCGTAGATATCGTGCAGTCTGGGCGAGACCTTGGCGAGGCGCAGACGCTGCTGCACGAAGGTAGGCGACACGAAGAAGCGTGCCGCGATCTCCTCATGGCTGGCGCCTTGGTCGTGCAGGGTCTGGAAGGCTCGGAACATGTCGAGGGGATGAAGGTCCTCGCGCTGAAAATTCTCGGCCAGCGAATCCTCCTCGATCGGCACCTCGCTATGGGCGTCGGTGACGACGCAGGGCACGGGCTCGGTTTTGACCATACGCTTCTGCTTGACCAGCAGTTCCAGCGCCCGATAGCGGCGCCCGCCAGCCGGCACCTCAAACATGCCGGTCTCGTTGCCCTCGCCATCCAGCACTGGCCGGACGTTGAGACTCTGCAAGAGTCCGCGCCGTCCGATCGAGGCGGCGAGGTCCTCGATCGTTTCCCCGCGCTTGATGCGCCGTACGTTGGACTGGCTCAGCATCAGCTTGTTGAAGGGGATGTCGCGCGAAGCGTTGAGGGTGATCTTCTGCTTGGCAGTAGCCATGGGGACTATCTCCGCGACGGGCGGCCGAGATTCTCTCGACCTCCAAACCCGTCACAAAGACGGGCGCAGCCCTCTCACTCTGAGGACCGCGCCGCACACCGAAGATCGAAAGGATCGGGCCGCAGACAGGCCTTTGGCCATCTGCGGCTTTGCGGATTTAAAGCTGAGATCTCACGCGCCGCTCCGGCCAGAGTGGGCGGCGTGGTAGAGAATGCTTTCGGCATCGCGAATGTTTCCGGCTCGGTGGGCGGCTTCTGCCCAGATCGAAATCGGCAGGTCGGTGGCAAAGAGGATGTCGCGCTCGATGCCCATGCCAAAGGGCAGCCGGACGGACGTCATCTCGAGGAGTGAGAAACTGCCCACCTCCGGACAACCAAGATCAGCGAGGCCGAACATGGTGTCACCATCGGCGTCGAGCTCGGTCGCGAGCCAGACTCCTTGGCCTAGCGGATTGAAGAACTTCACTGCCGGCACGTGATCGGCGTTGCGCTCAGCCGCGCTAGGATGGGCAGCAGCGTAGCACACCTCGCGGGCTCGTTGGTCTGGGTTGAGCGCTCGAGCATGAGCGAGCGGACAGCGTCAGTATGCGCCAGAAGCGCTTGGCGAAATTCGGTCCACCCCGTCGGCGTGCCGAAGAGGTGGCGCACCGCGGCGAGCAGAAGGTTCGGTTGCCGCTTCATATCCGGGAGGGACGCCAGCAAGCTGAGTGTCTCCCGGTCCCCCGCGATTGCACGCGCCAGCTCCTCGTAGAGCGGCGAGCGACCGCGAGCTTCCGCATCGGCGAATCGAACGTAACGGGCCGATATTTCGGCCAGGCCGTTCTCGTCCATATCCATTGATCCTCGCATTAACATCACAGTGCGCGATCTACGGACTTATGTTCCGTCATCAGCACCAGCTGTTTCTTGGCACTTAATCATGAGAATGCCTCGTCAGAGATTTTGATCAAGTTAGGCGCTCGGCGCATCTGTTTTCACGGGAACCCGACACTTCTCCCCGTACGCGCCAACGTTGAACGAGTGAGCAAGACCGGAGCCAAACGTCGCTACGCCGCCGACGCAGTGACGGCGCGACTATATATCCGTTGCCGCCTCTTCCCCAACGCTGATGGCCGGCAGGACAGGTTCTTGTTCAGGATTCAGGAATAAAAACCTTTGGTCGGAAATGCCCTCTCCATCACATCCAAGAAAGCGCGAACCTTGGCACCGACAAGACGTCGCGAGCTTTGGAGCGCCCAGATTTCCACAGACCGACCGGCGTGAGTTCCCCAGCAAACGAGGCGGCCCGCCTCGATATCGCCTGCGACAAGAAGCTTCGGAAGCAATGCCGCGCCCGCACCTGCCAGAGCGGCATCGCGCACCATCAGCAGAGAAGTGAAGCGCAGGATCGGCTCAGGCTTGAAAAGGACTTCGTCCTCAAGATCGGATTTCATGCGCCAAACAACGTTCAGCGAAGTTGCGCTCAGCAAGACTGCCTTTACCGTGCTCGCTCCACCGCCCGGCGCCGCCGAGAACCGTACAGTAGCCGCTGCTAGGCCCATGAAAAAACCCGCTGCCGGGAGGAGGTGGCAGCGGGTTCGATCTAAAGCTCGTCACGGGAGGAGGTGTGGCTCGCTTGCATCGGCATCACATCTGGGAGGAGTAGATGGCCGACCCACAAAAAGTCGCTGACTGCGGGGTTTTGTGCAATGCACAATTTTGCATGGCAGCCATGTCGGCTATTTCTTGGTGATATTGCCGTTGTTCAGGTCAAAGGCTTGAGCGTCGCTGGCCTGCCGGTGAAAATCGTCCTGAAGCTCTCCCCAGTCGCCAAGGTAGCCGCCGCAGTTGCTGCAATGAATAGGGGTACTGTCAGTGGCGTTGTCGGGGATATCCATCTGGATTGTCCCGCACGCCTTGCAATCGAGCTTGTGGTCAAGCCTCTTGGGGTCCATGGGGTTTGGCCCTCCTGTCAGCTCGCTTTAACGCCTGTAACACCGACCGTCCAGCAACTTCACAGGAGCGGCGGATCCAGTGCGCGTCGCCCTACCACCGGAACCAACTCCTGCTTTCTTCGTTCGCCATGCCATTGAATGGGGCTGTCCATGAACGATGCCTTTTTTGACGTTCCCCTGATCGTTGAGACGTCAAGGCCAGGCGAGTTCCGGAGGTTGGCCAGTGTGTCCCAGGCCGCCGTGTTCATGATGGAGCGCTGGCCCGAGCAGCATGGTCCGCGATATCGCGCTGCTCTCCGGGCCTGTACCGGGCGCCTGACCTCAAAGGACGATGTTGAGAATGCCCGACGCGCCTTCCTGGCGGCAGCCAAGGAAGCTGGCTTGGTGGTGAAAGACGAGGATGAGGACGCCGAGTTGCAGCCTCATCCTGACTTTGAGACCACGCCCCCATCGCGCAGCGAGCAGAAGCGGCGAGAGCGCGCGCGGATGGAGGAGGAAGAGGAGTTTCTGGTCCGATTCCTGGCGCGCGAAACCGGTATCGCAGAGGAGCAGGCCCGCGAACTTTTTCACATGATTGGCCACGATCGGGCAGCATTGCTAAGAGAGGCCAGAATTTTGAAAGCCCGGCATTGAAGGGGACGCGACCCCTCGCGCCCGCAAGAGGGCCGAGCCTCGGCTCCGCCTGCGGACCGCACCAAAACCCTCTGGCAGTTGCTACCCCCGGACCTCGCCGGTCAGGCAGGGGTGCGGGGCACCCTTTTCCACAACCAGAAGTCAGCGAAGGAGCCGGAACGAAATTGCAGGCCCGCGCTTGAGCTTGAGGGATAAAATGCCAAAGTGAGAAGGGACAACTCACCATGGGCGACGAAGGCGACGGCGCCCGCATGTCGGAGCGCGATAGGCTTGCAAGTCAACTTGCCACGGAAACCGGTATCACCATGGACCAGGCGCGCGGCCTGATCGGCATGCTGGGCACTGACCGGAATTCCCTGCTCCGCGAGGCGCGGATAATCTTCCGCCAGGGCCATCGTCAGGGGTGAGGGGCGGATTCCCCTCTCGTATTACTGTCGGCAGTAAAACGGTCGGCCGTCGATCATCTTCATACTGCTACAGTACAGGGTGCCTGGACCTGGATCAGCGTGTAAGCGTCTGCCAAGCATGTGGCTGAAATGTCGTCTCTGGCGGAAATCCGCGAAGGAGCGGTCAATATCGTCGGCAGAAGAGCGTTCGAAAGCGGCTGTCGGCGGCTTCGTCGTGGGAACGAAAAAAGAAGAGAAGCAGAACTTTCGTGTGCGAATTTTGCACACAACCTATCGTAACTATTTGATTCTATTTAACTATCTGCCCCATCCATCATAGGTGCGGCGGCAACTTTGTGTCCTAACATACTAATTTCATTATCTTTTTTCTGTCTCAGTCCGTCCAATACCCCGCTGGAACGACTGAGCAATTTGGCCTGAAACACCCATCCAAACGTAACCTAATTTACGATTGTTCCGCCACAACTGAAAGCCATAAGCTTTATTGCACTTCTGACTACAAACGTAGTGCGCACGCTTCCGAAGACCGCCTACTGTCCAGTGTGTCAACAGCACTCATTCCTGAAGCCACGCTTCAAGGGAGCGGATGGTTTCTAGCTAGCCAGCGGGCCTGAATGGCTTTGCCAGGGATGCTGGGAAATTCAAGGCGAGCATCTGGCGATTGCGCGAGATGATCACCAACACCACGATCGTCGCCAGATAGGGCAGCGCGGAGAGCAGCTCCGACGGCAGGGGAATGCCGAGCACCTGCCCCTGGAGTTGCAGGATCGTCATACCGCCGAACAGCCAGGCTCCGAACAGGACACGATAGGGGCGCCAGGTGGAAAAGACCACCAGCGCGAGCGCGATCCAACCTCGGCCGGCGGTCATGTTCTCCACCCACAGCGGCGTATAGGCCACCGACAGATAGGCTCCTGCCAATCCCGCCATGGCGCCGCCGAACAACACCGCAAGATAGCGGATCCGGATAACCGGATAACCGATCGCATGTGCGGATTGCGGCGATTCCCCGATCGTGCGCAGCACCAGGCCTGCCTTGGTCCGGTAGAGAAACCAGCCGGTGAGGACAACCATCAACAGGCTGAAATAGACCAGTATGTCGAAGCGGAAGATGAGCGGCCCAATGACCGGAATATCCGAAAGGACCGGAATATGAAGCGCGCCGAGAGCCGCGATCGGCGTGTTGCCAAAGCCGTTACCGATCATCGCCGACAGGCCGGAACCGAAGATCGCCAGAGCCAGGCCAGCTGCGTACTGGTTGGTCAGGAAGGTCAGCGCCAGCACGCCGAACAGCATCGACGATGCAGCGCCGCCGGCAATGCCGGCCATGATGGCCAGCGGCAACGGCAAGCCCGCAAGGGCGACGCCGAAGGCAAGGGCCGCACCAGTAAGCATCATGCCTTCGATGCCGAGATTGAGCACGCCGGATTTTTCCACCACCAGTTCGCCGAGCGCGGCCAGCACCAGAGGCGTGGCGGCGACGATCGTGCCGGTGAAGATGGCGATGAACAGATCCATCAGTTCCGCCCCCCTACCCGGCGAATGCGGTAGAAGATGAAGAAGTCGGCTGCGAGCAGGAAGAACAGCAGGACGCCTTGGAACACGCGAGTCAGCGCCGAGGGAAGGCCGAGCGAGACCTGGACTGTTTCGCCACCGAGGAAGAGCAGCGACATCAGCAGGCCTGCAAGCACGATGCCGAAAGCGTTCAACCGCCCGACAAAGGCGACGATGATTGCGGCGAAGCCGTAACCCGGCGAGACGTTCGGCGAAAGCTGGCCAAGCGGTCCCGCTGCCTCAGCCATGCCGGCGACACCGGCGGCGGCACCGCCTGCCAAGAGTCCAATCCATATGGCAGCCGACTCGCGAAAGCCGGCATAGCGGGCGGCCAGCGGTGCGGCACCCCCCACCGTCATCTTGTAGCCGAGGAAACTGCGGTCGGTGAAAATCCACATGACTATGACGACGAGCGCCGTGATGAAAATCGAATGGTTGACGCGGTAGGCATCGTCGAACGATGCAAACAGCGCAGCCGGCGGCAGCAGCGCGGTCTGCGGATAGTTGAAGCCGGCGGGGTCTCGCCACGGACCATGGACCAACCACGACAAAAACAGGGTCGCAACATAGGTCAGCATCAGCGTGACAAGGATTTCGCTGGTGTTCATGCGTGCCCGCAGAAATGCCGGTATCGCGGCCCAGGCCATGCCGGCGGCCATGCCCGCCAAAAACATCAGCGGCAAAAGCAGCACGCTTTCCGGATTTGGATAAAACAGCCCGACACCCGTCGCCGCAATCGCTCCCATGACGAGTTGACCCTCGGCGCCGATGTTCCAGACATTGGCGCGAAAGCCGACCGCAAGGCCACAGGCGATGAGGATCAGCGGCGACGCTTTCAGCAACAATTCCGAGAGGCCGTTCAGCGAATTGAGCGGCGCGACGAAGAACGCGTCGAGCATCGCGACGGGGTTGTGACCAAGTGCTGCGAACAGAACGGCGCCGACGACAAGGGTCAACGTCGTCGCAGCGATGGGAGCCATGACGCGCATGAGAGCCGAGGGCTCGGGCCGCTGTTCAATCCTGAAACGCAAGGCTGTCCCCGCCGTTTGCAGCAACACTGCCGTCCAGTCCTGTCATCAGCAGACCCACCTCCTCGCGGTCCGTCTGCGTGCGGATGAGCGACTTCGTCAGCCGGCCGTTGCAAATCACCAGCAGCCGGTCGCAGATCTCGAAAAGCTCGTCGAGTTCCTCCGAGACGATCAGCACGGCAGCACCAGCACGGCTGAGATCAACCAGCGTCTGGCGGATGAAGGCGGCCGCGCCGACATCGACGCCCCAGGTCGGTTGTGAGACAAGCAGCAGCTTCGGCTGCAGCGCGATTTCGCGGCCGACGATGAACTTCTGCAGATTGCCGCCCGACAGGCTCTGCGCCTTGGCGCCAACGCCGTTGGTCTTCACCTTGAATATTTCGACAATGGCGCGCGAGAAGTTCGCGGCACGCTTGCGGTCGATGAGGCCGCCGCGCACGGGGCCGAGGCGGTGGCCGGTGAGCAAACCGTTCTCGATCAGCGAATGCGCCGGCACTGCGCCGCGGCCAAGCCGCTCTTCCGGGACGAAGGCGAAGCCTGCTCGACGGCGACGGTCTGCGTCGAGATGACCGGAGGCAATGCCGCCAATGCGGATCGCGTCGCTTTGGTGATGCAGCCGCTCGCCGCTGAGCAGGGAGACAAGTTCGGCCTGCCCGTTGCCCGACACGCCGGCGATGCCGACGATCTCGCCGCCGAACACGTTGAAGGAAATGTCGGCGAGGTCGACGCCGTAAATGTCTGTCGCCGGCGCGGACAGCCCGCGAATCTCAAGCACGGGTTTCTCGGCCGGGATGGAAGGGCTGACATGCATCTCGGGCAGTTTCGAGCCGACCATCATCCGCGCCAGGTCTGTTGCTGTCGTCTGCTTGGGCGTTGCCGTGCCGGTTACCCGGCCATTGCGCAGTACGGTCGCGGTATCGCAAAGCGTCTGGACCTCGTCCAGCTTGTGACTGATGTAGAGAATGCTGCAGCCTTCGACCGCCAGTTGCCGGAGCGTTTCGAACAGCCGCAGCACGGCTTGCGGCGTCAGCACCGAGGTCGGTTCGTCGAGGATCAGCAGCTTGGGGTTCTGCAAGAGGCAGCGTAGGATTTCGACGCGCTGCCTTTCGCCCACCGACAGATTGTGCACCAGCCGCGCCGGATCGACCGGCATACCGTAGCGTTGCGAGAGATCCAGGACCTTGCGCGAAAGGCCGGGAAGGTCGAACGGCGTGCTGACGGAAAGCGCGATGTTTTCGACGACGGAGACGGATTCGAACAGCGCGAAATGCTGGTAGACCATCTCGATGCCAAGCGCTCGCGAAACGGCGGGATTGTGCGAATGGATCGGGCTGCCATCGCAAAGAATCTCGCCGCTGTCGGCCTGTACGGCACCGTAGATGATCTTCATCAGCGTCGATTTTCCGGCGCCGTTCTCGCCCAGCACGGCATGGATTTCACCCGGCAGGATCGACAACGAAACGTCGTCGTTGGCGACGACGCCGGGATAGTGTTTGGAGATGTTGCGCAGTTCGAGGCGCGGGATCATCGCTGGACCTGGTGGTTTCAGGGAGAGTCGGGCAGGCGCCACAACGCTACCGGTGCGCGCCGGAGCCTGTCCAGCGCGCAACGGTTTTTAGACAGAGGCCGGGCGATCAGGCGAGCTTGCCGCTCATGCCGGCGACCAGCCAATCAGTGGCGCGGATGTCCTTGTCGGAAAGCACCGATCCGGCCGGCACGTGTACCTTGCCGTCCTGGTCCTTGATCTCACCGGCATACGGGTGGACCTTGCCTGAGCCGATGTCGGCCTCGAGCTGCACCAGCTTGGCCTGCGCCTCGGCCGGGATCTTCTTGTTGAAAGGCGCCAGCTTCACCACGCCGGCCTTGAGCCCATCCCAGCGTTCTTCCGATTTCCATGTGCCGTCGGCGACGCCTTTGGCCGCGCGCACATAGTCGCTCGACCAGTCCATCATGAAAGCGGTGAGATGGAATTCCGGCGCGAATTTGGCAAGGTCGCTGGCATAGCCGATCGACCACGCTCCCTTTTCGCCCGCCACCTGCACGCATGTGCCAGTGTCGGTCATGCCGCAGACCACGTCGCAGCCTTGCGACAGCAGGGCAAGAGCGGCTTCCTTTTCCTTGCCCGGATCATACCAGGAATTGAGGAAGACGACGCTGCAGGTGGCCTTCGGGTTAACGCTCTGCGCGCCGAGAAGGATGGCGTTGGCCGGGCCGACGATGTCGGGGATCGGGAAGCCGCCGACGAAGCCGATCTTGCCCGCCTTCGACATGTAGCCTGCTGCTGCGCCGGCCACATAGGCGCCCTCATAATATTTTGCCTCGAACGTGCCGAGATTGGGCAAATGGACGATGCCGGAGCAATGTTCGAAGGCGACCTTGGGGAAGCGCGGTGCCACTTTCTGCATCGGCGTGCCCAGCGAAAAACTGGTGCCGAAGATCAGTCTATTGCCGGCCGACGCAAGCTCGCGGAATACCCGCTCCGCGTCCTGCGGCATGAAGATGTTGTCGATGACGGTGACGGCAACCTTATCACCGAACTCCGCCTTGATGGCGTCGATGCCCAGCGCATGCTGCTTGGCCCAGCCGATTTCAGCGGCAGGCGACGCGTTCACCTGGCCGATCTTGAGCGGTTCGGCTGCCCGCAGGATCGACGGGAAACCGGTGGTACCAAGGGCTGCTCCGATGGCCCCGCCATATCTGAGGAATTGTCGTCTCGTGGTCTTGGTCATGTTCGTTACCCTCTGATTGTGATTTGGTTCCATTTGCGCCCGGGTTCACTGCCGGGTCTCTTCTTCGAGATGGCGATGCGCCGTCAGGGCCGCCGCACCATCTTCCTCCACATTGCGTGACGCCGGCCCGTTCGGTACCGCGCCGACTTTTGCGCTGGCCAGGTATGGTGCCAGTGCCTCGACGGGGCTGGCTTCGGGAAACACCGAATCGTCCATGACAAAGCCGCGAACGATCGACCGGTAATGCGCGTCGATCAGATCCATTGCCTGTTTGACGCGCTTCTTTTCGAGCAGGTCGAGAAGCTTCGAGTGATCGTCGAGCAGGCTGCAATAATCGAAATGGTTGAAATAGAGCGAGCGCAGCAGCATCGTGCGGCGCACGATCTGCGCGTGGATGTCCTGCACGACCTTGTTGCGGCTGGCGCGGATGAGCTGGGTATGGAAATCCGGGCCGAGCGCATCGGCGAGCGCATGGTTGCCGCAATCCATGGCCTGTCGCGTCTGCTCTATCTGCCGATGCAAGGCCGCCCAGTCGCGCGGACCCATCCGCTCGGCCAATTGCGAGGCAACACCCTGTTCGATCAGCGTCAGCGCATCATAGAGCTCGTAGGCCTCCTGCATGCTGGGCTTGGCGACGAAGGCGCCACGGTTGCGAACGATCGAGACAAGCCCGTCGTCGGCGAGCCGGATAAGCGCCTGGCGCACAACGATGCGGCTGACCTTGAAAATCTCGGAAAGCTCGCGCTCGCCAAGCTTGGCGCCGGGAACCAGCCGATGCTCAAGGATTGCCTTGGTCACGATATCGGCGATCGCGCGTGATCGATTGCTCATTGACGATTGCCCGTGGCAAGTGGCCGTTCTACGTTTTTGGCTTCGGTTCCGGAGTTCCAGTAGGGGCGTCGGATACGATAGGTGAAACTGGAACCAAACCGCTTGAATTGTCAACCGATCTGAAAAATTTGAAGATACAAAAAGAAGATATTGATATCCAAAATGGTTTCTGCAAACGTAGCGCGTCGGTCGTTCGGGTATCGAGAATGGCGACGATATGGACGGTCGAGATGAAAGCGCCGACATCATGCGAGAGATGACGTCCATCGATCCGGTGACGCTGAACCTCTGGTATCCGATCGTCGCTATTGGCGACACGAAGCCCTGTGTCGTCGGCGCCACCAGGCTTCTCGAACAGCCGATCGGCTTTGCCGTCGACGCGTCCGGGCAAGCGGCTGCCTGGGAGGCGCGGCCGGACCTTCGAGCCGGCGACACCGTTGATGCTTCCAGCATGACCGGTGGCTTGCCCGTCAAGACCGCATACGGCTACCTCTGGACCTCGCTCGGCACCCCGGCCACCGACATCTTTCCGATACCGCAATATGCCGAGCCTGACCGGCGCAACATCGCCGCCGCCTCGATCGGGGTGAACGTATCGGCACCCCGCGCGATCGAGAATTTCCTCGACATGGGCCATTTCCCTTACGTCCATACCGGCATTCTCGGCATCGAGCCACACACCGAGGTGAAGGAATACGACGTCGAGATTTCGGTCGATGGCGACGAGATCCTCGCCACACGCTGCCGTTTCTTCCAGCCCATGGCCTCGACCGTCGCACAGGGCGGCGCCGATGTGGAATACATCTACCGCGTGCCGCACCCGTTCTGCTCGGTGCTCTACAAGTCGAGCCCGCTCGACGAGAAGCGCATGGACGTCATCGCCATCTTCCTGCAGCCGATGGACCAGGAGCATATCCGGGCGCACATGATGCTCAGCGTTCTCGACGACCAGAACGACGACACCTTCATCCGGCGCTTCCAGTTGATGATCTTCGGCCAGGACAAGCCTATCTTGGAAAACCAGTTCCCCAAGCGCCTACCACTCGATCCGCGAGCGGAAACGCCGATCCGAGCCGACAAGTCGGCCATCGCCTATCGCCGCTGGCTCAGCCAGAAGGGCATCACCTACGGCGTCATTCCGGTTGCCGCCTGACTTCGAACCCGGAGACGGTATTGTGTCCAGTCATCCATGGCATCCGATCGCTGCGTCGCATGACCTGCCGTTCCGCCACGTCTTCCACGGCCAGTTGCTCGGGCGCGAGTTCGCAATATGGCGAGCCGATGATGGCTATATCAACATCTGGGAAAACCGCTGTCTGCATCGCGGCGTGCGGCTGTCGATCGGCGTCAGCGATGGCCGCGAGCTGAAATGCCAGTATCACGGCTGGCGCTACTCGAACCGTACCGCCGGCTGCACCTATATTCCGGCGCATCCCGCCGACGCGCCGGCCCGCACCATCACCAACCGCACCTTTCCGGCCGCGGAACGTTATGGGCTGGTCTGGTCTTCGCTCGAACCCGAAACGCCGGCGCCGCGGATCGCCGCCCTGGAAGCAGAAAACCTTCTCGTCCTGCGCGGCATGCCGCTCAACGCGCCGGTCGAACTGGCGCTCGCGCATCTCGCCAGCTACCGGTTCCAACCGAACGATGCCATCGACGGGGACGAAGCCGTGGTTTCAATCGAGGCAGCGGAGGGTTTCTCGATCGCCCTGCGCGCCCGTTCAGGGTCCGAAGCGACGCTCGCGGTGTTCTTCGTGCAACCAGTCGATTCCAGCCGCTCCGTGATCCGCGGTGTGCTCGACCGCAATGCCGAAGGGATGCTGCGGATCGCCATTCTGCGTCATCACAACGAACGTCTCTCGGCGTTGCGCGACCGCGTCGAGCGGGAGGCGGCGATGGTCCCGGCCGCCCCGCCGATCGTGCCGGTCTATGAAAGCGTGGCGCCGGAACTGGTGGAAATGCCGTCGCTTTCAGCCTCGGGACGTCGGGCGTCGATCACCGTTCAGGTGGCGCGCAAATGGATGACCGCCAACGACATTGCCGGCTTCGAACTACGGCCCCTCCGGGGGCATCTGCCGACCTTCCAGCCCGGCGCCCATATCGATGTGCACCTGCCGAATGGCCAGATCCGGCAATATTCGATCACCAATGCGCCGGGCGAGACAGGCACCTACACGATCGGCGTGAAGCGGGAGCGAGACTCGAAGGGCGGTTCATCGTGCCTGCATGACACGGTGCGCGAAGGCGATCTGCTGGCGATCTCGGAGCCGCGCAACAACTTTCCGTTGCGGCGCGACGCCGTAAAAACGCTGTTCATTGCCGGCGGTATCGGCATCACGCCACTGATCGCCATGGCGCAAGCACTCGGTCCCATGGGGCTGGCGCACGAACTGCACTATTTTGCACAGAACCAGGCGCAACTGGCCTTTCCCGAACGGTTGGCAACGCTCGGCAATGCGCTTGTCCCGCATCTCGGCCTGACCCCGGAAGCAACCGCGGCCAAGCTCGCTGACCTGCTCGCCACCTACCAGCCAGACGTGCATGTCTATATCTGTGGCCCCGCTCCGATGCTGGAGGCGGCGCGCAGCATCGCCTCGGAAAGAGGCTGGCCGGATACGGCCGTGCATTTCGAATATTTCAAGAATACCAGGACTATCGACGACAGTTCGAGCTTCGAGATCGCGCTGGCGCGTTCCGCGGTCACCCTGCGCGTGCCGGCCGGCAGCACCATCTTGGAGGTGATGCGCGGCAACGGCATCGACATGCCGTCGTCCTGCGAACAAGGCGCCTGCGGAACCTGCATCGCCACGGTTCTTGAAGGCGAACCGGATCACCAGGACGTCTATCTCAACGACGCGGAGAAACGGAGCGGGACAAAGATCATGACCTGCGTGTCGCGAGCCCGTTCGGCGCGCCTCGTGCTCGACCTGTAAGGCCTCGGCATGATCACGCTCTACGACTTCGAACTGTCGGGAAACTGCTACAAATTGCGCCTGCTGATGAGCATGCTTGGCGTCGAATACAAAATCGTTCCGGTCGATTTCTATCCCGGCCGCGAGCACAAATCGGCGGCCTTCCTGAAGCTCAACCCGCTTGGCCAGCTTCCGGTGATCGACGATGACGGGCTGATCTTGCGTGACGCGCAGGCCATTCTCGTCTATCTCGCCGCCAAGTATGATGCGTCGGGAAATTGGTATCCGCGCGATAATCCGGCGCTGCTGGGCGAGATCGGCCAATGGCTGGCCTTTGCCGACGACATCACCGCCACCGCCTCGGCGGCGCGCCTGCATGACGGGTTGTTCTATGATCTCGACGTCGAGGCGTCGCGCGCCGGCGCGCATCGCCTGTTCCGGATTTTCGACGAGCGTCTCTGGTTCGGTGAGCAGGAAGGCCGCGACTGGATCTGCGCCGCCGATCATCCGACCGTCGCCGACATCGCCTGCTTTCCCTACATCCTGCTTTCGGAAGAAGGCGGTATCTCGCGGCAGGATTATCCGGCGATCCGCCGCTGGGGAGACCGCGTCAAGCGCGTGCCGGGCTTCATCGTCATGTCAGGCATATTTCCGGCGGGACCGGCCCGCACTGCCTGAGCGGACGGCATCGACGGCAACACCAGCAATTGGGATACGGTATGGCAAACGAAGGCTTCACAGTCGCCTGCAACGCCTTCCATACGCCGCAGCGCGGCCGGTTGGAAATCTTGGAAAACTGCCTGATCAGGGTCGGCGATGATGGGCGGATTCTCGATGTCGTGCGCAGCGACCGCGCCGATCACGCGACGATCCTCCGTTCGGCCGACAACGATGGTACGCTGATCGCGCTTGCTGAAAATCAGTATCTGCTGCCGGGCATGGTCGATCTGCATATTCACGCGCCGCAATGGGCGCAGCTTGGCAAGGCGCTCGACGCGCCGCTAGAGGAGTGGCTCCAGAAATACACCTTCCCGCTCGAAGCGAAGTACGCCGACACCGCGTTTGCTCGGCAGATCTATGGCTCATTGGTAGAGAACCTGCTCGCCAACGGCACTACGACCGCCGTCTATTTCGGCACCATCCATGTCGAGGCGAACCTCGCGCTCGCCGAAATCTGCCTGAAACGCGGCCAGCGCGCGCTGGTCGGCAAGGTCGCCATGGACGATCCGGCGCAGTGCCCGGATTTCTACCGCGATGGCGGCGCATCGGCGGCGGTCGAGGACACCAAGCGCTTCATGCGGCTGCTGGCGGAGATGCAATCCGAAGGGCGCACCCTCGTCCATCCAGCGATAACGCCGCGTTTCGTGCCAAGCTGCACGGATGCGCTGCTTGAAGGGCTCGGCCGCGTCGCGCATGAGACAGGCTGCCATGTGCAGACGCATTGCTGTGAAAGCGACTGGGCCACCGAGCATGTCCAAAACCGTTTCGGTCAGACCGATACGGGAGTCCTGGCGCGGTTCGGGCTGCTCACCGACAAGACCATCCTTGCCCATTCCAACTTCGTCTCTCCCGAAGATGTCGACAGGATCAAGGCCGCCGGGTCCGGCGTCGCGCACTGCCCGCTTTCGAACTTCTACTTCGCCGATGCGGTCTTTCCGTTGCGCGCCGCCCTCGACAAGGGCGTTCATGTCGGCCTGGGCACTGACATTTCGGGCGGCTATTCGCCTTCGCTCTTCGATAGCGCGCGGCTTGCCATGATCGCCGCGCGTGCCCTGAACAGCGGTGTCGATCCGGCGGCGGCACGTGAGGCGCGCGGCGTGCCCGGTTCCCGTATCACCACCGCGGAAGCCTTCTGGCTCGCCACCTCCGGCGGCGGCGAGACGCTCGGCCTGCCTGTTGGCGTCTTCGCGCCCGGCTTCGAATTCGACGCGCTGGTCGTCGACGTAGATGCGCCCGCGTCGAACATATCGCTTTGGCCTTTCGAGAGTGCGGTCGATGTGTTTGACAAGATCGTGCTGAACGCCGGGCGCGCCAATATCGCCGCAGTGTGGGTGGGTGGAAAAATCCGATCCGGCACAACCGCATAGGTCCCCCGTTCGGCGGACTTAGCGTGAATCACCTCACGTTGACGTCGTCGTCGCGCTCTGGCGGCGTCTGGTTCTTGATGTATTCGGCCCACATGTCGTCGGTCACGTTCCCGCTGCTCACCACCCAACGACCTCGCGGCCAGGCGTTTTCGGCGGGTACGTTGGTGTTGAGGAGTATTTGCGGGTTCCAGCCTTGGATCAATGGTGGTTTGCACGGACGACGGCAAGCGAATCCTGGATGGCGTCCCAGGCTGGCTTCCCGGGGGCGAAACGCGCCCGGAGATAGCGGACGAGGTCGACCAGGTCGCGATCGTCCAGCGCCTTGTCGAAGGCCGGCATCGCCATCACCCCAAAGTCGCCGACATCGCGTCGCAGGGGCGACATTGCCGGCGCGGCCACCCCCTCCAGGATGGCGTGGAGCAGATTGTCCGGCGCTTCGGCATGAAGATTGGTGTTGAGGGCCAGCGACGCGATGGACGACGCTTCCAAATGACAGGTCTCACAAGCACCGGCGAACATGCGCGCACCGCGAGGAAATGCGGCTGCCGCAGCGGGCGCGGCTAGATCTGCAGCGGCGATTGAACTCCCTGACGACGAGCCGGCGGGAGACGTTTCGCCACCGACGTTGAAACCGGCGAGATAGACCGCCATCGCCCTGATGTCCGCGTCGGGAAGCGGTGCCAGCGAGTCTACCACGTGGGCCATTGGTCCCGCCGCCGCGCCATGCTGGGCGGAATGGCCGGTACGCAGATAGTCATAAAATGCCTGTTCGCTCCACGCGATCGGAGCGAAGGATTTTGCCGTCAGCGCATGTGCGTGCCAGCCGTCGGCGAACCCGCCGGCAAGATGCATCGACCCCTTGACCTCTCCGCCGATGGCATTGCGCGGCGAATGACAGGCGCTGCAATGGCCAAGGCCTTCCACCAGTTCCGCCCCCCGGTTCCAGGCCGCACTTCGGATCGGATCAGACGGTGCCGGCGATGACGATAGGTAAAGCGCGTTCCACCCGGCCATCAGTGGCCGCATGCCGAAGGGAAACCGCAGCTGCGTTTCCGGTGCTTTGGCCGTCACGGCTGGCTGAGCCATGAGATAGGCATAGAGCGCCTGGAGATCCGCCTCGCTCGCCTTGGCAAAGGATGTGTAGGGATGCGCCGGATAGAGATGATGTCCATCGCGCGCAACACCCTGGCGCATCGCTCTAGCGAATGCCGGATAGGACCAGGCGCCGATACCGGCCGCTTCATCCGGCGTGATGTTGGTGGCATAGACAGTACCGAAGGGGGTTTCGAGCGCCCTGCCCCCAGCAAATGGCGTGCCGTCGGCGCCGACATGGCAGACATTGCAGGCGCCGACCGCCGCCGCCTGCCGGCCGCGATCGATCGTGGCGGATGAAAAGACGTCGGGCAGCGGACGCGCCACCGGGGCGATCGCGGCATTGAACGGAAAAATCCCCGCACCGAGGGCCACGGCGCCAGAAAAGGCGCCGGCGAGCGGCCATGAGAATCTCAGGCGCGACCGCCTGGATCGCCTATTCTCGTTCGATACCAGCGGAGTCGGCAGCGGATTCAAAGCAGCGCGCACCCGTTCCGGCGTCAACGGCAGTTCGCGAAAGCGCACGCCGGTGGCGTCGAACACCGCGTTGGCAATGGCCGCCGCACTCGGCACCGAGGCGGACTCGCCGGCGCCCAGCGGCGGCTCGTCGGGGCGTGGAATCATCAGCACGTCGATGTCCGGCACCTCGGGAAAGCCGATGATCGGATAGGCGCCCCACTCAAGGCTGGCGACAGCGGTGGATGAGAAATTGACCTCTTCCTTGAGAACCCGGCTGGTCGACTGGATGACGTTGCCATGAATCTGGTGGCGAACGCCGTCGGGGTTGATTACCGCGCCGGTATCCTGGCCGCAGATGACTTTGGTCACCGCGATTTCGCCCGTCACCTTGTTCACCGCCACGTCGGCGACCCACGCCGCCCACGAGGCCGCCTTGCCCGGGAAAGGACCATGGACATAGACGGCGTAGGCAAAGCCGCGTCCATACAGAATATCGCCCTCGCGGCCATGCGTGCCCGGTTGGGTATGCGGCTTCCATCCGGCACGCTCGGCTACGGCTCGTACCATGTCGATCGCCCGCGGATCGGTGAGATAACGCAGCCGATATTCGACCGGATCGACCTTGGCCGCTGTAGCCAACTCGTCGATAAAGGATTCGTGCGCAAAGCTGTTTGGCAGTGCCGAAACGCCGCGAAACCACGAGGCGCGAGCCAGCGTCGGCATATCATGGACGGTAACCCGCAGGTTTCCGAACGCGTAGGGAGGCACCGCTGTGCGATCGCCCATCAGGGCGACCTCCGCGACCGGCGAAACCTTTCCGGTCAGGATCAGCGGCAGGGTCGGCGCCAGATTGGACGGGTAACGCGTTTCAAAGTCATAGGCCGCCGGACCACCCTCCTCGTCCAAGCCACCGCGGACGTCGATGACCTGCGCGGCACCCTTTGGCTCCCACGCGTGTTCCTGCTCCCGGGTAAGCTGGACGCGTACTGGCTGGCCGACGGCCCGGGACAACAGGGCAGCGTCAGCAGTTACGTCGTCGGCGCAGTTGCGTCCGTAGCATCCGGCAGCTTCCAGCCGTTCGACAACGATCCGCTCTTCCGGCATGTCGAGAAGTTTTGCCAGGTCGGCGCGCATCGGAAATGGGTTCTGCGTGCCGGACCAGACGGTCAGGCCGTCGTCGCGCCAGTCGGCAACCGCGCAGGAAGGTCCGATCGAGCCGTGCATCTGGTAGGGCCATACATAGGTCCGTTCCATAGGCGTCGCCGTCGCGCCGAGCGCGCGTTCGACATCGCCGTCGTCGGCAAGCTTGCGGGTCGTCGAGCGATTGTTGCGAAGCGCCGCCTCGGGAGCATTGAGGTCGGGGACGACGGGTGCGGCGCGCCATTGCACCTTGAGCCGCTGCATCGCCTCGATGGCGTGCTCTTCGCGCATCGCCACGACGCCGACGAAATCGCCGATTATCACGACCGTCACCAACCCCGGCACGTCGGCCACCGATGCCTCGTCGACGGCGATCAGGCTCGCGCCTACATGCCCCCCTGAATCGAAGCCAGCGTAGGGCGGCCGGACGACGCGGCCATGCAGCATGCCTGGTAGGCGCACGTCATGGACGTAGATGAAAACCCCGGTAGCCTTGGCCGGAATGTCGGCGCGTGCCTGCGGCCGGCCCACGATACGGTACTGCGCGGCTGGCTTCAGGGGCGCGTGCGGGTCGATGGCAAGGCGCGTGTTGGCGCCGGCGATGAGATCGCCAAAGGAGACGAAAAGATTCTCTTCCGTATCCGCCGGTCGGATCACGCCGTCCTCGACGATCAGCTCCGGCGCCGACATGCCGAGCCGCGCGGCGGCCAGCTTGAGGAGATGTGCGCGGGCGGTCGCGGCTGCGGCGCGCAGCGGCATGGCGGTGACCTGGATGGTTTCGCTGGCGATGGTCGCGCCCTGATCCGGGGCCGCAGACGTCGAGCCGAGAACCATGCGTACGCTTTCGAACGGAACGTCCAATTCCTCGGCGACGATTTGGGCCAAGGCCGTGCGTATGCCGGTGCCGAGATCGACGTGGCCGTTGAAGGCGGTCACGGAGCCGTCCGCGCCGAGCGCGAGGAAGAGTTCGCCATCTTGGCCGGCGACGGGGCTCGGTCGCAGAACCAGGAGCGCCTCGCTGTCGCGTAGATAGGCGGTGGCAGGCCGGTCGCGCGGGCTGCTCATCAAACTTGCTCCGAAGTAACGTCAGCGGTCACTTGCGCGGTGGCGCTGGCTGCCGCGCGCACGGCGGCGAGGATTTCCAGATGGGTGCCGCAGCGGCACAAATGATGCCGCAACGCAGCCCGGATCGCGGTCTCGTCTGGCCGCGGATCGCGCCTGAGCAAGGCGACAGTGGCAATGATCATGCCGTTCAGGCAGTAGCCACATTGGGCGGCATTGTTGGCAATGAACGCGGCCTGCACGAGATTGGGGTGATCCGCGGTACCCAGCCCCTCCAGGGTGGTGATCGACCGATCGGCGACCGCGCCGATCGGAACCGCGCACGACCGGACGGTGGTGTCGCCGACGAGAACGGCGCAGGCACCGCATTCGGCCAGGCCGCAGCCATATTTCGGACCGTTCAGGCTGAGGTCATTGCGTAGCACCTGAAGAAGGGTCGTTGTTGATGGGAGGGAGAGTTCAACATCCCGCCCATTCACTCGGAGCGCGATCAAAGCATCCACTCCAGCCTCCGCAAAACTCGGGATGCCGGAAGATCGGTATGCTTCACTCGTTCGTGTCGGCGTCCTCTCCGAGGAGGCGCAGCGTGTGGAGAAGTGCCATGCGCTCGGCCGGGTTGAGGTGCTTCATTGTCAGCTCGGTGATCTCCAGCGCATGCGGCACCGTGCGCTCCAGCAATTGCAGGCCGGCCGCGGTGATGGAGACAATCACCTTGCGCGCATCTGCGGGATCCTTCGAAAACGCGATCAGGCCGCGATCCTTCAACCTGTCGACGATTCCGCGGATCGTGCCCTGGTCGACACTTGTTGCCTTCACGAGTTCGCTCTGCGACTGGGGTCCGCTCTCCTTCAACGCGCAGAGCGTTGAGAATTGAACTGCCGTTAGTTGCGGGTCGCCGGCATTCGCCTGGAAGATGGCGAGATGGCGCTGATAGGCGCGCCGGAGCAGGTAGCCGACCTGGTCCGAGAAGACATAGCGATCCGCGCCTTCCATGCGATCCTCTTCGTCCGACTGGCGCCCCGACATCTTGCGTCCCAACGCGGAACATTGACGCCCGAGGCATGCATAAAACGTTGGCATCGCGCAAGGCAAGATAGCGTCCCTGGCTTTCGGGCCTGCATTTCTGACGCCAGACCAGCGGCTGCGATTGATATCCCCAGAAGGCGGTCTGAGACCGGCCCTTTCTCGCCCTTGGCGGTGTGGCGCAACGCGCATTCGAACACATGAAGGGGTTCACCAAAAAGAGTGTATACTCTATAATATCTGTTTTCCATGCCATGTCAAAGCTTAGCTTGCCTCGCCCCGAAATTAGCCAATTTGTGCGAAATATGGCCAACTCGTGTACGCTAACTGGTGATTTGCCAGCATGGTTATGGCCATTGACATTTAGAGTGTGTACTCTATAAAAAGACCAACTGGCTGTCGAAACCCATCGGGAGGTCATCAGGTCCATGCCAATAAAGACGCAGATCGCGGTCATAGGTGCCGGGCTTGGAGGGGCTGCGGCGGCGGCACTTCTTCAGCAGGCCGGCCTTCGTGTCGACGTTTTCGAACAGGCGCCAGCCTTTGCGCGCATCGGTGCGGGCATCCACATGGGCCCGAACGTCATGAAGGTGTTCCGCCAACTCGGGATGGAAGACGCTGTCGTCGCCATGGGCTCCAAGCCCGATTTCTGGTTCAGCCGTGACGGGCGCTCTGGCGACTATCTTTCCCGGATCCGGCTCGGCGCGTTCGCCGAGAAGGAATATGGCGCTCCTTATGTGACCGTCCATCGCGGTGATCTGGCCGCGCTTCAAGTCTCGCTGCTGCGGCCGGAAAACCTGCACTTCGGCAAGCGGCTGGACGCGGTGACGGACAATGGCGCCGGCGTCGAGCTCAGCTTCGCCGACGGCACTCGAGTCACGGCCGACATCGTTATCGGCGCCGACGGCATCAATTCGAAGGTCCGTGAAGCTCTGCTCGGCGAGGAGAAGCCGAACTACAGCGGCTGGGTCGCCCACCGGGCGGTGATTTCGTCCGATAAGCTGAGCCGCTACGGCCTCGACTTCGAAGATTGCGTGAAATGGTGGTTCGAGGACCGCCACATGATGGTCTACCACACCACCGCGGACCGCAGCGAATACTACTACGTCACCGGCGTTCCCCATCCGGCCTGGGACTTCGATGGAGCGTTCGTGCCGTCCAGTCGCGAAGAAATGCGGCAAGCTTTCGCCGGCTGCCATCCGGTGGTGGACTCGCTGATCGACGCGAGCGACGAGGTTACCAAATGGCCGCTGCTAAACCGCAAACCACTGCCGGTCTGGAGCGAGGGGCGGATGGTGTTGCTCGGCGATGCCTGCCATCCGATGAAGCCGCATATGGCGCAGGGTGCGGCCATGGCGATCGAGGACGCGGCCATGCTGGCGCGATGTCTCGGCGAGACCGGGACCGGCAACTACGCATCGGCCTTCGCCCTCTACGAGGCAAACCGCAGGGATCGCGCCTCGCGCGTGCAGGCGGTTTCCAACGCCAACACCTGGCTGCGCAGCCAGGAAGACCCGGCCTGGGTGTTCGGCTACGACGTCTATGAGACGCCGCTGCAGAGCAGCGAGGCGGCGCAGTGAGCGCGGCAACGGTCACAGGCGCAAATGTCGCAGCCAACGGCATCCGCCAGCACTACCTGCATTATCTCGGCGCGGGAGCGCCGTTGGTGCTGGTGCCGGGCATCACCAGCCCGGCAGTGACCTGGGGCTTTGTCGCCGAAAGGGTTGCTCGTGAATTCGATGTTTACGTCCTCGATGTGCGCGGCCGCGGCTTGTCGCAATCCGGCCCGGACCTCGACTACCGCCTCGACAGCATGGCCGACGACCTCTCGGGCTTCATCGCAGCGCTTGGTCTTTCCGGCGTGACGGTGCTCGGCCATTCGATGGGCGCGCGCATCGCGGTCCGCGCGGCGACGCGCAACCCGGCCGGTATGGCACGGCTGCTGCTGGTCGACCCGCCCGTCTCGGGTCCGGGCCGGCGCCCCTACCCTTCGAAGCTTGCCTGGTATGTGGATTCGATACGACAGGCGGAAAGGGGCATGGACGCCGATGCGATGCGCACCTTCTGCCCGACCTGGAGCCGTGAGCAACTCGCGCTGCGGGCAGAATGGCTGCACACCTGCTTTGAGCCCGCCATCGTGACGGCCTTCGAAGGCTTTCATACCGACGACATCCATCGCGATCTGCCCGGCCTTCCGGTCCCCGCCGGCCTGATGGTGGCGACGCGCGGCGGCGTCATCGAACCTGCCGACGAGGCGGAAATCCATTCCCTCAACCCAGGCATCAGCATAGAGCGCGTGCCCGATGCCGGACACATGATCCCCTGGGACAATCTCGAAGGGTTTCTGGCCGCGGCTGACCGGCTGCTCGGAACCGCTCTGGCAGCGAGGAAAGCAGCATGACCACGAAACCGTTCCGGATCGGCCAGATCGTGCCGAGTTCCAATACGACCATGGAAACCGAGATTCCAGCGATGCTTTTGGCGCGCCAAGGCATACGGCCCGAGCGTTTCACCTTCCATTCGAGCCGCATGCGCATGAAGACGGTGAGCAAAGACGAGTTGGCTGCCATGGACGGTGAGTCGGACCGCTGCGCCGCCGAACTTTCGGATGCCCGCGTCGATGTGCTCGGCTACGCCTGTCTGGTCGCCATCATGGCGATGGGGCTCGGCTACCATCGCGAGTCGGAGGCGCGGCTGCGCGCCCGAACACAGGAGAATGGGACTGACATTCCCGTCGTCACCAGCGCCGGCGCCCTGATCGATGGGCTCAAGGTGCTGCAGGCCAAGCGCATTGCCGTCGTGGCGCCCTATATGCGGCCGCTGACTGAACTCGTGGTCAACTACATCCGCGAGGAGGGTTTCGAAGTCGTCGACTGGCGCGCGCTTGAGATCCCCGACAACCTCGACGTGGCGCGCCACGATCCGGAAAACCTGCCCTGCATCGTTGCCGGCATGAACCTCGAAGGCGTCGACGTGGTCGTACTGTCAGCCTGCGTGCAGATGCCGTCGCTGCCGGTCATCGCTAAGGTCGAAGCTCTTACCGGAAAACCCGTGCTGACGGCGGCGGTCGCAACCACCTACGGCCTGCTGAAGTCGCTCGGACTTGAGCCAATTGTCCCCGGCGCTGGCGCGCTGCTTTCCGGCGCGTACTGAGGGAGGCCGCCATGACGCAACCGGCAATTCCCATAGAGGCCGAAACGCAGGCGGCGGCCGACAACTACAGCGGCGTCTGGGGCCACCGCATCGGCTTCGGGCGCAGGCCGGCGCTGCTGGTGATCGACTTCATGAAGGCCTATACGACACCCGGCGCACCACTGTTCGCGCAGGGCGTGGTGGAGGCCGTCGCGCGCACGCCCGAGCTGCTGGCAGCGGCGCGCCAGGCCGGCGTGCCGGTGATCCATACCAACATCCTCTACCGGGCGCCGAACTGCGCCGATGGCGGGATCTGGGTGAAGAAGGCGCCGGTGATGGCCGCGTTGGTCCCCGGTAGTCCGCTGGCCGAATTCTGCGACGGCGTCGAACCGTTGCCTGGCGAACTGGTCATCACCAAGCAGTATGCCAGCGCCTTCTTCGGCACCAGCCTGGCGTCGATGCTGCACGCCGATGGCATCGACACGGTCATACTCGCCGGCTGCTCGACCAGCGGCTGCATCCGGGCAAGCGCCGTGGACGCGGTCCAGCACGGCTTCCGAACCATCGTGGTCAGGGATTGCGTTGGCGACCGGCACGCCGGGCCGCATGAAGCCAACCTATTCGACATCGATGCCAAATATGGCGACGTCGTCGGCCTGGAGGAGGCGCTGGAAGAAATCGGGCGCGCCGGCCGGCGAAGGGCGACCGAGCAGAATGCATGACCGAACCTCATAACCTGGGCCGCGACGCCGCCCGCATTGCAAAGGAGATCGCTGGATGGACCGCAACGTTCTGACTGAAATCTGCCTGCACCAGCTCACGCTCAGCGGCGTGCATGAAGGGGAAAAGGTCATCGTGCTGTCGCAAGGCAGCGAGCGCCTTGACTATGCTGACGCCTTTCTCGCGGCCGGCCAGCGCCTAGGTGCACGCATGTACCATATGCGCCTGCCCGCGCCGCTGCCGGGCAATGGCGCCTGGGCGGTCGGCGAGACCGGCCTGGCGGCCAATCCTGAGGCGGTCGAAGCGCTGAAGCAGGCCGACATGGTCGTCGACCTCATCTTCCTTTTGTTCAGCCCGGAGCAGATGGCGATCCAGGCGGCGGGCGCGCGCGTTTTGACGGCGGTCGAACCTGCGCCGCTGCTCGCCCGGCTGCTGCCGACCAAGGAATTGCGCGAGCGCGTGGAGGTCGGCGAGGCGCTTCTGTCGAAGGCGAAGACCATGCGCATCACCTCCCGCCATGGCACCGACGTGGTCTACAAGCTCGGCGTCTATCCGACGGTTGGCGAATACGGCTACACCGACCAGCCCGGGCGCTGGGACCACTGGCCAGCGGCCTTCGTCTTCACCGGCGGCGCCGACGACGGCGTCGACGGCAAGATCGTGCTCGCCCCTGGTGACGTGCTTTTGCCATTCAACACCTATGTCCGCGAGCCTGTCATCTACACGATCGAAAAGGGCTTCGTTCAGGACATCCGCGGCGGCCTCGAGGCGGAACTGATCAAATCCTACATGGGCGAGTTCAAGGACCCGCGCGGCATGGGCATGAGCCATGTCGGCTGGGGGCTAGACCACCGCGCGCAGTGGCACGGCCTGACGCAGTTTCCGGGCGGCATGGGTATGGAGCTGCGCTCCTTCTATGGCAACGTGATGTTCTCGACGGGCCCGAACAACGAACTCGGCGGTCCCAACGACACCGCCTGCCACCTCGACATTCCGATGCGTGGCTGCAGTCTTTTCCTGGATGACGAGCCGATCGTCGTAGATGGAGACATCGTCATCAAGGAAATGCAGCACCGCCAATAGAGGTGACTGCCGGCACCCGATCAGCCTCAAGGCCTGAGGCTGATCTATGTGCGATATGGAGCATGACTCGTGGTCTGACGGAAGCGGACCGGACGCTTCGAGCAAGGGCGTTCAAATGCGAACTCTCAGTTCGACGCGAGCTTCGTGGTGAGTGACAAATCCAGACTCCATCGCTGCTTCAGAACCGAGTAGAACGCTCTGCCGGCTGAGGCGACTTCAAGCCCTGGCAAGAGCATTCAGGGTTAGCTGGAAATCGTGCCACGGTCTCCAGCGCCACCCTCGAGGCGGTCATGGAGAGGCTCGGCAATACGTCCTCCTGCAGCAATTGCTGGCGATTGCGGTCCATATAGTCGTTGAAACCTGCCGTCACGAACGCAAGAGGCACAAAACACGCGCCGATCTCGCGCGACAGGGTCGCCTCAGGGGCGATCGAATGATTGAGCACATCCGCTCCCATGCTTCGAAACGCCAAGGCTTCGGCCGGAGTGGTCAGTCGCGGCCCGTAACAGTGGGCAGCCACCAACTGCTGTTCGATGCCATGCACGCGGAATTCGGCTGGCCAGTGACGGCGGGCCGTTTCGACCAGAACCGCCGCACATCTTGGACATACGATCTGCTTGCCCGAGCAGTCGAAGCTCTGGCGGCCGGGAAGCAGTGAAAACGGGGTCTGCGTCAGTTCGATGATATCGGCGTTCACCACCATGTCGCCGGGCTTGATCGCCTTGTTGACGGCGCCAATGGTCGAGCAGGAGAGGACTTGCCTTACACCCGCGTTCATCAAGACCCAGAACGCCCGGCGATGGCAGGAATGGTCGATATGGTCGCGCGGATTGCCGTGCGAATACATGCACAAGGCGCGTTTCGGTTTGCCTTCGGCGGTGATTGATGCATCGAACTCAAGCAGCTTCCAGTTGTCGCTGCGGCCGAAAGGCGTCTCAAAGCTCATGTCTCGCCGCAAGGTGCGCACGCCATCGACTTCGACATCCTCCGGAAAGGCGAGCCCCCAATTTGCGGACCCGGTAATGATCGCCAATCCCACCTGGGGTATGCCTGTTGAGTGATCCGCCAGATCGTCGGCTAGATGATGATTGATAGGCATGTTTTCCAGTCTCGATCAGGGTTTTTGGCGAAGGGTCACGATCAGGACAGCGGCCACGACGATGGCGGTCCACACGGTCGAGATCGCCGCAATGGTCGGATCGATCTGATCGCGCAGCGACAGGAACATGAGCTTCGGCAGGGTGCTGTTTTGGCCACTTGCGATGAAGATCGAAATGACAGACTCGTCGAGCGAAGTCAGGAAGGCCATCAATGTGGCCGTCAACAAACTGATCCAAAGTTGCGGAACGATTATGCCGCCAATGGCTCGCGCCCAGTTTGCACCGAGGCTACGCGCCGCCTGGACCTGGTTCCAGTCAAAGCGGGCGAGAGCGGGCAACAACACAATGCACGCCACCGGAATGGCCAGCACCACATGCCCGACCAGCACGCCGAACAGCGTTCCAACCAGACGTTGCGCCGCCAGAACAAAGAACAGACCGATCGCCAGCAGTATGCCCGGCACAATGGACGGGGTGAGCAGAACGCCCTGAATGGCTACGGCGGCCTTTCCGCCGAGCCTGTTCATCGAGATGCAGGCCAACAGCCCCAGGGGTACCGCGATCAGCGCTGTCAGTGTCCCGAGGATCAGGCTCACCCTGAGCGCGGCCATCCACGTCGCCGAACCAAAGAAATTCTCGTACCAGCGAAACGAGTATGCGCGCGGCGGAAACTCGAGAAGATTGGAGGCCGAAAACGAGAGTGGCACGACCACCAGCGTCGGCAGCATCAAGAACGCCAAGACGAGCGCGGAAAAGCTCCACAGGAGGATGCGGGCCAACCTGTTGTCCGGATAAGCTTCAAGCATGGGGTGTGCCGACCTTGTTGCGCATCAACAGTCGCCTTGCCGTCAGGAACATCACGCCGATCAGGCACATAAGAACGAGAAGCAGAATGCCCAGAACGCTCGCCGAGCCCCAATCCTGAAAGGTCGACAGCGTGCGCTCGATCCGGGTGGAAAGAGGATTTACCTTGCCGCCGCCAAGCACCGCCGGCGTGATGAAAAAACCTATGGTGTAGATGAAGACGATGAGCGAACCCGAGAAGATGCCGCCGGCCGAAAGGGGCAGAACCACAGTGCGGATCACCTGTCCGAGGGTGGCCCCCATGCTCGCCGAAGCACGAACGAGATTTGCGTCGATATCGCGCATGGCGGCATAAACAGGCAGCAAGAACAGCGGCAGCATATAGTGAGCCATGCCGATGAGCGTTCCGGTGAAATTGTAGACAAGCGGCAATGGCTCCGCCGTGAGGCCTGAACCCGTCAACGCCGCGTTGATCAAGCCATCGCGGCGCAGGAGCACCAGCCAGCCATACGTACGCACCAGGATAGAGGTCCACAATGGCAGCATGACGAAGGCCATCAGCACGTTGGCCACCCTTGGTGTGGCGCTGGCCAGAGCAAGCGCCAGGGGGATACCAAGAAGAATGCAGATCGCCAGTGTGCCAAACGAAAGCTCAAGGGTTGTGAGGAGTGCCGACCATGTCAGTCCACTCGAAAGCACCTTCTCGTAATTGCCGACGGTATACTCGCCCCCCGTGGTCAGGAAGGATTGGCGGATGATCCAGACGATGGGCAGTATCGCCGCCAGCCCAACGATGAACAGCGCCGGCAGCGAAAGCGAGAGGAAGAACCGGCGCTCACGCCGCGCGTCCGCCGCGAGCCCGGGATCCATGGTAACGGTCACGGTCACGCTCCCGCTCCCGGTAGCGCATGTACCTTCTCCGCTGGCGCATACGCGGTCACCCGCTGGCCGGTGACAAGTTCGGCGCAGCCGGCGGCCAGCGTTGCCGGAATACTGGCAAGAACCTCTTGACCACCGTCAAGCGCCAGAGTGAGAAGCCAGTTTTCGCCGCGAAATGCCTTGGCGCGCAACGTTCCCTCGAGCGCCACGCCGTCTTGCCCGACCAGCTTCGCATCCAGATGGAAGCTTTCCGCGCGGATCACCAGGGTCTCGCGTGACGCGTCAGCGCCGCCGATTTTGCGCACTGCACCCGGCGCCATGATGTTGGCCTCGCCCATGAATTCCGCGACGAAGCGCGTCGATGGACGATCGTAAATTCGCTGCGGCGGGTCGATTTGCTCGATGCGGCCGGAATTCATCACCGCGACCCGGTCGGACATGGTCAACGCTTCGCGCTGGTCGTGCGTTACATAAATCGTGGTGACCCCCAGATCATCGTGAAGCCGCCGGATCTCATGCTGCATGGTCTCGCGCAGATTCTTGTCGAGCGCCGACAGCGGCTCGTCCATCAACATCACGCGCGGTTCGAAGACAATGGCCCGCGCCAGCGCCACCCTCTGGCGCTGGCCACCGGACAGGGCGGCAATGTTGCGCTCAGACAGACCTTCCAGTTTCACGCGAGCCAAGGCGCCGAGGGCCCGCTGACGGGCTTCGGCTTTCGGTGTCTTGCGCAGCGCCAACGGATACTCGACATTGGCCAGGACGTTCATATGGGGAAACAGCGCATAGTTCTGGAACACTATGCCGATGTCGCGCTTGTTGGGGGCCAGGCGGGTGATGTCCCGATCCCCCAGCAGGAGTTTACCTCGATCGGGCCGGACAAAACCAGCCAGGGCCATGAGCATCGTGGTCTTGCCCGATCCGGAAGGCCCCAAAAGGGTGAGGAACTCGCCAGCGCGAATGTCGAGCGAGACATCGTCCAGCGCGACGAAGGACCCGTAGGCCTTGCGCACGCTGTCGATGGTGATCGGGAACGACTTCATCACAGACTCCAGCGAGACCGAATTCACTTTTCGGGATCATGCTCCAGGCTGACGAATCGGGCCTTAGCGGTTCATCATTTCATCGAAGGCCTTTTGAGCGACCTCGCCGTTCTTGAGCCACCAGTCGGCATTCGAGTACACCGACGTGCCAGCGTTTTCAGGCGCGGTCGCCAGGGTCTTCAGGCGGTCTTTCGGGATGAGGCCCCCCTCATACGCGGCGGGGTTGACCGGGCCGTATGCAATGAAATCGGTCAGCTTCGCCACGCGCGCGGGCTGAGTCATGGCGGCGATGAGCTTCATGGCCGCTTCCTTGTTCGGCGCTCCCTTCGGCACCCCAAGGCAGTCCGTGCCGACGACGGAACCCTTGAACGTGTAGTCGGCCGCGCCGCCATCTGCTTTCACCGTCTGCGCTCGTCCGTTCCATGTGACGACCAGATCAGCCTCGCCGTCCTTCAGCAATTGCGCGGATTGGGCTCCCGAGGTCCACCAGACCGAGACATTCGGCTTGATCGCTTCGAGCCGCTTGATGGCGCGCTCCAGGCCGTCCGGCGTGCTGAGCGTGGGATAGACGTCCGCCGGCGCCACGCCATCGGAGAGCAGCGCGATTTCGATCAAGTCCTGCGCATTGGCGCGCAGCGCTCGCCGGCCCGGGAATTTGGCGGCGTCCCAGAATTCCGCCCAGGTCTTCGGCGGGTTTTCGCCATAGGTCTTGGTGCTCCATGACATCACGGTGCCATAGGAGTCGAATGGATAGCAGTAGTCGGACTTTGCGCCGGCCGGCACGGATTTGGGATCGATGATCTTGTAGTCGAGCGGCTCCAGCAGCGACTGCGCGGCAGCCTGCGCGCCTTCCGGCGAGCCGAGGTGGATGATGTCCGTGGTGACCGCACCTGCGGTAACCTGCATCTTCAGAGCGGCCAGGCCGTCGCTCTGTGTCTCCTCGCGGACCTCATAACCCAGCTCTTTTGCAGCGGGTGCCCACATAGCCTCCTTAATGGCGTTGCCATAGTCCCCGCCTGCCGTCGTGATGGTGACTGTTTGGGCAGAGGCGGGCATTGCAGCCGAGACTGCGATTGCCGTCAGAAAAACGCGTGGTAGCCAGGACATGTGTTCTCCTCTCAGGGTCGTGCGATGTTATTTATGTCGATCTTTTTTGCAATCGTAACGTTACGATTGCCTCGAAAGAGTTAAGAGTCAAGTGGTATTCGAGCAGGTTTTGGTTTGCCGTGAGTCCGGATTTGACCGCTGGGTCGAATCCGGTAACGTTACGATGCCAAGCAAATCAGCCGGCGTTTTCGCAAACAAAGTCGGGCGACATGGCCAATCTGAAACAGATCGCGGCGGAACTTTCCCTTTCGGTGACCACCGTGTCGCGCGCACTGAAAGATGGCCCGGAAGTGCATCCCTTGACCATCGCGCGCGTCAAGGAGGTGGCGGCGCGGGTCGGCTATGTACCGGATCATCACGGCCGCGCGCTCAGAACCGGACGGACCCTGACGCTGACGGCAGTGCTCCCGATGGAGACAATCGAACACCTGTCCGATCTGGCAAAGCTTCCTCTGATCGAAGGCATGACGCTGGCGGCGCGGCAAGCGGGTTATAGTCTGTCGATCTATTCCACCACGCCCGACGACGATCCCGTCGCAAGTGTAGAGCAACTGCTCCAGGCGCGCAGTGCAGACGGCCTGATCATCACGCGCATGGTCTCGGGCGATCCTCGCGTCAAGCTGCTGCTCGATCGAGGCATACCGTTCGTCGCGTTTGGAAGAACCGATCTGGACATCGCCTATCCCTATGTCGACATCGACAATGAGCAGATCGCCTACGATGCCACCCGGCGGCTTCTAGACAAAGGATGCCGACGCGTTGCCCTGCAACTCCTCGTGCCGAAGGATCAGGCGAGCGCCATGCGCCTTTCAGGCTATGGAAAGGCCATGGCCGAAGCAGGCATTCCAGTCGACCAATCGCTGATCGGCCACGGCACATTCACGATGGAATCCAGCGCGGACTGGTTCGATCGCCTGCTGGGGTCGTCAGATCCGCCAACTGGCTTGGCGTGCGCCAACGAACTGGGCCTTCTCGGGGCATTGCACGTTCTTGGCAAAAGAGGTCTTGTGCCGGGGAGCGACGTCCACATTGTCAGTCGTGACAGCACGCGGCTGGCACGCTTTCTGCCGGCGAGAATTGACGTTCATTCCGTCGACATGACCGGGGTCGGACGTATGCTCGTCGAAGTGCTCGAGAGGCGGATCACAAATCCGGTCGGACCGGTGGAGAAAATCTTGTTCAAAGGTCAATTCGACCCTGGGGAATAGTCAGACCGGAAGAGGTCGAACTTGAGACAGGACGCGTCAAGGGCAAGGTCGCCATCAAGGTCAAATAGTAACCTCCAGCGTAGGGCTCGTGCTGACGTTCACAACAAGGGAGGGCACGCGCGCCAGAAATTCGATGCCTCTTCAAATTTTTCCTCAAACCGGATCCAATGTCCCTATTTGTCTCATAAGCAAACGCAATTCGGGCGGAGGCGCGACCCAGAAAGTTCGAAAAGCTTCCAGGAACCCCAGGCAAACTGGACGCCGCAGCGGACAATGAGGCTCACGGATATCCCAGCGAACATCCGCATTGGAGCGGTCAATATCGTCGGCAGAAGAGCGTCCGAGAAGGGCTGTCGGTGGCTCCGTCGTGGGAACGAAAAAAGAAGAGAAGCAGAACTTTCGTGTGCGATTTTTGCACACAACATCTCGTAACTAACTGATTATATTTAGGTATCTGCCCCATCCATCATAGGCGCCGCAGCAATTCTTCGCTCTATCTTATTCATTTCATTATCTTTTTTCAGCCTCAGTCCGTCCAATGCCCCGTTGGAAAGACTGAACAATTTGGAAAGAAGCGCGCAGCCGAACGCAACCGGATTTACGATTTTGCCGACGCAAACGGAAGGCTATTTAGCATATCACGCCGCTCACTGCACACATGGTGCACACGAAAGCTTCCGTCGTCGTCACTGACCAGATCATCGACCAGACGACCATCAGGAACTGCGCGCCCTCGCCCAACAAGGCTTCAATGTCCAGGTCGCCCGCCCGCCTGTGGGATATCGCCGAAACGTTAACCGGTGAGCAAAAAGCATGACGCAGTGGTTCGTTCATACAGTCCAAGCCTTGGCGGCTCTACCAGCTATAGCTAGGCAGCGACACCACCTAAATAGGCGCTGATGACCGCTTCATTGCTTGCAAGATCACTGCCTGGCCCCTCAAGGACAACGCGCCCGGCCTTGAGAACATAGCCGTAGTCGGCGAATTTCAAGGCGACTTTGCTGTTTTGCTCCACGAGCAGGATGGTCACGCCTTCGCGGTTGAGGCGCTGGACGATGTTCATGACTTCCTTGATCAGTTGCGGCGCCAGGCCCATTGACGGTTCATCGAGCAGGAGCACTTTGGGCGCGGCCATGAGGGCTCTGCCGATCGCGAGCATCTGCTGCTCTCCTCCAGAGAGGTTCCTTGCATCGCCATTCTTTCGGCGCGCCAGGATGGGAAAGAGTTCAAAAACGTGATCCAGCCGCCGCCGGCGCTCGGCGTCGTCGGCAAGCGTAAACGAGCCCAGGTCAAGGTTCTCCTTGATCGTCATGTCGCCGAAAATACGCCTACCCTCCGGAACGTGGACAAGCCCGCGATGCGGCAAGCGATGGGCCGGGACCTTGGTTACGTCCTCGCCCAGGAAGCGGACATTTCCAGAGGACGCCGCAATGAGGCCGGACAGCGTGCGCAGCACCGTGCTTTTGCCGGCGCCGTTCGCGCCAAGCAGGGCGACGATCTGGCCGCGTTTGACCGAAAGGCTGACGCCATGAAGCGCTTCGATGGCGCCATAGCGGGCAACGATACGGTCCGCGCTGAGAACGATCTCGGAGTCCATCAATCCTCCGTGCCGAGATAGGCTTCGATGACCCTGGGGTCCGCGCGGACGGCCTCCGGCGCACCATCGGCGATCTTCTGACCGTAGTCGAACACGACGATCTTTTCCGACACTTGCATGACCAGCCCCATATCGTGTTCGATCAGCAGGACGGTGACGCCGGTTTCATCGCGAATGCGGCGGATCAGGTGGACAAGGTCCAGCTTCTCGCGCTCGTTCAGGCCGGCTGCGGGCTCGTCGAGAAGGATAAGCTCGGGTGTCGACGCCAACGCCCTCGCGAGTTCGAGCCGCCGTTGATCGCCGTAGGAAAGGCCGCCGGCATGGCGATGCGCATGCTCGGCAATGCCGACGAAATCAAGCCAGCGCATGCCGACCGCGCGGATCGCCTCTTCCTCGCGCCGCTGCGACGGCAAGTGCAGCATGGCCGACACGATGCCATGACGGCTGCGGCAATGCTGGCCGGACATGGCGTTTTCCAGAACGGTCATCTCCTTGAACAGCCGGATGTTCTGAAACGTGCGGGCAAGCCCGAGCGCGGTGATGCGATGCGGCGGCAAACCGGTAATTGGCCGGCCGCCCAGGCTGATCGAGCCGCCCTTCGGCTTGTAGAAGCCGGTCAGGCAATTGAAGAGCGACGTCTTGCCGGCGCCATTGGGTCCGATGAGGCTGTTGATGGCGCCTTTCTCCACCGAGAACGAAATGTCGTGAAGGACCTTCAGTCCCCCAAAACTGAGGCGCAGATCGCGGACTTCGAGCAAGGCCATGGTCAAACCCGCTTGTCCGGCCAGAGCCCGTTCGGCCTGAAGAGCATGATCGCCAGCAGCGCAACCGCGGTCACCAGGGGGCGATAGGTACCCGCGCCGCGCAGCACCTCTGGAAGCAGGGCCACGAGAATGGCGCCCAGGACGACGCCAGGAATGCGGCCCATGCCACCCAGGACGACGCCGAGCAGGATGAGAAGCGATTGGTTGAAGGTGAAACTCTCCGGTGAGATGGCCGTCATCTTGGCGGCGTAGAGGCACCCCGCCACCGAGGCAATCACCGCCCCCATCATATAGGCCTGCAGCTTGGCGGTGACACGGTTGATGCCGATGCCGGCGGCGGCGTCCTCGTCATAGCGAACGTAGAACCAGGCTCGTCCCATCCGCGACCGCTCGACGCTCAGGCAGACGAAGGCGGTGAGCAGCGCCAGCACCAGGAACGCATAGTAGAAGTGCTGCACCTGCATCAGCTTGAAGCCGAAAATCTCCGGTCGCTCAATGCCAATGAGACCGCTGGCGCCACCGGTGATGTCGAGGTTGCGGGCGATGATGCGTACGATCTCGCCGAAGCCCAGCGTCACGATCGCCAGATAATCGCTGCGCAGCCTCAAGGTCGGAGCCCCGATCATGATGCCAGCCACGCAGGCCGCCGCCATCGCGACCGGGATGGTGAGCCAGAAGTTGAACCCGAATTCTGCGGTCAGGATCCCTGACGTGTAGGCGCCGACCGCGAAGAAGGCGGCGTAGCCGAGGTCGAGCAGGCCGGCATAGCCGACGACGATGTTGAGGCCGAGGCACAGAACGACATAGAGCAGCGCCGTGGTCGCCACCTCCGTCACATAGGCGTTGGCGAACTGCGGCAACACCAGCGCGACGGCTAGTGCCGCCAGGCCGGGCAGCACGACGGACCAGCGCATCAGTCGCGGTTGCCCGGCGGCCGGCACGCTTCTCACTTCGTCGATCATCACACCCGCTCCACGACAGAGCGGCCAAGAAGGCCGGTCGGCTTGAACACCAGGAACAGGATCAGGGTCCCGAACACGAAGACGTCACGCCACTCCGATCCGACGAAGGGCAAGGACGAACCGAAAGCCTCGAGCAGGCCGAGCAGCAAGCCGCCGAGCATGGCACCGGGCACGCTGCCGATCCCGCCTATGACAGCGGCGGTGAAGGCCTTGAGCCCCATGATGAAGCCCATGAAGAAATGGACACTGCCATAATAGGCGCCGGCCATGACCCCGCCGCCGGCGGCGAGTGCCGAGCCCATGAAAAAGGTCAAGGCGATCACCCGGTCGACATCGATGCCCATCAGGCGGCTTGCCCCCATGTCGATGGACACGGCGCGCATCGCCTTGCCGTACATGGTGCGTGACACAAAGGCCTGCATGCCGGCCATAAGAGCGATGGAGGCAGCCACCAGCACCATCTGCGTGTAGGTGATGTGAACTGTGGAAATGTCGACACCGGCAAAACCGAGGTCGGTGTTGAAGGCGTAGTGGCGTCCGCCCGTCAGGGCAAGTGCGGTGCCGTTCAGCACCATCGAGGCACCGAGGGCCGTGATCAGAATGGAGAGGCGCGGCGCATTGCGCATCGGCCGATAGGCGAAGCGCTCGATGACGACACCGAGCAAGCCGACAACCAACATCGACACCAGCAGCGCGCAGACCACGCCCAGCCAGCCGTTGCCGACCCAGATGCCGACGAAGGAAAACACGATGAGGCCGACGAAGGCGCCATTCATGTAGATGTCGCCATGGGCGAAATTCAGCAGCTTGATGACGCCGAAGACCATGCTGTAGCCAAGCGCGATCAGGGCATAGAACGAGCCGACGATAAGGCCGTTCACCAGTTGCTGAATAAGCAGGTCGAGCGTCATGGGTGCTCCGGGTGCGGAATTGAGAACGTCTTGCCGGGGCGCAACGTCAGTGCGCGCCAGACAATCGGCAGCGATGCCGAGGCCGGCACAAGGCCTGCCTCGACATCAACTCTGTTTGCCCCCTATTCGACAGCCACCCACTTGCCGCCCTTGGCGACCACTGGGCGGAAGTTTGACGTCTGCAGCGTGTTCTTGTCGGTGAACTTGATTTCACCGGCAAGTCCCTTGAAGTCGCTAGCCTTGAGCGCCTCGATGATTGCCTTTTGGTCCGTCGACTTGGCCCGTGTGACAGCATCGACGATCAGGTCGCCCACGTCATGGGACAGCGCCGCATAGGCGCCGGCGTCGCGGCCATAGGTTTCCTTGTACTTGGCCTTGAAGTCGGCGGCGCCAGACAGGAGGTCCACGGTGGGCGGGGACAACAGGTACACGCCCTCACCGGCCGAGCCGGCGATCTCCAGATATTCCGGCGAATTGTTGCCGTCGCCGAGTACGATGCCGCCCTGGAATCCAGCCTGTCGAAGCTGCTTGGTGAGCAGGGCGCCACCGGCATGGTAGGCGGTCCAGAAGACTGCGTCCGCGCCGCTCGATTTGATCTTGGTGACGACCGCCGAATAGTCCTGCTCACCGGCAGTGGTCGTCTCCTTGGTGGCAATCTCGCCGCCGGCACCCTTGAAGGCTTCGGCTGTCAGCTTGGCCAGGTCAGACGAATAGGCATCGCCTTCGTCTATGACCGCGATCTTCTTGTAGCCGTTCTTCTTGAAGAGCTCGACAGCCGTCGTCGCCTGCATGTCGCCGGTTGAATTGGCGAGGAAGGCATTGCCCTGATTGGCGGCAACCAGCTTGGTCGAGTTCGCTCCGATGATGACGAACGGAATGCCGGCGTCGCCATAGATCTTCAATGTCGGCAACACGGCGCCCGAGCAGTAGCCGCCGACGATGGCGGTCACGCCCTCCGAGACAAGCTTGCTGCCTGCGGTCACCGCCTGCTGCGGATCGCAGGCGTCGTCGGCGGTCGTGGTGATGATCTTGTCGCCGTTGACGCCGCCTTTGGCGTTGACGGCATTGATCGCCATCTTCACGGCGTTCTCCATATCCTGCCCCTCACTGGCCAGTTGGCCAGTCATGGGAGCCACGATGCCGATCTTGACGTCGGCAGCCGCGGCCATCGTGGTCATAGCCAGCCCGGCAAGGGCGGTGGCGCAAGCTAGCCTCTTGGCAAGCCTCTTGAAGGAAACAACCATTATTCTCTCCATTTTCCCCTGTTGGTGCATCCAGGCGGCGTGCCCGAAATGCATTGTTTCGCCCCTCTGTTAGCTGCGGAGCGGTTATGTTGAGCAAGATCGCCAGCCGGCCATGCGATTTCTCACCGGCAGGCTCCTGATCCGCCGATCAGTGACTGCCGCTGGAAGCCCGGGCATAGGCTCCCTGATAGCGGTTCTCCTGGATGCTCTGCATGATCTCGGCCTCGCGGGCTTCCTGCGCCCGGACGGCGGCCAGCAAGGCCGCGGCGCCGTCCATTGGAAATGCCACGACGCCATCTTCGTCGCCGACGACGATGTCGCCAGGACCGACAACCATGCCGCCTATGCAGACGGGAACATTTATGGCTCCTGGACCATCCTTGTAAGGTCCGAGATGGATGGCCGACCGCGCGAAGCATGGGAACGAATTGCGGCCGATGGCACCAGCATCGCGAATGGCGCCGTCGATGACAATGCCTGCGGCGCCGCGCGACGCCGCGACGCTTGTCATGATCTCGCCGACCAGCGCGCGCCCCTCATAGCCACCGCCGTCGACGACAATGACGTCGCCGGGCTGCAACAGATCGAGCGCACGATGGATGAACTGGTTGTCGCCGGGGCGGGTCCTGACCGTCAGCGCCCTCCCCGCCATGACGCCGCTCACCCGATGAAACGGCCGCAACCCGACAGCGCCGGGGACACGAGCGAGATTGTCGCTGATCAACGGCGTCGCAAGAGCGCGGAACGCGTCGATCAGTTCGCTTTCCTGTGATCCATCCGCCATCGCTTGCACTCCTCGTCGTCAGCACTTTTTATGAATATAGTATCCAATCACACTTAATTCGGTGGAGTCAACTGGCCTTGCGGTGGCCGGCAGAAAAAAGCCAAAACGGCTTAAGGTGGCGCAAGACCAGCCAGAATGACCCAACCGCTCCACCCGTCCGGGCTTGCAATGACGTCGAAGTTCAAGATAGATTGGATAACATATCCATAAATGTCATGATTGTGAAAAGGGATTGGGTTGTGAAGCACGCAGGAAAAGTCGTGATCGTCACCGGGGCGGCACGAGGCCTGGGCCTTGCCTGCGCCGAGCGCTTTCATGCCGATGGCGCCAAGGTGGTGCTTGTCGACGTCCAGGCCGATCGCGGACGCGAGCATGCCGAACGTCTTGGCGAGCGTGCCGCCTGGCTATCGGCGGACCTCTCCGAATGCACCCAGGAAATGGCAGCCGATGTTGTGGCCAAGGCCACGGAGCGATTCGGCGGTGTCGACGTCCTCATCAACAATGCCGGCATCATCCATCTGGACGATTTCGTCGACTTCCCCGAGGAAGCCTTCGACCTGGTTCAGCGCGTCAATCTCAAGGCGCCCTTCCTGCTCGGGCAGGCCGCGGCAAGGGCCATGATCGCGCAGGGAAGCGGCGGCTCGATCATCAACATGTCGTCGATCAATGCCATCCTGGCCATTCCCAATTCCGTCGCCTATGCCGTGTCCAAGGGTGGCATCAAGCAGTTGACGGCGGTGATGGCCGTCGGATTGATTCCGCATAACATTCGCGTCAACGCCATCGGCCCCGGCACCATCCTGACCGACATGGTCAAGAGTTCGGTCATGGCCAGTGAAGCGCAGCGCCAGACCATCCTGTCGCGCACCCCGAGTGGCCGCTGCGGCGAGCCTTCGGAGATCGCCAGCGTCGCTTCTTTCCTGGCCAGCGACGACGCTTCCTATATCGTCGGCCAGACCATCTATCCGGATGGCGGCCGCCTGATCCTTAACTATACGGTGCCGGTGAAGGACTGACCGCCCATGGTTGTCGGTACGCCCCACATCAGTCTTGCGGGATCAGCCGCGCTACTGCTCGACGGCGCGCAGGGGGCTTTCGATGACGCCACCCAGGAGCTGGTCTGGGCGGTAGCCAATGCCGCGCTGAGCCTTGAGGGAGTGCGCGAGGCCGTTCCCGGCATGAACAACCTGCTGGTGGTGTTCGACCCGCTCGCCACGGACGCCCACGGCGTCTGCGATCAGCTGATGTCGCTCTGGGCTAGCACCGATTCCCATGCGGTGACCGGCACGCATCATACCATTCCCGTCAACTATGGCGGCTCGCGCGGCGAGGACCTCGCCGGCTGGGCCGCGCATTGCGGCCTGTCTGTCGACGAGACCGTCAGGCGCCATGCGGCGGCCACCTACTCCGTTGCCGCCATCGGCGCCATGCCGGGCTTTCCCTATCTGTCCGGTCTCGACCCGCTGCTTGCCTGGGCAAGGCGCAGCACGCCTCGCCTGAAGGTCACTGAGGGCGCCGTCATCATCGGCGGTGCGCAGGCGGGTGTCATGCCTATGACTGCGCCGTCTGGATGGCACATAATCGGCCATACCGACGTGAAGCTTTTCAACGCCGAAGCGGAATTGCCCGTGCTGCTCAGGCCCGGAGACAAGATCCGATTCGCAATCGCCGGGATCGAGGCATGATCGAGATCCTCACCACCGGCCTGCCGAACACGGTCCAGGATCTCGGCCGGCCCGGCCATCTTGCGCTGGGGGTCAGCCATGGCGGCGCCATGGACAGGCAAGCGCTGGCAATCGCCAATCTCATGCTGGGCAATGATCCCTCGGCTGCCGGGATCGAGGTCGCGCTTCATCCGTTCCGGCTGCGCGCGCATGTCGACACCGCGGTCGCTATCACCGGCGCGGATTGCGCCGTCAGCGTCGGTAACCGGCCCTGCCCGCCCTGGTGGGCCATGACGATCCGCGCTGGCGAGACCCTTGTCCTCGAAGCACCGCGCATCGGTGCGCGTTGCTATATCGCCTTTGCCGGCGGCCTCGATCTGCCCGTGGTAATGGGTTCGCGCGCGACGGATGTGAAGGGTGGCTTCGGGGGGCTCGGCGGGCGCGGCCTGTCGCGCGGCGACCGGCTTGCGCTCAACCCGGCGCAATGCCGGCTTCCCGCAGGCGGCATCGGCGCAGCGCTGGAAGAGCGACGCGGCGCGGTGGACGGCTTTGCCTCGGCAATCGAGTTGCGGGTTCTGCCGGCCGCCGAGTTCGACGCCTTCACCCCTGAGGCCCAGGCGGCCTTCACCGGAAGCGGATGGAGCATCACCAACGACGCCAACCGGATGGGATATCGCCTTTCCGGAGAGACGCTCTCGCTCGTCTCACCGATGGAATTGCTGTCGCACGGCATCGTACCCGGCACTGTCCAGGTGCCACCGTCCGGCCAGCCGATCATCCAGCTTGCCGATGCCAACACTTGCGGCGGCTATCCGAAGATCGCAACGGTGATCGAAGCCGACCTGTGGCGGCTCGCACAAGCGCCTGTCGGCGCGCGCCTGCGTTTCTCTGCAGTCTCGATCGAAGCGTCGACGGAAGCGCTTCGCACGAACCGGCAGCGACCCCGCGACTTTATCGCCGCCCGGAACCTCATGGTCGGCGAGCAGAGGAGCCCATGAAAATTCGCCCCTTCACCATCGAGATCGCCCAGTCTGAAATCGACGATTTGAACAAGCGCATCTCGAACTGGCGCGAGCCGGACCAGTTGCAGGCAATAGGCTGGGCGCAGGGAACAGAGCACGAGGAACTGCGCCGACTTATGCAGCACTGGCGCACCGGCTTCGACTGGCGCAAGCAGGAAGCCGCCTGGAACGCCCATCCGCACTACCAGACGGATATCGGCGGCCAAACCATCCATTTCATCCATGCGCGCGCCGCTGTTGCGACCGGCAAAACGATCATACTGACCCATGGCTGGCCAGGCAGCGTCTTCGAATTTCATGAGCTGATCCCGCTTCTGACCGACCCGCTCTCGCATGGCGGAAGACAGGAGGACGCCTTCAATGTCGTGATCCCGTCGATTCCCGGCTATGGCTTTTCGAGCCGGCCGGCCAAGCCTGGTCTTAACCTGTTCACCGTCGCCGACCTTTGGGCCGAGTTGATGAGCCGTCTCGGCTACAAACGATATCTCGCGCAGGGCGGCGATCTGGGCGCCAGCGTGTCGACCTGCCTGGCGCACGCGCATCCAGACAGTCTCGCCGGGGTGCATCTGAATTTCATCCCCGGCTCATACTCACCTCCTCACGATGCAGGCCCAGACGGTGACTTGACGTCGGAAGAACGCGCCTTCCTGGAACGGAAAGCCGGATGGGCGGATCTTCATGGCGCCTATGCTCATATTCAAGGCACGCGTCCGCAAACGCTTGCCTACGGGCTGACGGATTCGCCGGTCGGACTGGCAGCCTGGATGATCGAAAAATTCCGCGACTGGAGCGATTGCGATGGCGATCTGGGCAATGCTACTTTTTCGCGCGACGACATGCTCGCCAACATCTCGCTTTACTGGTTCACCCGGACCGTCGCTTCGTCGATGCGGCTCTATTGGGAAACGCGCGCCCGCCCGCTTGCATTCCCGCCCGGCACGGCGATCGACATCCCGCTTGCGGTGGCTTTGTTTCCCAAGGAGCTACCGATGCCGCCAAGGAGCTGGGTCGAGCGTGTCTTCAAGGACATCCGCCGGTGGACAGCGATGCCGCGCGGTGGTCATTTCGCAGCCCTCGAGCAGCCCGCTTTGCTTGCACAGGACCTAAGGGCCTTTGCCGGCGTTCTGGATTTTTAAAGGCAGCGTTTCTTCGCAACCAAACCTGAAGGCAGAAATGACCAACACCGCGATCACCGTCGATGCCCTGCATGAGCGCGTCGATGCAATTTTCCGCAAGGCCGGGCTGAACCCCATCCAGGCCAGCGCCATCACACGGGTCATCGTCGCGGCGGAACGCGACGCCTGCAAGTCGCATGGCATCTACCGGATCGAAGGCGCCCTGCGGACGATCAAGGCCGGGAAGGTAGAACCGGACGCGCTGCCCGAGTTGTTGCCTCAAGACGCTCCCGCCCTCGTCAAAGTGGATGCGAAGCACGGCTTCGCCAACCCGGCCTTCGAACTGGGTCTGCCGGTGCTGGTCGAGCGGGCACGCTCGTGCGGGATTGCCGCTCTCGCGATCAACGATGCGGTGCATTTTTCCGCCCTTTGGGTGGAGGTCGAAAGCTTGACGCAGGCAGGCCTTGCCGGCCTGGCCATGTGCCCGAGCTATGCCACGGTCGCTCCGACTGGTGGCAACGGACCGTTGCTTGGCACCAATCCTTTTGCCTTTGGCTGGCCGCGCGAAGAGCAGCCGCCTTATGTTTTCGACTTCGCGACGTCGGTTGCCGCGCGCGGCGAGATCGAGCTCCATCGCCGGGCCGGCAAGAAGCTGCCGGAAGGCTGGGCGATCGATGTCAACGGCAGGCCGACGACGGATCCGGAAGCTGCCCTGGCAGGCGCCATGCTTTCTTTCGGCGGGCACAAGGGTTCTGCCATCGGGACGATGATCGAGTTGCTCGCCGGCATCATGATCGGCGACCTGACCAGCCCCGAGGCGCTCGATCTACTCGGTACCACGACGCTTTATCCGTCGCATGGAGAGCTGGTCATCGCTTTCTCGCCACAAGCTTTTTCCGCCGGCAGTCCCGGCAATCCGCTGGGTCGTGCCGAAGCCCTGTTCGAGGCGATCGTCGGTCAGGGTGCGCGCCTGCCCTCGCAGCGGCGGTTCCTTGCTCGTGCGGCTTCGGAGAGAGACGGCATCAGTCTCTCCGCCCAGGAAATCGAACAGCTCGACCGTTTTCTCGAGCAAGGGCTGGGCGCCGTTTGAATCGTGAGCCAGCCGGTGGTTCTGGATGCGGCGAAAACGGCGCTGGCATTCAAATCAGTCGGTACCCTCGATGAGGATGAAGTCGGCATCGGCGGCGCCTGCCCGCAGCGCCTTGGCTTCGGCATATTCTGGGCTGTCCCAGAATTCCTTTGCCCTGTCGAAGCTCCCAAACTCGAAAATCACCGTGCGGGCTTTGGGATTTCCTTCCTTGATCAAGGCGGTCTCTGGTTTGACGACGACGCGGGCGCCATATTGTTTTAGCAGATCGCCCGCAACCTTGGCGTAGTTGGAGTAGGCGTCCGAATTGGTGATGGTGACTTGCGCGACAAGATATCCCTTGGCCATCACGACAGCTCCTTGAAAATAGACGAAGTCCGACCTCGTCGCCTGCACAGGCCCCTCGGCGGATAGTGTTTATCAGACGATTGCCGCGAATGCTCTGACGCTGATCCCGTCCTCTTCCAGGCGGGCCCGCACGCGCGCGGCAATTGCGACTGCCGCCGGCGTGTCGCTATGAACGCAGATCGAATCGATTGGTGTCTTGAGCGCCTGCCCGGAAATCGTCTCGATGGCGCCTTGCTTGACCATGCGGACGACCCGTTCCGCCGCCATCTGCGCATCGTGAATGACTGCGCCTTCCAGCTTGCGCGAGACAAGAAAGCCTTCCTCCGTGTAGGCGCGGTCGGCGAAGATTTCGGACCTGACCGTCAGGCCCGCGTCGCGCGCGATCCTGTCCTGGAAGCCGAGCGCAATGGCGAGGCAGATCAGGCCGGGATCGACGGCCTTGACTGCGCGGGTCACGGCTTCGGCGACGCCACGGTCTGTCTGGGTAAGGTTGCCAAGTGCGCCATGCGCCTTCACGTAGCGGATCGGATGGCCGGCATAGGCGGAAAGCGCCTGCGCCGCGCCGATCTGATAGGCGACTAGCCTTTCGATTTCATCCATGGAATGCGGGATGATGCGGCGTCCGAACCCCCACAGATCGGCGAAGCTCGGATGCGCGCCAACAGCGACGCCCTTATCGCGCGCCATCGAGAACGTGGCCGCCATGATCTCGGGGTCACCGGCATGAAAGCCGCAGGCCACATTGGCGGAACTGACGATGTCGAGGATAGCCGCATCGTCGCCGAGTCTGTAGGCTCCGAAACCCTCGCCCATGTCGGAATTGATATCGACCTGTAATCCTTCGGCCGCACCGGCGCTTTCCTCAGTGGTTCGAACCATCGCCTTTGCCTTCACACCAGTTCGTAGAGCGGGGTGCCGTAACCGACGACCGCTCCGTCCTCGATCAGCGCCGCGCCCAGCACGCCGTCTGCCGGCGCGAGCACGGCCTTCAGGCATGGGCCGACCTGCAGGACGCCGACCGTCTCGCCCTTGCGGACCGTCTGGCCAGGTCCGGCAACAGGGTGGCCGGTCGTTGGATGATCGATACGGAACACGCCGACGCCGGGCGCACGCACGCCCTTGAAGACCGTTTCCGCCTTCAGCGCTTCGGCGCCAGCCCTAGGTGTTTCGGCAACCACGGCCTGCATATGCAGGCGCAGCGAAAAGCCGGCCTCGGCCAGCGCGATCTCCCCTATGCCGGCACTTGCGCACCAAGCGGCCAGCCTTTCGATCTCCTCAAGCGTCATCGCCGCCTCGCCCCTCGAGCAGACCGCCTTCAATGAGATGTTCGAGATGATGAATATCGAAGCCTCCGGCGGCGAAGCCGGGCTCCTCCATCAGGATACCGTGCAGCGGTGCATTGGTGGCGATGCCGACTGCCTCCATCTCGCCCAGCGCCCCGCGCATCCGCCGGATCGCCTCGGCCCGCGTCGCGCCATGCGCCAGGAGCTTGGCCACCAGCGAATCGTAATGCGGCGGCACGGTGTAGCCGGAGTAGAGATGCGATTCGACACGGATGCCGGGGCCGCCGGGCGGCGTCCAGCGCTCGACCCGGCCCGGATGCGGCCGAAAGCTGTAGGGATCTTCAGCGTTGATGCGGCATTCGACGGCGTGGCCTTGAATGCGGATGTCTGCCTGGCTGAATGACAACGGTTCGCCGCGAGCGATGCGGATCTGCTCACGCACGATATCGATGCCGGTGACGAGCTCAGTGACGGGATGCTCCACCTGCACGCGGGTGTTCATCTCGATGAAAGAGAAGCGCCCGTCCTCGTAGAGGAATTCGAACGTGCCGGCACCTGTATAGCCGATGGTCAGGCATGCGCGGGCACACAGGTCGCCGATGTCGGCGATCGCCTCGCGGGCGATGCCAGGCGCCGGCGCTTCCTCGATGATCTTCTGGTGACGGCGTTGCATGGAGCAATCCCGCTCGCCGAGCCAGACAGCCCTACCGTGCTTATCCGCCAGGATCTGGATCTCGATATGCCGCGGCTGCTCGAGGAATTTTTCCAGATAGACTTGCGGGTTGCCGAAGGCTCGGTCCGCCTCTTTCACCGCCATGGAAACGGCTTCCATCAGGGCCTGCTCATCGCGCACGATGCGCATGCCGCGCCCGCCCCCACCACCCGCTGCCTTGACGATGACGGGATAGCCGATGGCCTCGGCAATGGCGCGCACCTCTTGCTCGTCCTGCGGCAGCGCACCCTTCGAGCCCGCAACGCACGGAACGCCGGCGGCGATCATCGTGCGCTTAGCGGAGACCTTGTCGCCCATGGTGCGGATCGCCGTCGCGGACGGCCCGACGAAGATGAGGCCGGCGTTTTCGACGGCCTCGGCGAAGGCGGCGTTCTCCGAAAGGAAACCATAGCCCGGATGGATCGCGCCCGCGCCGGTGAGTTGCGCGGCCGCGATGATCTCGGCGATGTTGAGATAGCTCTCCGTCGCGGCAGCCGGTCCGATGCAGATCGCCTTGTCCGCTAGCGTGACATGGCGAAGGCTCGCATCGGCCTCCGAGTGCGCCGCCACCGTTTTCAATCCGAGATCGCGGCAGGCGCGCAGGATGCGCAGCGCGATTTCACCGCGGTTGGCGATAAGGACGGTATCGAACATCGCCTCAGCCCTCGTCTTCCAGCACGAACAGCACGTCGCCGGACTGCACCGCTGCATGGTCGTCGAACGCGATCTGGACGATCCGCCCAGCGCGATCGGATTCCACGACATTGAACGTCTTCATGGCTTCGAGGACGCCGATTTTCTGCCCCTCCGCGACCACATCGCCAATGGCAACCAGCGGCGGTTCGCCTTCGGTGCCGGAGCGGTAGAACACGCCCGTCAGCGGCGCGCGGATAGAATGGCGTGCGATGGGCGGAGATGTCGACGTCTGATCTGGGGAACGTGCGGTTACATCTGGCCCCGGCTGCACCTGCGACGCGGATTGCGCCGACGCCGTATGCCTGGACACACGGACGCGAACGCCGTCGCGCTCGATCTCCAGTTCGGCAACGGGCGAACGCGCGACAAATTCGATCAGCTTCTGGACGAAGTCGAGATCCATCGCCGGCCCTACCGCAGCGCGTCGACAGCCTCGGCGATGCGCCCGATCGCTTTTTCGATCAGGTCCATCGACGTGGCTATGGAAATGCGGAAATGTGGCGACAGGCCGTAGGCCGAGCCCTGCACCACCGCGACCCGCGCCTGATCGAGCAGGTAAAGGGAGAAATCGTTGTCGCTGCCGATAGTAGTGCCGTCCGGGCGGCGACGGCCGATCAGGGCCGAGCAATTGGGATAAAGATAGAAGGCGCCCTCGGGCGTCTGGCAGGTGAGGCCGGGAATGACGCGCAGCAGCTCCAGAGCGCGGTCGCGCCGGGCCTGGAATTCGAGCGCCCGCGGACGAAGAAAGTCCTGAGGACCTTCAAGCGCTGCTATGGTCGCGGCCTGCGAGATGGATGACGGGTTCGACGTGCTTTGGCTCTGCACGGTCGCCATGGCGCGGATCAGATCTTCCGGCCCGCCGGCATAGCCGATCCGCCAGCCCGTCATGGCGTATGCCTTCGACACGCCGTTTACCGTCAGCGTGCGATCCTTCAGCCGTGGCTCGACGCCGGCGATGGTATGGAAGGTTCGCCCGTCGAACAGGATATGCTCGTAGATGTCGTCGGTCAGCACGTGAACATGCGGGTGGTCGAGCAGCACCCCGGCCAGCCCCGCGAGTTCGCCGCGGCTGTAGACGGCGCCGGTAGGATTGGACGGCGTGTTGAGCAGCAGCCATTTGGTGCGCTCTGTAATGGCGGCTCGCAGGGCTTGCGGCGTCAGTTTGAAGCCTTGTGCCTCCGTGCAAGGAACGACCACGGGCTTGCCTTCGCCGAGCAGGACGATGTCGGTGTAGGAAACCCAATGGGGCGCGGGGACAACCACCTCGTCACCGGGGGCCAGTGTTGCCAGCAGGGCGTTGTAGATGATCTGTTTGGCGCCACCCGCGACACTGATTTGCGAAGGCTTGTAGTCGAGGCCGTTCTCGCGCCTGAATTTCCCGGCCACCGCCTTCTTCAGCGCGGCCGTACCGTCCACCGCCGTATAGCGCGTCTCACCCCTGCGCATGGCCTCGTAGGCCGCCTCGACGATGTGCGGCGGCGTCGGAAAGTCCGGCTCGCCCGCACTCAGGCTGACGACGTCGATGCCGGCCGAGCGCATTTCAATGGCCCGCGCGGTGACCGCCATGCTCGGGCTTGGCTTGATGACGTCGAGACGGGGAGCGATGAAGCCCACGGAACAATCCTCAGCATGTATGATATTTGCTACAGATTGGATAATGTATTCTGATTTTCGCGTCAAACCCCTTTTTCTGCGTCGAAGACCGGGTTATGTCTCATTCTGGAGGTGGGTCGATAGAGGAAAGTATCCAATCCTTCGTCGCCACGGATGATATTCGAGATAGGGAACACGATTGGAATGGGCACAAACTATGATGTGGTGATCGTTGGCGGAGGCGTTGTCGGCAGCTCGATCGCCTACTTCCTGTCAGCCAACCCGGATTTCGACGGCAGGATCGCGGTGATCGAGCGGGACCCCTATTACACGGCCTCCTCGTCTTCCTTGTCGACCAGCGCCATCCGCCAGCAGTTCGGCACGGCGCCCAACATCGCCATGTCGAAGTTTAGCATCGACTTCCTGCGCCAGGTGAAGACACGGCTTGCCATTGGTGATGAGCTTGCGGACATCGGGTTGCATGAGCCTGGATATCTCGTGCTGGCGACGCCTGAGCGGGCCGACGCGCAGCGTGCCAAGCACCGCGTTCAGCGCAGCATGGGCGTCGACGCCGAACTGATCGAGCAGGTCGATATGGCGCAACGCTTCCCGTGGCTCAACACGGACGATCTCTCGCTTGGCTCGCTTGGCCTTGGCGGCGAAGGCTGGTTCGACGGCCCCGGCCTGATGCAGGCATTCCGCCGCAAGGCTCGCACGCAGGGCGTGGACTATCTTGCCGCGACAGTGACCGGACTGACCATGGCGTCTTCCCAAAAGGTTGGTGAAGTGCTGCTGGACAATGGCGACCGGCTTGCCGCCGGCACGGTGATCAACGCGGCCGGGCCATGGAGCGCGGGCATTGCCAGGATGGCCGGCGCCGAACTGCCGGTCGTCCCGAGCAAGCGATGTGTCTTCGTCTTCGAAACGCCGGCAAGGATCGAAAACTGCCCCTTCGTCTTCGATACGAGCGGCGTCTGGCTGCGGCCGGAAGGTCAGCTCTTCCTGTGCGGTATTCCGCCGGTGCGCGAGAACGAGCCGGACGATTTTGGCCTGGATGTGGACTACGACCTGTTCGACGAGTTGATCTGGCCGGCGTTGGCCCATCGTGTGCCCGGCTTCGAGCAATTGCGCATGCTGCGCGCCTGGGCGGGACTCTACGAGTACAACACCTTCGACCACAGCGGCATCATCGGCCGGCATCCCGAGGTCTCGAACTTCATCCTGGCCACCGGCTTCAGCGGCCACGGCATGATGCATGCGGCGGCGACCGGGTCGGGCGTCAGCGACCTCATTGCCTACGGAGAATACCGCTCCATCGACCTGTCGGCCTTCCACTATGAACGGATCGCCAGCAACCAGCCTATCGAGGAACATGTCTACTGAAGCGAAACGGGCGACATGGCATCGCAGCGACAACGGTGCTATGCGTCCACTTCTTCAATCAAAACGGCGCCAGTAGAGAAATCAAGGTGGCCGCCCCCAGGCAGATTCATGCTCGTACAGAAGAAAACCATCTCGACCCAGGTCGCCGATGCCATCCGGCAGAAAATCCTGATGGGCGAATACGGGGCCAACCTCCAGCTGCGGCAGGAGCATCTGGCCACCGAGTTCGGAGTCAGCCGAATTCCGGTGCGAGAGGCGCTGCATCAGCTTCACTCGGAAGGCTTCGTCACGCTGGTTTCCCACAAGGGAGCTGTTGTCACGTCGATTTCCCTGGACGAGATTCTCGAGCTCTACGAGTTGCGGGCCCGGATCGAAACATGGTTGCTTGCGCTTGCCATTCCAAGAATGACGGACGCCGACCTGGCGCTTGCCCGGGAACGGGCGGAGCAGCATCAGGAACAGGGCAAGACAGGTGAGTACTCGAACCAGCTGAATTGGAACTTCCACGCCACGCTCTACGCGCCATCCGGCCGCAAGGCGACGATCGAACTGGTGGGGCGCATCTACCAGCAACTGGAACGCTACACGCGCATGATGGTGACGCTCACCGAGATCCAGGCGCAATCCGACCGCGACCACTGGCAGCTCATAGACCTGTGCCAAGCCAAGGATACGCTGCGCGCCGTCGGCCTGTTGGAAATGCATATCATCACCAGCGGCAAATTCCTGGTCGACCGGCTTCACGAATTGCGGGGCAGCTGACCAGTCGCCGCGCTCGTTGACCACACCAATCCGTCGCGCGGCTCATTTGCCGGGCAGATTGGTTGCCCGGGTCAGCAAGATGACACCCGCCTTGTCGGCCGTGTCGTAGTAGGTGAAGCCGGTGCGGTTCTCGCGGCGCCCGCGCATCAGAACGGAAAGCCCGTCGGTTTTCGCCTTGGCTTCGGCTACGTCCGCATCGCGGACTTCAAAGCCGATATGGAATACGCCTTCACCCTTGGTATCGAGATGAATCCGCTGCGGTGAAGGATCGCGGCTCGGCTGGCACAGCTGCAGTTGAACGTTCGGCAGGTTACAAATCCGGTATTGCATGGCCTTGAAACCCTTCGGACTTGGGACCTCAAGTTCTTCATACTCGGCCAGCGGCGGATAGGATTCCCATGGCCCAATGCCGATGGAGTCGTAATAGGCCTGCGCCTTGTCGATATCGTGCACGACGATGCAGAGATGATGCAGCTTGTCGAAGTTACCCATATCCTCTCACTCCTTGATCGGGACCGTATAGTTCAGAACGCGGCGCCCCCCGTCGGGGTAGATCGTCTCGCCGGTGATGTAGGAAGCGTCGTCGCTGGCCAGGAACGCCACGACCGAGGCGATCTCGGCTGCCGTGCCGAGGCGCCCGAGCGGTGTGCGCGAAAGAACCGCCCGTCGCATTTCTTCCGAATCGATGAATGTCCCGTCCAGGACCATGTCCGTGGCGATGGTGCCCGGGCCGACACCGACCACGCGGATGCCGTGGGGAGCGAAGGCAACAGCCGCGGTACTGGTGACCTGGTTCATGCCGCCCTTGGAGATCGCGTAGGTGGCGACGCGTGGATTGGCGAGGCCCGAATTGATCGACGACATGTTGATGATGACACCGCCTCCACCCTGCGCGATCATCTGGCGGGCTGCGGCCTGGGTGCCTATGAACGCGCCCTTCAGATTGACGGCGAGAACCCTGTCGTAGTCCGCCTCTGTGATGTCGAGAAAGTCCTGGACCGGAGCGATGCCGGCATTGTTGACCATGATGTCGACACGGCCGAACTTCGCCAACGCCGCCGCAACCAGCCCATCGACCTGCTCCTTCTTGCTGACATCCGTAACGACCGCCAGTACGCTGTCGGGGGTGCCGATTTCCGCGGCACATTTTCTCAGTTCCGTCGCATCGATGTCGCCGAGCACGAGCTTCGCGCCTTCGGCCAGAAAGCGTTCCGCGCAAGCGCGTCCGATGCCGCGCGCCGCGCCTGTGACAACCGCCACCTTGCCTGCCTGTCTCATGCCCAGTCCTTCGTTCATTGTAAGTCGGCCACCGTCTCAGGAAGCGGCGCGCCGAGCTTGGCCACGGATAAGGATAATTCGCCCACCGAAGCCTACCCTAGCGGATAACGAAGGGATTGACGGTTTTACCGGCCGTATCTATCCACACCGTCTTGGTCTGCAGATAGGAATTGATGGCCTCCTGCCCGCTCTCGCGACCGATGCCGCTCCTCTTGTAACCGCCGAAAGGCGCCATGTAGGAGACGGCACGGTATGAATTGATCCAGACCATCCCCGCTTCCATTGCAGCCGCGCCGCGCAGCGCCCGGCCCATGTCGCTGGTCCATATCCCGGCCGCCAGCCCATAGGGGCTGTCATTGGCAATGGCGAAGGCCTCGTCCTCGTCGTCAAAGGGGATGACGGACAGGATCGGCCCGAACACCTCCTCACGCGCGATCCGCATAGTGTTGTTCACGCCGGTGAAGATGGTCGGCTCGACGAACCAGCCCTCGGCCAGTTCACTGGACGCAGGCTTGCCGCCACCGAGCACGCATAGCGCGCCCTCGCGGCGCGCTATGCCGAGATAGGACAGCACCTTCTCTCGCTGGGCTTGCGTGGTGATCGGCCCCACCTGCGTCTCGGACAGCGCCGGATTGCCCAGTCGGGCGCTGGCCGCCAGCGTTATGACGCCCTCCACGAACCGGTCATGGATCTTGCGGTGCACCAGCAGGCGCGAGCCGGCGATGCAGGTCTGGCCGCTGGCCGCGAAAATGCCTGAAATCGCGCCGTTGACCGCGCTCTCGATATCGGCATCGTCGAAGACGATGTTGGCCGATTTGCCGCCAAGCTCCAGCGTGACGGTCTTGAGCTGTTCGGCAGCCGCTCGATAGACTGCGATCCCGCCGGGCTCACCGCCGGTGAAGGCTATCTTGGCGACGTCGGGGTGGGCAACGAGCGGCACGCCGACATCCAGCGGCATGCCGGTGACGGTGTTGACCACGCCGGGGGGAAAGCCTGCCTGCGCAAACAGTTTCACGAACTCCAGCGTCGAGGCCGAGGCATGTTCTGACGGTTTGATGACGACGGTGTTGCCGGCTGCCAGCAGCGGCGCGAGCTTCCATGTCAGAAGGAGAAGCGGCGAGTTCCAGGGAACGATTGCCGCAATGACACCCAGCGGCTCGTGGCGGGTGAAGGCGAACATGCCAGCCTTGTCGATCGGCAGCACCGAACCTTCGATCTTGTCGGCAAGACCGCCGAAATAGCGGAACCATTCCGGTATATAGCGCAGCTGCGCCGTCATTTCGGTGAGCAGCTTGCCATTGTCGCGCGTCTCGATGGCGGCAATGCGCTCCGCGTTGTCGGCGATCAGGTCGGCCATCCGCACGAGCAGCTTGCCACGCGCAGTGGCGGTGATGCCGGCCCATTCCTTCGACCGGAATGCCGCCTTGGCGGACGACACGGCAGCGTCCACCTGGGCTGCTCCCCCGCGCGGGATCAGCGCCCAGGGCCTGCCGGTGAACGGATCATGGCTCTCGAATGTATCGGCTGTCGATTGCAGCCGACCGCCGACCGTGTTCTGGAAGCTGACCAGCGCCATATCGGTCCTCAACAAGTGGCAAAGCCCAGATGGGCGCGAAAGCGGTTCTTGACCTCGACCGCGTCGCGCGGTGGCAGCGAGCGCGGCAGGTTCTCGGCGGTGATTTTCAGCACGAAAAGGCGTGGACCTTCGGCCGGGCGACGCAGCTCTTCACACAGCGTGTCGACCTCCTCCAGCGAGCGCAACTCGGCGGTTTTCGAAAACCCGCAAGCGGCCGCGACCTTGTCGAAACCGATGCCTTTGCCCGTATGGCTGGACTGCATGCCGGTCTCGCCGAAGTGCTGATTGTCGAGCACGATCAAGTCGAGATTTCTCGGCCGCGCCACCGAGATCGTCGCCAGCGAACCGAACGCCATCAGTTGTTCGCCGTCTCCGGTAATCACAATGACCCTCTTGTCGGGCTGGGCCTGGGCAAGCCCGAGGCCGATCAGCGCCGCACCACCCATCGCGCCCCACAGATAATAGTTGTCGTTGCGGTCACCGGCGGCATGCACGTCGTAGCTCGGCGAGCCGAGACCGGTCACGACCAAGGCGCCGTCGCGGGAGTCAAGGAGCTTCTTCACCGCGAGTCTGCGGTCCATTGTCGGTAACGTCATGTCGTTCACCACTTCTTCTTGCCGAGCAGCCGTTGCCCGATCAGCACTGCGATCTGCTGGTCGGCGTCGAAAGCCATAGCAGCCGCTTGCGCGACCGTTTCCACCAGGTCGTCACCAGTCTCGGCGCGCAGCACCCTGAGGCCGATTGCCTTCAGCGAGGCCTCCGTCGCCTGCCCCATCGGCACCTGCCACGGGTTGAACTCTGCCCACTCGCCTCGCATCGTCACCAGAACGAGCAAGGGAAAGCGCGCATGCACGGGAAGCGAAAGCATATTGATACAGTTGCCAACGCCGGAAGATTGCATGAGCACGACGCTCCGCTTGCCACCGAGCCAAGCGCCTGCAGCAATGGCGATGCCCTCCTCTTCGGTCGTCAAGACATTGGTGACGACCTCAGGATCCGCACCGAAGAGGCGGATCAATGTGGTATGGCCAGCATCGGGCACATAGGACATGTGGCTGATGCCGGCAGCCTTGAGCACGTCGTAGACCTGATCCGGCCACTGCTTTTCAGATGCCGACGCAGCGGCTGGTTCCGAAGGTTTTGCTTGCAGGCTCACCGTCACTTTGTTTCTCCGAGATATTGGACTGCATCACATTACCGCGTTTGACTGATCCAATCTTCGGCCCTTTCTCGTGATCAGATATAATGATATTTGATAGCTCATGGAGTTATCGCAGCTACGCACTCTGATCCACGTCGCCGAACTCGGCAGCCTCAGCAAGGCTGCCGACCGGCTGCACATCGCGCAGCCGGCGCTCAGCCGGCAGGTGCGCATGCTGGAGGAAGAATTGGGCTTTGCCCTTTTCCTGCGCCACGGACGCGGCATGGTGCTGTCCGAGCAGGGCAAGGAGGTTCTGACACACGCCATGCGGGTGATGGCCGAGATCGACGAGATCCGCGCCACAGCCACGCCCGCCAACGCACCGCTGACCGGCGAGGTGGCCATCGGCCTACCACCTACCGTTGCGGACATTATTTCGCTGCCGCTGGCCGCAGCCTTCGGCAGGGCCCATCCCAAGGCGAAACTCAGACTTGTCAGCGCCTACACCGGCTATTTGCTGGACTGGATGCACCGGGGCGAGGTGGATATCGCGGTGCTCTACGACCCGCGCATGGCGCGTTCGTTGCGCTCGCGCCCGCTGCTGCTGGAAAATCTCTTCCTGATCGGACCGCCAGACGCGGGGTTTTCGACCGTGCGCGCCGTGTCGTTCGCCTCGCTCGCCGGCAAGCGCCTGCTGCTGCCCAGCATCAAGCATGGGCTGCGTATTATCGTCGAACGCTGCGCCACTGATGCCGGCATCACGCTGGACGTCGGCATCGAAGCGGATTCGTACTCGGCGTTGAAGGACCTGGTGCGCAACGGACATGGCTGGACGATCCTGCCGCTCGCTCCTATCCATGCCGACGTGACCGCCGGGCTGCTCACCGCCGCGCCGCTGATCGATCCCGTGCCCGTGCGCCGGCTGATCCTTGCATACCCGGCAGACCGACCTGCCTCGCGGCTGGCGCGGTTTGCCGGACAAGCGATAGAGGACATCGCCAAGGACCTTGTTGGGCGGGCGGTCTGGGTTGGGCAGCTGCTCGGCCCCTGACCATAAGCATTTGAATTTCGGTATATCTGATCACGTCTGCCTTGCATTGCTGATAGGACGCGGAGGCGCGATAGTGAGGCCCGCAGCAAGACGAAAGCCGGACAAACCCCATGGAATACTATCAGGACATTCGCGATGCCGTCGCCCGGCTGTGTGCGCGCTTTCCCGGAGAATACTGGCGCGCGCTCGACAGGGACATGGCCTATCCCCGCGAATTCGTCGAAGCGTTGACGGAGGCCGGTTGGCTCTCGATCCTGATCCCGGAGGCGTATGGCGGCTCGGGCCTGCCGCTTTCGGCCGCCGCCGCCGTGCTGGAGGAAATCCAGCGCGCCGGCTGCAACGGCGGCGCCTGCCACGCACAGATGTATACGATGGGTACGCTTCTTCGCCATGGCTCGGAAGCGCAGAAACTGCGATACCTGCCGAAGATCGCCGCGGGAGAATTGCGCCTGCAGGCCTTCGGTGTCACGGAGCCGACCAGCGGTACAGATACTGGCGCGCTCAAGACCACGGCTCGCCTCGACGGCGATCATTTCGTGGTCAAGGGCCAGAAGATCTGGACCAGCCGGGCCGAACACTCGGATCTGATGCTGCTTCTTGCGCGCACCACGCCATTGCAGGACGGTATGAAGAAGACCGACGGCCTCTCCGTCCTCATCGTCGACATGCGCGAAGCCGTTGGCAATGGCCTGACCATCCGGCCAATCCGCACCATGATGAACCACGCGACCACCGAGGTCTTCTTCGACGACCTGCGCGTGCCGGCCGAAAACCTGGTCGGCGAAGAGGGAAAAGGGTTCCGCTACATTCTCTCTGGCATGAACGCCGAGCGGATCCTGATCGCAGCCGAATGCGTCGGCGATGCGAAATGGTTCATCGAAAAGGCAAGCACCTACGCCAGGGAACGGCATGTGTTTGGCCGGGCGATCGGCCAGAACCAGGGCATCCAGTTTCCGATCGCAAGGGCCTACGCCAACATGCGCGCGGCTGAATTGATGGTGCGCGAGGCCGTGAACCTCTACGAGGCCGGCAAGAACCCCGGCGCTGAAGCCAATATGGCCAAGATGCTGGCGGCCGACGCCTCGAACGAAGCTGCGAATGTCTGCATCCAGACGCATGGCGGGTTCGGTTTCGCGGAAGAGTACGATGTGGAGCGCAAGTTCCGCGAGACGCGGCTCTATCAGGTCGCGCCGATCTCGACCAACCTCATCCTGTCATACCTGTCCGAGCACGTGCTTGGACTGCCGCGTTCCTACTAGAGGTAACCGCCGTGAACGTCCTCATCGTCTATGCACACCCGGAAGCAAAATCCTTCAACGGCGCCATGAAGGATCTGGCTGTGGAAACCTTGACCCGCGCAGGCCACGACGTGGTCGTCAGCGACCTCTATGCGATGGGCTTCAATCCTGTCGCAGGGCCGGGCGACATATCGAGCGAGCGCAACGATCCGGACTTCTTCAGCCTGCCGCGCGAACAGACTGCCGCCTACGAGGCCGGCGCACTCTCGGCGGATATCAGCGCCGAGATCGACAAGCTGAAGCGGGCAGACTTCGTGCTGTTCCAGTTCCCGGTCTGGTGGTTCGGAATGCCTGCAATCCTCAAGGGTTGGGCCGACCGTGTCTTCGCGCGCGGTTTCGCGTATCTGCCGGGCCGCAAATACGACACCGGCATGTTCAGGGGAAAGCTCGCCATGGTGGCCGCCACCACGGGCACGTCGGCCGACACCTACGCGCCCGATGGCATCGATGGCGACATCCTCACGGTGCTGTGGCCGATCCACAATGGTCTGCTGCGCTATTCCGGTTTCGGAGTGCTGCCGCCCTTCGTCGCCTATATGCCGGGCCGTGTCGGCGACGATGGCCGCAAGGCCTACCTGGAAGCCTACCGCAAGAGGCTCGAAGACATCGACGACACGCCGCGGCTGTTCTTCCACCCTGCGGGGGACTACGGCAAGAACGAGCGGCTGAAGCCTGGTGTGCTCGCCCGTTCCGGGGTGCAGCGCAATGTCTGATGCCGCTCGCCCGCTGGAAGGCCTGTTTGTCGTTTCCATCGAGCAGGCCGTCGCCGCTCCGCTGTGCACGGTCCGCCTTGCCGATGCCGGCGCGCGCGTAGTGAAGATCGAACGCCCGGAAGGCGAAACCGCGCGCCACTACGATTCCGCAGTGGAAGGCATGTCGGCTTATTTCGTCTGGCTCAACCGCGGCAAGGAAAGCGCGGTGCTCGACCTGAAGACCGAGCACGACCTGGCTTTGCTGCACCGGATGGTGGCGCGCGCGGATGTTCTCGTGCAAAATCTCGCGCCAGGCGCCATCGACAGGCTCGGCCTCTCCGCCGATGCAATAGCGAAAGAGTTTCCTCGGCTCATCGCCATCAACATTGTCGGTTACGGGCAGGACACGCCCTATGCGGCCATGCGCGCCTACGACATGCTGGTGCAGGCGGAAAGCGGCATCTGTGCCGTCACCGGCACACCGGACACGCCGAGTAAGATCGGGGTTTCCGCCGCCGATATCGCCACCGGCATGAATGCCCAGGCAGCGATCCTCGAAGCCTTGTTGGCGCGCGAGAAGACCGGGCGCGGCCGCATTGTCGAGGTTGCCATGTTCGACGCCATGGCCGACTGGATGACCGTGCCGCTGCTGCACTACGAATATGCGGGCCGCGAGACGCAGAGATATGGCCTGGCGCACGCTTCGATCTACCCCTATCGACCTTATGCCTGCCGGGATGGCGCGGTGGTCGTGTCCATTCAGCAGAACAATGAATGGAAGCGCTTCTGCACTGTCGTGCTGCAAAGGCAGGATCTGTTCGCCGACGAACGCTTCGCCACCAATGCCTGGCGGGTGGCTAACCGCACGGCGCTCGACGCCGAGATCGAACCGATCTTCGCGGCAATCGACTGCGAAGAGGCCATAGACCGTCTCAACGAGGCGCAGATCGCCTGGGGCCGGGTGAGCGCAATGCACGACCTGCCGCACCACAAGGCGTTGCGCCGGACAGAGGTGGCGCTGCCGGACGGCAGGCGCATCTCCGTGCCGATGCCGGCAGGCCGGTCGGAGGGATTCGCAACCGTCCCCCGCGTTCCCGCCCTTGGCGCCGATACGGACCGGATCCGGTCCGAATTCGCCGTCTAACGAGGAAACTCATGAGCCCGGACACGAGCACGCTGCAGGGATGGGTTGGACGCACACACGAGGTCGAGGACGTTGTGACCCCGCGCCTGCTGGCCAGCTTTGGCGCCACGCTTGGGGACTACGCAGCGCAAACTGCAGAGGGCGCGGCCGCGCCCGGACTGCACTGGTGCCTGACGCCCGATATTGCCGATAGGCGCGAACTCGGACCTGACGGGCACCCGGCCAAAGGCAGCCTCCTGCCACCGGTGCCGCTTCCGCGCCGCATGTGGGCCGCCAGCGATGTGCGTCTCATGGCTCCGATCCGCTCTAGCGACCGCATCCGCCGCCGCTCGACATTGACCGCCATCGAGGAGAAGCAGGGCCGCACCGGGCCGCTGACCTTCGTCACGGTCCGGCACGACATTGCCAACGACGCTGGTCCGGTGATCGAGGAGGACCAGACCCTTGTCTATCGCCCAACCGAAGCTGCTGCGGCGACCCTTGCGCTGCGAGCAAGTTCGCCTCTGGCCGCATCGCACGAGCGCAGAGTCGACGTCGATCCGGTGCTGCTTTTCCGGTATTCGGCGCTGACCTTCAATGGGCATCGTATCCACTATGACGCGCCCTATGCCACGACGGTCGAGCACTATCCCGGGCTCGTCATCCATGGGCCGCTGCAGGCCACGCTGCTCATGAACTTCGCCACCGCCATTGCCGGCACGTCGCCGCGCCGTTTCTCGTTCCGCGGCGTGCATCCGGCGAGCGGCCCACAGCGCCTGCTTCTGAGCGCAACATCCCCAGGCCAAGACGGCATGGCTCTCGAGGTACGGTCGGCCGACGGCCATGTGACAGTGAAGGCCACGGCGCAATGGTGAGCTTCGTCACGCCTGTCGTGCCGCTTTTCGTACCAGGCTCGCAGCGGGAGCGGTTTGCCAAGGCCGACAGCAGCGGCGCGGACGCGGTCATTCTCGACCTCGAGGATGCCGTCGCCCCTGGCGACAAGGACCGCGCTCGGGAAGCGGTCGTTGCTCATGCAGCCGCGCTGAAATCCGCGGTCGTGGTCCGCATCAATGCCGCCGGCACATTTTGGCACCAGGCGGACATCGATGCCGTGCGGCGCCTCGACGGCGTCTCCGTCATGCTGCCCAAGGCCGAACGTCCGGAAGACATTACTGATATGACCAGGCACATGGCACGCAGCGTTTCCGTCATCGCGCTGGTCGAGAGTGCTGTCGGCCTTGCCAACCTGCCGGATATATTGGCCACCTCTGGCGTCGTTGCCGTCGCTTTCGGCTCGGTCGACTTCTCGCTCGATCTCGGTTGCGCGCACGACCGGTTGACCCTGCTTGCGGCCCGCAACGAAATCGTCTGGCGTTCGCGCGCGGCTGGCCGGGCCGCGCCGATCGACGGCGTGACGACCGACCTGAGCAATCCTGAAATCGTCGAAGATGACGCCCGCCACGCCATGAAGATGGGCTTCGGCGGCAAGATGGCCATCCACCCGAGGCAGATCGAGCCGATTCGCGTTGCTTTTCGCCCGAGCGATAATGAAATCATTTGGGCACGCGACATCGTCGGCGCAGCTTCGTCGGGTGAAGCTGTCCAGGTGAACGGCGAAATGGTGGATCGGCCGGTCATCGAGCGCGCAAGGCGGATCCTGCGCCGGGCCGCCTTGGCCTAGAAGGCTTGCAGAGGAGGAACAGCAGATGAGCCCCGACACCGCCGATTGGCCGACTGCCAGACTTTGCGCCTTCGTTGCCGAACTCGACTTCGAACAGATCCCGCCGCGCATCGTTCATTTCGCACAGGGATTGATGATCGACTGGCTCGGTTCGGCGCTGGCCGGCAAGGGCGCGCACCAGGTCGAGATGATCGAGGGTTTTGCGCGCGCGATGGGACCGGCGGACGGTCCAAGCACCATCATCCCGACGCGGCGGCGCACCAGCCCCTACTTCGCGGCGATGGTCAATGCCGCTTCCTCCCATGTCGTGGAACAGGACGACGTGCACAACGGTTCGGTCTTTCACCCAGCTGCGGTGATATTTCCGGCCGTCCTGGCGGTTGCCGAGGCGGAGAACAAGTCCGGCCGCGATATCCTGACTGCCTGCATAGCCGGTTACGAAGTGGGCATCCGCGTCGGAGAATTCCTCGGGCGCTCGCACTACGAGATATTCCACACCACCGGCACCGCTGGCGCTGTCGCCGCGGCGGCGGCGGTCGGCAAGTTGATCGGACTGGACGAAGCCGGCCTCAACCATGCTCTTGGCTCCGCCGGCACCCAAGCGGCAGGGCTCTGGGAATTCCTGCGTGATGCCGCCGATTCCAAGCAGCTTCATACGGCGCGAGCGGCCGCCAACGGCCTGTTTTCTGCCTATTTGTCACGCAATGGCTTCAAGGGGGCCGCGCAGATCCTCGAAGGGAAAAAAGGCATGGCGGCCGGCATGTCCAGCGACGCCGATCCGGCCCGCCTGACGGACGGGCTCGGCAGCCGTTGGGCAACCGAGGAGACGTCCTTCAAATGGCACGCCGCCTGCCGGCACACGCATCCGGCCGCCGACGCGCTGCAGTCTCTCATGCGCCGCGAAGGGCTCGGTCCGGACGACATCGCTGATGTGGTGACCCATGTCCATCAGGGAGCCATTGATGTCCTGGGCGCGGTGGTCGTTCCGCAAACCATCCACCAAGCGAAGTTCTCCATGGGCACGGTGTTGGGGCTGATCGCCGTCCATGGTGTCGCCGACCTCGACGCGTTCGAGCGCCACGCACTCGCCGATGCGCGTGTCGGGCATTTCCGCTCGAAGGTGCGCATGGAATTCGACGCCGAGGTCGACAGACTTTATCCCAGGCAATGGGTCGGGAAGATCAGCGTCACCACCGCTGACGGCCGCGAACTCCATGCCCGCATCGACGAACCCAAGGGCGATCCCGGCAACACGCTTGCGAGACAAGAATTGGAAGCCAAGGCCATTCGTCTCGCCGAATTTCAAGGCGGCGCCACCGCCGACGAGATGCGCCGCTGCATAGCCCGTGTCTGGAAACTCGACCAGCCCGGAAGCTCGGCGGATTTATTTGCAGAGCCTTAGCGCCGAACGCTCGAGCTTTCTATGCCGCAGATTGCCCACTGCTCAACCGCGGCAACGAAGATTGAATTGGCTGGCCAATGAGCATGAGGAATGGCGGTGGCGCTCTTCCGCCACGCGTCCCAGAGTAGATGGTTCCTGCCTACCGATGCACCGTCGGTGATTCGAGCCTCGGCGGCGGAAGCCTCGATCGTTCAACGACGGGCACGATCGCGATCCATCTTGATGATCGCCAACGCTCACACATTGGCAGTGGCAGCCACCGACGGCTAGTCATGGATACGACGGCGAAGATCGTCGTCGGACTGGCGGACGTCATCGGAAGAAGGTGTCCCAAGAGACCCGTCGGCCACCCAATCGCAGGAACGAAAATGGAAGAGAAGGAGAACTTTCGTGTGCGATTTTTGCACACACCACCTCGTAACTACCTGAATATATTTAGGTATCTGTCCCATCCATCACCGGAATGAATCGATTGGGGTCGGAGGATTCAAACCTATCATTGGACGCCTGACTCCGGCTGCGCGATTCTGTCGGCATGATCGCGCAGAACTATCGCCTCTATATTGAACGCAAGGACGCGGGCCATAACATGGCCCGTTTCTATGCTCTGTCGATCGAAGAGACGTTATTCGGGCAGATTTGCCTTGTCCGGCGTTGGGGTAGGATCGGTACGCGCGGCCGCATTGTCCAGCATTCCTTCGATGACGAGCGTGAAGCTGTCGAGCTGTTTCTTGATCTTCCGAGAGCCAAGAGGACGCGCGGCTATCGTCCCTGGCCTGAAGCGCGACATGCAGAGCGGCCCCGCTTGGTTGACGGGGCCGCTGCGGTGCCGCTCAGTCGCGGGCGGGCCGGGACCAGATGAGCTGGAGACCTTCCTGGCCGTCCACCTCGATCAGCGTCGCGTAGATCGGCGCTGGGAAGCTCGGATCGTCCAGCTTGACCGAGAGGTAGTCGCGCTCGGTTTCCTTGGCGGTCTTCTGCCAGGCGGCGCCCAGTTCAACCGCGCCCGAGTAGAGGCGGAAGTGCGGGCCCTTGTCGGAGGGATTGTCGACCCGCTCGATGCGCGCCTTGACGTTGAGGTTGAGGGTCTTGATCGTGCCGGCAAAGCCGTTGGCGGTGGTGGTGAAGGTGCCGATGGTGGCCATGGGGATATTCCTTTCCTTGTTTCGGGTCGCGCCCTTCGCGGCCTCGATGGCAGTCGACAGACCGGAGACGATCGGACCGCACCCCAAAGGGGCCGAAACTGCATGGAGGGCGGCCGGGAGCGGCTTTCTTGGCTAGCGCGAGGAATGACGGCGCAGCCGGCAGGGGAAGAAAGCCGCGGACGGCCGTTGCGGGAGAACGATCGAGGGGTAGCCGGTTTCCGGTCAGACATGCCTCATCGAGCCGCCGATGGGTTAGCCTGTCGCAAGTGTGGAAGAAACAGGCATTGGCCTTCCGGCAGGCCTTCGACATCCATGGCAGTGCTGACCCGAACTCGTGACCCCCAATCAAGCGACCGCAGAGGCCATTGCAGTTGGAATCAGCCTCCAGGGGGCACACGAGCGGCCACATCGGGAACAGCCAACAGTGCTCGCACCTGATCTGCAGCACCGGCAAGATCTGACGCAACAACATCGCGGTGAAGGACGCGGACTTCTGACTTTCCGACGAACGCCACCCGGTGATTGAGGTGGCCGCGGCTGGAGGCCCGCAGCGTCGGTAAGAATGGCGCAATCGGGAATAAGGCCGATTTCGCCATGCGCCGTCATCAGGCGGCCTCGCTCACTTCCAAGGCCGTCGGCTGGAGACCATGTAGAAATCCCACGGCACGCTGGGCATGTGCTGCAGCGGCGAAGATCGCCCGCTTGTCGTCGCCGAGGACTTTCAGCCAGGAGCCGAGGTAGCTTGCGTGATCGGGCCGGGGCTCAAGTTCCGGTGCAATGCCAAGATCGGCGCAGAGGAAACAGCTACCGAGCTCGGCGATAAGTTCCTCGCGTGCCCGCTCGGTGCGATCTTTGGCGTAGCGGCTGAGGTCACGGTTCACGCGATGCGGCGAGGCGGTCCAATGCGTCGCCTCATGACTCAGCGTCGCCCGCGACCGCGGGGAGTGGGTCAAGCTTGCCTGCGTCGGTGACAGGGATATGCCAGCGACCTCTTCTGCGAAGCCAACGTCGACAGAATCTAACTCGCTCTTGTCATCTCCTTTTCCTCATCCTGCGTTTCGTTAGTCCTTGCAAGTGAAGTTCGCGTTCCATGTCCGCCAGATGTCGAGGTGCGACACTGTCATGACCAGCAGTGACAGAATGCCCGCACGGCCCGGCTGCGTCTTTTAGAAGGGACAAGGGGGTACCGGACCGCCTCCGTAGATATGCCTTCGGGGCCTGGTGAAGAAAATCCCAGAAAACCGCCACGGCAGCGGCGGGGTCGATCTAGCATTTTTTGCCGGATCTGCGGCAGGCGAAACGGGGGGCAGCGCCCGTCGCCAACTTAATGCCGGTCTTCGGGCAATAGTTCTGCTAAATTGGAAGGCGGGCCAGAGTTCGGCCTGGAGCCTCGCCAGCGCCTTCGGCCGGCACCGGTCAACCAGATTGCGGGCAAGTCGATCTTGGTTTGATGACAATTTCCAGATGGCAATAGTGGCCGAGGAACTGCACGCCGCCCTTGGCAAAAGTCCTGGAATAATATCAAGATGGGCAGTTGGAAATCGGCATTTTGGGGAGGAAGTGTCATGCCTAAGGTTTCGGATCTCTTCTTTAAGACGGCTATTGTGTGGCTCATTTTGGGGATCGGCGCCGGCCTCCAAATGGCGATCTCGGGCGACCACGGTGCCTTTCCGGCGCATGCCCACATAAATCTTCTAGGCTGGGTCACAAGCGCAATCTTCGGCGGCTACTACGCCCTTAATCCGGCGAAGGCAGCGCGGAAAATCGCGATGATCCACTACGGCCTCTATAATCTCGGGTTGGTCGTGATGCTGCCGGCGCTCTATTTGATGCTGCAAGGCAATACAGCCCTTGAGCCGATCGTCGCTGTCGGTTCGCTAATCGTGGCTGCAGCCGTGTTGATATTTGCGTTCGTCGTTTTCTCAAGCGCAAGAGCGCGTTTGGCATCTGAACTTTCGCCCGCCCCCCGCTGAATCGACGGACGTCGTTCAACGAAAGGGCGCGCCGCCCGGTGAAGGTAGCGGCTTGCGCAGCGGAGAGGTTTTCGGCCATCCAGCAGGTGGTATATATTGGAGCCCGCGCGTCGAGAGACCGGCGGCGGCGGCCAAAATGCCGGCATTACTCAGTAGGTCATGGTATTGACCCAGCGGCTCAAACGTTTCGGCAGGGGGAAGAGTACCTTTTTCGCTGTCCTCAGTCGCCTTAACGAGCACCATCACACGCAGGGTCTGTCCTCTTGACTCTACGGGCGACGAGGGCCCAGCAGAAAGGCTGTCATCGTTGCACTCACGCACCCCACCGCCAACAACGCAAGGACGCCCGAAGATCTGGCCTTTTGGCTCACCCGAATTGAAACAGCGTTTTCCGAAGCGGAAGCATTTTGAACCAGCCCGCTCAAGTCGGACCTACTGCCATGTCGAACGGAATAGGCGCGGGTCAACTCTGCACCGAGCAGAAAGATTTCTGATGAATAGTAGACCCAGAGCAGTATGACGAGCAGCCCCCCGGCCACACCATATGACGATGCGATAGCACTTGTGCCGATATACCAGCCGATAAGGGACTTCCCTATCGTGAACAATGCGGCGGTCACGACAGCACCGATCCCGACATCCCGCCATTCCAGGGCACGATCCGGCAAGACTTTATAGATAGCCGCAAACATCACGGAAATCAGGGAAAAGGAAATGAAGGTGTTGATCACGCTCAGAACAAGTGCGCCGAACGGCAATTGAGCGCTGATCACGTTGTCCAGCGCCGAGATCGCCGCGCTCGCCACCAGCGATACCAGCAACATAAAGCCGAGGGCGGCGACCAAGCCGAGACTTGCTGCACGCGCGCGCAAGAGACGCGACAGCGAACTTCCCTTCGCTTCAACCTTCCATATTGCATTCAGGGCCTGCTGCATCTCGCCAAAGACCGCAGAGGCGGTCACGAGTAATGTAGCCACGCCAACGATGGCCGCCAGGGTCCCCGACGATTTGCTAGATGCCCCTTCCAGCGCTGTCTGAAGGAGCGCTGCACTTTCTGAGCCCATCAGCCCTGATATCTGAGCAGACAAAGCCAACTGCGCTGCGTCATGACCAAATGCGATGCCTGCTATCGCGACGACGATTATCAGAACCGGGGCGAGCGACGTAGCGGCATAAAAGGCCATTGCCGCGCCATGGCTAAGGGCATTGTCGTTGACAAAGCCAACCACGCTCTGTCGTACCAATTCCCATATGTTTCTAATTGTTGGTCGCACTTCGAATCCGTGAAGGGGTCGCAAACCGTCTACTCTCAATGCAGTGGATCTTCAGATGTTCCGGCCGGCTTGAGGAAGATGACCGCAGCATTGCAATGGAATGCGCTCGCGCCCCGGCAAGGTATTCTCGGCAGTTGGACCGTGAGCTTTTGCGACACCCGACTGAGCGCGCGCCAAACCCGGGCAAATGCCAGCCGACGCAGCCCCAGTGCCCACAAGCTCCGGACCAGCGGTGGCCACCTTCTCCCGGAGAAGCGGACAGCGGAATCACGTCGGGAACCTCGCTGCTTGCACGCTGCCTGGGACCTTCAAAGTTCACGTATGTTCCATCGATTGTGCCGACCGCTGCAACATGCCCGACGGTCGTTTGGTCCTTTTGGTCAACTCAAAGGAAACGCATATACCCACCCCGGACGAAATCCAGACCAAGTTCTGGACCTCTCTGAAGTCGGATATGAAGACGAATGATCGGCCTCGAGAGTTCCAAGTCTTTCTTCGCCCGATGGCGGCTCAGCTCCAGACTGCAGGCAAGGGACCGATCTGGTTTTTTACCGCGACAGACACCGCGCCCGTTCAGGGTTGAGGGACGGCTCCAAAGGCGACCGCGACCTTTCACCTCGTCCAAGGGGCATGATCTGTTCGCCACGGTGCAGGGGAAGCTTCGCCGCGGCGATCGAACGGCTTGGGGATCGCGTTGTGACCGCTTAGGGTTCAACGATAACCCGGGGCGCCCTGCTGCGATTTGGCCCCGAAAGAGGCTGAAATTGACGTCAAATGCTGCTCGAACTGGGATCCAAGGACGATCATAAGCGGATCGGTCCCCCTAAGCGTCGTTCCGTTACCTAATGCGAACCTCGAAGGACTTGTCCGCTACGTCCGAGTCAGAACTTTGGGCGGCGATCAGGCACGCAGGGGTCGGGCGATGCGTAGACTTTGTCGTTGGTGGACTTCACCTAAGATGCAGGCTTGCCCCTCTCTGTCTGCTATCGCCTGAGCCCAAAAAAGCTCAATACAGCAAGGATAACGACGACGAGTCCGACGATGTAGATAATGCTGTGCATGCGTCCGTCTCCTCATGATTTGCAGGCCACTGGCCTCGAGGGATTTGGCGTCGAACAAATTTCGGGACCCCTCGCGCTGTAATGAACACTTAGGACGCCCTAATGTTCCGCCAGCATCCTTGGCCGGGAATGATCGGTACGATAGTGGCGACTTGCACGACCCCATCGATGAGTTCCAACCCTTGTTCATGATCCGCGCTTCACACACGATCGAAGATTACTTATGCGACTAGCCCCTGGCATCTCGCTCTTCCGGTAAAAGCCCGCGCCCCTGGCGGAAGCGCGGGCCGATCTAGGTTTTTTGGACCAAATCTTCGGTGGACGATGCGAGGGAGCATCGTCCACCGATGGGACAAACCCTTAGAGGTCTCTAATGTTCCGACGAGCTTTGATCCAAGGTAGGCTTACAGGCGCGGTTACCGCGCTGCTTCTTTTGCGCCACGAAGGACGAGCCGATCGGGAACATGTGTAGGCGCATTTGCACTTCGCGTCTCGCCGCTTTGTTCAGACCGCACGGCATTGTTGGCGGGAGAAGCGGCTCACCGACAGTTCTTCACCGAACTGGAACAAAAGCATGAGGGCGATGTTTACCCGGCGAAGGGCATCTTAGTTTTGGAGAATTCGAAATGAAAGTCATGATCTTGGGCGCGCTGGCGCTGTGTTTGGCGGTGCCTACGGTGGCTTCGGCTGATGAGGCGGTCGTCATCACCAGCCATCGACATCACCGTCATCATTGGAACAACGATAACGTGGTCATCAATGAGGACGGCCACCGTCTGCATCACCGCCGCCATGGTCAGATCGCATTCTACGATCACGGTCGCCGGCACCATCGGGATGAGAACGTTGTGGTGACAACTTCCGTATCGCACCGCCATCATCGCCATCACCAGGTCGTCATCGAAAACGGCGGCTACTGACCTAGCATCCCAATGTATCCGGCTCCCCAGGCTCGAACGGGGAGCCGGAAAAGGACGCCAGCTTTGCGACCTGCGGGCCAAAGACATCGATGGATGAAGACTGCGGTGACGGCATCAATATGGGCTTTGCAGCCACATTATGATCGCGACCCTCCACCGTCAAACTGCGATAAATGACGACACGTATCGCCCCGCCAGGCCAGAGTTGCTGACACAGCAAAATGATGGGCACCTCAAGCGCTCAGACGCTTCGTAGAAAAGTCGAGCAAGCGCTCGCCTCTGGTAGTATCGAACGCTTTAGGGCCCGGCTGACGCGCAGTCAGCAAAGCTCGACGCCCAAGGTCGCCGCCAGTGCTAGGATAGTGATTGTCGCTTGGAATCTTACCGTTACTTTGTTGGTTTGTGATGATGCTAGGGGGAAGGTGGCGCCGGATCCGACCAGCATGGCGCCCGCTGGTTTCCATTTCGGTTTGGCGCTATGGTTACTTCTGCTCCGATGACCAAGGGAAATTTACATAATGGTCGCGACTGTCATAGCAGATGTTCCCGTACATCTTCAGGTAGGCATCCCGGCGAGCAGGCCGCATGTATACCGATGCCGGGTCAACCAGGTCGGCCTCATACTGCGCAAGATTGGCGCTGGTCAGCGCTATGGGAAGGATGTCCATCGCCTGCGGGATGCTTTTGCCTTCGAGCCAGTCGGCTGCAAACTCTCCCATGGCATACCCGAAAACGGGCGAGGATAAAGAGATACTCGCCTTATAAGGGCTGTTTCCTTTCCTGATTTCAGCGACGGCTTCCGCCTCGCCGTCAATTCCGCCGAGGAATTGGTCGGGCCGATCTTTCCCCGCCGCGCGCAACGCTTCCAGCGCACCCAGGACGACCGCGTCCCCGCCGAGCACCACATCGATATCCGGATTGGCTAGAAGGATGGTTTGCATGGTGGCGAACCCACCTGCCTTGCTAACCGGCTTCGGCGCGATATCTGCCACGATCGTCACGCCGGGCATCGCATTCAGGCCGGTGCGCATTGCCTCGAACCGAGGCGCCAGAAACTCCATCGTATCCTGGGTCAGCAGAACGACCTTGGCCTCCCCTCCGAGCTTGGTTTTGATGTGATCGATCGCCGCGTCGGTCAGCACCTTGCCAGTTCGATATTGCGGGGCATTGAGCAGCAATGTTGCCGGCGGAGGCACGATGGTGCCGACAAACGCACCCGACCAGATTGCCTGCTGAAGGGCAGGATTAAAAGCCGCCGGATCCGGAGATGTGGCAACCATGGCGCCAACCTTTGCCGCCACCAACGACTGAACCTGGGTTATCGCCTTTCCCACATCATTTTCCACCAGAACTCTTCGATATTCCAAGCCCCGATTTTTTGCGGCCATGGTCAGGCCATGGTCGACCCCTTGCAAGAAGTCACGGTCGTTCTCCTGCACATAGGCCAGCACTTTGGTGAGACCAGCCGGGGCGTTGCATGAGGGCGCATGTGGATCGAAGGCGGGGAATACTGTCCGCTGCGTAATGCCAGGAGCGCCGGCCTGGGCGCCCACAGCAGTGACTGCGTCTAGCATCGGGATCAAAAGCAGGGCTACCGACAGCCCGACCGGCCATCGGAAGGCGGTCATGGTGCGACCGAACGGCATCGTAATTCCTCCCCAGTGCTGCCCTCCGCAGTCGTCGCCTAAAACGCTCTCGGTTCGCCGCAGTCAGTTTTTCATCTTGTAACGGCGCGGTCTACTATGCGGCGGTAGAGCGCCGTGGTTTCGTCGAAAACACCAAATGAGCGGCGGTTCCCGGCTGAAGCGTTTGATACTCGATCTGGGCGCCCAGGCTGATGCACATGGCATGGATGATCCTGCTGCCAACGCCGGTTCCTTTGGCGGGAGTGCCTTCAGCCTTTCCAATCCCATCGTCTTCAACCACCAGTTCCGCTTGCTCGCCTGTAAGCTTGCTGAGCCGGACGCGAATTTCTCCTACGCCATCCGGATAGGCGTATTTGAAGGCATTGGTGACCAGTTCGGTGAGCACCACGCCGAGATTGATGCTGGTATCCGTTTCAAGCTCGATCGGCTCGATGTGGTAAGACAGGCTGACACCGTGAACCTGGCTGCGCATTGACGTACGCAGGTGATCGAGCAGGCCAGTCAGATATTCGTCCAAGTCAACCGAGCGAACGTCGGACGAGCCGTAGAGCCGCCTGTGCACGAGCGAAATCGCAAATATGCGATCCTGCGTTTCGGCGAGCGCATCTTTTGCGGCGTGATCTCCGACGGCCTTTGACTGCAAGTTCACTAATGACGAAACAAGCGCCAAGCTGTTGGCAACCCTGTGATTGACCTCGGACAAAAGCACTTCGGCCCGATCGCGCGCCTTTGCCAGGTCCTCGGTGCGAGTGGCGACCCGTTGCTCCAGCTCGCTGTTGAGCGCGTTGACCTCGTCGCGGGTATCGCGAAGTTCTCTTGTGTAGCGAGCGGCACCATAGGCTGCTCCGGCAACCACGGCGACTATAACAAATCCGCCGATCGCCGACACGAGCCTGAGCCATCCGCTATTGGCACGTTGTTCGGCAACCCCTGACGTCAGCCGGTCATCCGCTCGTCCAATAATCCCCGAAAAGTATACATTGGCTTCGTCGGTCAGAGCCTTGCCTCTGTTGGTGCGGAATATCGCCAGTATCTCGGCGTCGCGCTGATCTCGCTTGAGAGCTATCGTCTGATCCAGCTCGTCAAACTTGGTGGTTATGATCGCGGACAGCCGTTGCAGCGTGGATTCTGAATTGGGATAGGATGTCAGCAAGGTTTGCAAAGCCTGCAGATGACGCTGCGCCTGAGCCTTGGCGGTTTGGTAGGGACCCAGGTAAATCTCGTTCCCGGTGATGACGAAGCCGCGCTCACTCGCCTCGGCCGTCTGCATTGCATTTCTCAACTCGACGGCCGCGACCCGCGTGTCGCGCGCCTCATTCGCATCGTCGAAGTAGAACTGCGCCCTCTGACCCAGCCAAAAGTTGGTGGCGACGATAGCCATAAGCGCCGCAAACCCAATCAGCAGGGACGCGGATGTGAACCGAACAAGGCTGCGGCTGGAAACTACCATACCGGCATCTCTGCCCGATTTTAGTGCAGCGCGCCATCGTGTAGTGAGAGCTAATATGCCTCCTGCCCGGCTGCACCCGGAGGGAAGCGAGGCTGTAATGGTCGGCAAGGATTTTCGACCGCAACCGCGTCTTCGGTCCGCCCTCGACTTCGGCAAAGGAGCGGAACCCCTTGGACGTCGCGTCGCGTGGGCCTTCGTTCCAAAAATTGGACTGGTAGTTGGCGCGTCCGACCGGGTTGCGCACCGCCATGTGCCCATCCTGCTGGACGTTGTGTGCGCGCCTCGATCGTGATCTCGACGGCGTGCGGCGCCTGGCAAGGCTATGGGTCGCCGGCTCACACCACTCGGCCTCCCTCGCATGGCCTTCGACCAAGCTCGGCAAGCATACACGCAAAACTCCGCCGACTGGGGGTCCGCGGAGCCTTGAATGCTGCTTGCAGCGTTCGGTGCCTGCGAGGGACACAGGCCTTTGAGAACTTCTCCACCGGCGCAATGTTCCCGACCCACAACGAAAAAGCGCGCCAGGCGTTTACGCGGGTCACAGCCCACGCCGGCATGAAGCACACAGGAGGCTGCCAGCGTACGCAAATCGGCGACTTCGGTCGGCGCATCAAGGGAAAACGGCGTATAAACCGCAGTCCTGCGCGCGTCCGCAACAGCGGACGATTGTCGCGCGCAGGACGAAGGAAATTCGCCCCCGCCGCGGGCGGTGACCGGGATAGCCGTAGGAGCAGTATGAAGTTCACCTTTCGCTTTTCGATCCTGACCGCGAGTGCGTCCAGCGCCTCGTGCTGGCCGCGTCCGGGCCGAAACCATACGAGAACCCGAGGAAGTCTTTCTCGTAGATCGCGTTCAGCACCGCGACCGTCGCTCTTTGGACTATTTTATCCTCAAGGGCGGCGATGGCGAGCGGGCGTTGGCGTCCGTCCGGCTTTGGTATGTACTGCCGCCGTGCGGGGCTTGCCCGGTATGCACCTCTGTGAAGCCTATCGCGCAGATTATCGATCAGGTGATCAAGGTCCGCTTCGTAGGCTCGCCATGTCAGCCCGTCAACGCCGGGGGCTGCATCACGCCGTAGAGCGTAGAATGCCGTCCTCAACGTTTCGAGATTGAGATGGTGAAAGAGGCTGGTGAACCTCTCCTGCTTCCTAAGTCTTGCCACTTGCCGTATGCGTTCCAGCGCATGTGACACGCTTTCCCGGTCCTGTGCCCGGCGCGTGGTTTGCTGATCCGCATTTCCCTTGGTCGCTGCCCTTGGCTCCCCCGACTCCGCAGCCGGTTCCCCGGCCTTGTTCGTCAGCTTCATAGCTACTATGGCAACGTCTGACTTCTCACGATCGTTCATCATCGGCTCATGCTTTCGCTTTCCCGATACGGACCAAGGAAGGTGATACCGCCTTGGTCAATCGTGAGATCTCCCGGTTCCCGAACAAGGAATTTCCACACATGCCAGGTTCTGCGACCACGCCGAGTTGGTCGGGCACTCGCAATAGCGCGCCCTACCATGTTGCCTTCCGGAGCATCCACGCCGTCGGCACTCGAGATTAGGTCCCTTACGCGGCTCAATGGCTGGCCTGTGCTTGCTCCTAGCGACGCTTCACCAACGACCTCGCGGGCGTCGGCGCACGGCTCGGAGCCAATGCGGATTGCTACTCCTTCATTGAAATGGACTTTCACCATTCTATTCCTTGCCGGGTTTTTCCGGCGCTCGGACGCGGGACCGACTGTCCCCGTCCGCGGTGGTCCACATGTCGTGGCCGGGATTCCAGGTCGCACAGAGTGACCCCTAGTTCCGCGATCGCACCATTTCGTCCACTTTAGCTTGTCTAAATTGTCGTGTGGCCGCGACCCTTGTCCCTCCAAAGCCAGCGCGGGCTTTCAGGCGATTGTCTTCACCGGCAACCGCGCTGGCCGCAAAGCCTCCTGCGAAGGCCACTTCCAGCATCAAGCGGGCGCTAACCTGCCCTGCGAGCCAGAGCCTGTCGCTTGGTCCGTACGGCGACCTTCAAGACGGTCTCATCTGTCATTCCCGCCTGGAAATGCCTTACCAACTCATGGGCTATGGCGCGAGCGTTCTCGGACCCGGGAGCGTGGCCGCCCTCGCAGCAAAGGACGTCGAATACCCTTTTGAGGATACTCAGATCCGACGGATAGATCGCCTGGTCGTAGGCATGGACAGGTCGGTCAAGCATCGAGCGCCTCCAAGGAAGATGGGTTTGATCGGACGGCGCAGCATGCCTCCAACCCGCCTAGGCGTCATTTGAAAATGTTCCAACAATTTGATGTGTCCTCACCTGAGCCTGCCGAACCTTGGAACACAGCCCGGTCCCGGACATTGCTTGGTGACAGGAGGTGTCCATGCCGAAGTTCAGATTTGAGACCGCCGAATTTGACCAGACCACTATATCGGAGGAAGAGTTGGCGGGCCCGGAGCTCGCAAGCCCGCGAGCAATCGAAAAGGCTCACGCGGCACTCGTCGCCGGCGCCCTCACTGGTCTCGATCAATCCGGATCGGTGATAAGGGTCTACGACGAGGCCGGCTATCTGGTCGCGACTGTCAACTTTTCCGACGTCGTTCGCGAAAAAACGGAAAACCGGCCGGTAGGCAGCCTGCCAACCGAAGAACCAGGCGTCCTCCGCTCGGGCTAATAGCCGTTCGACGCCCTATCGCTACTCAGGTCACGTTCGAACTGAAGATCGATTTTCCAACGAGTGTTCTATGCCCATTGTCACGGGTATTGCCTTCGCTTTGCTGATTTTGTTCGTCGTCCTGCTTATCACGCACGCCGCGCGAGATCTCCAAAGCTCGCCGATGTTCTATCGCCTAAGGCGCCGCCTGCGTCATTAGCGGCCGAGGAAACCTTAATCCAAAGGCTGGCGAGCCTCGCGAAAGGGCCTCGAGCAGGAGCCTATTGACTCCAATGTTCTTATTTTGTTCACTGTCGGCGTTGTTGGCTACAGGAGGCGAGCCATGGAACTTCGCTTGAACATAGAGGGCGCCACGCCCGAAGACACGCGGTGTCGCCGCAGCTGAAGATGTCTTCGCTCATGCCGGCGTCACGGCTTTGCAAGGCGCTTAAGGCCTTTTCGCTTTGGAAGGCTGGGATATCAAGGGATTTCCGGAAGACGACAGGCCAACCGAAGACGAGGATCAAGCCGCGACGATCTGGCTTGAGGCGGACGAGGCCGCGACGAAGGCTTGTTGTGCTGGATGGCCGGAGGAAAGAGTTCCGCGCCATCAGATCCTGGAACTGATCAACGTTCCCCGGACCAGATTGCAGGGTGAGGCGATCCCAGAAACCTGGCCGGCACGCAAGCAGCTCTATCCCGACGTCGTGCAGCGGCTGGAGGTCACGACCGGGCCGGACCGTCAGATTGATTTCGATATCGCGGGTCGGAACAAGAACTGTTCCCAGCGACACGCTAGGTCGAAGGGAGCATGAACGTCATGCGGCGTGGCGTAACCAGCCGGAAGTCTGAGCGACCGGAAGCCTTCAGGCATCTGATGTTCTGCATCCCCGGTGTAGATGCCGGATCCGATCGAGCTCAACGACGCCGTGATTTTGCCAGGGGCTCGCTGCGATACAGCGGTTTGCCTCAGGCGGCGGCTAGCGCCGCGGCCTTCGGGCTTTCCGACGCCTGGCAAGCGGTTCAGCCATCATCCACAGCACCATGCTGCGGTCCCCGGAGAGGTTGCGGCTGTTTCGACGGGGCGCCAAGCTATGCCGCAAGGCGGTCGGCGTTGGCAAAAGGCTTCCGGCCTCGGTCGCAAGGCTGCAGAAGCGCGAGCCACCGTTACAAAAAAGGCGCTTGGCCAGCAAACAAACCGCGTCTTGCAGCGCGGCTTTTTCCCAGAGGTTGGAACAGTAGCGTTCGGATTAGGGTTTCTCGACGGTCTCGTCCACAGCCTTGGCGGTGGATTTGACATCCTTGCCGACCCCACGGACCGTATTGGCGCAAGCCGAAAGAGCCAGAGCGCAAGCAAGAACGATGATCGGCACAACGCGTAATAATTTCATGAACGGTGTCTCCCTTTTAACAGATAGATTACTGCAACGAAAATCAGTTTAAGCGGGTTCCATGGGAATCGCGAAACCAACAATATTCCAGCGTCGTGATGCACGATCGCGGCAAGGGATCGCCTGGTAAACACTCCCCGTATCTTCCTCGATCTCATGGCTGCTTATGTTGACTGCCTCGCATCGGCAAATAGCTTCTGCGTCAGTTCGATGTCCGCCCCGACGGTGTCGCGCACACTGTTGGAAAGCCATTGATGCAAGAAGTTGGTGTCACGTATCCTCATGCTACCGCTATCTGCTGTTTTTTAGCACCCGCGCTTCCCGAAGGATCGACGAGCGATCCGTGCCGACCACCGAAACAATGTGGCGGATTTGCTCCTCGGTCACTCCGCACTCGCGGGCGAGCGCGCGCACGCTTTCAGGCGTTAGCTCAGGTCGTCTCGTATCCTCTGCCATAGCGCAAATCCTTGTTCCATCATAAGCCTCTGACCGGCATCAAGTTCCTTACCGCTCTCAATTTCAGTGAGGCGGCTTAGGTCGGCGCACCTGGACGACGAACCTCACGGCTCCTGCAACACGCCTGCGAACACCTTGTGAGTTATCCGACCTGTCGGAATCTTGCAGCGAGGCGTGCCGGATCTCCTCACCACGCAAGTGCCTTTAAGACCCTTGAAGCGGAACCTACTGGCTGGACGACCGTTTTTCTTTCATACGAAACAAAGGGAGTACGGATCATGGATTGGAACCGCGTCGAAGGAAATTGGAAGCAGGTCAAAGGCAAGGTGAAGGAGCAGTGGGGCAAACTTACTGATGACGACCTTGACCGTATCGCTGGCAAGCGGGAGCAACTCGAAGGCAAGATTCAAGAGCGCTACGGGATCGAGAAAGACTGCGCACGCCGGGATATAGACGACTGGTATGCCCGGCAGAAGTGGTAGGATCGCTGTGGGGCAGTTTTAAAGTAAGGGCGCTGCTACCCGGCAGCGCCCTTTTCGCAACGTCGATGCCACGGAGAAGAGTGTGCCTGTCCTGACCCCTGAGCAATCACGCGCGGCAAGAGCCCTGTTAGACTGGCCGCAAGCAAGGCTTGGGGGCAGATCACACCTGAGCGAGGGCACCATTCGGGATTTCGAAAAAGGAAGGCGAATCCCTCCCATAGCCAAGCTTGTCGCCCTTCGTGTAGCGCTGGAGATGGCGGGTGTGGTCTTCTTGGCAGACGGCGAAACGGCGTGCGGCGGGCCTGGCGTGCGGTTGAAGAAATCTCATGCATCCGCCATCCCGTTCCTGAATGGCGAGGCTGGAACCATCGAAAAAAACGAGATGTAGAAGGGCGCCAGCCTCGCGGGAGATGCAGAGAACGGGAATCACTCATCCAGGCGGCGCGAAAGCCATACGTTGCGGACCACCGCTGAGGCAAGGGTCCGAACCGATCCTATTGGGCGCGTTTTTCATTTGGTGGCAATGCGCCGATTCAGACGATCTCCAAACTCTCCGCGCGTATCGAGAAATCTCTTCCTTCGCGATTTCGATATTGCTCAAACTGCCGACCTTATGTCGGCCGAGTTCCGAAACGAGTAAAAGGGTAAAAGCGTAAATCCAATCCGCGTTGCCGCCGCGCCGCTGAGAAATGTATTCGGCGTGACTTCGACATAAGGCCGGGCCCGTTTCGTTTGAGCCGCACAGCCTCATAGTACGGCCGCCCGTTGGCTGAATCGCGTCGCGTCGCGCGTCCGAAGAGTTTGGTCGACATTTCGCGCTCGACGTCGCCGCTTAAATCATTTGAAGTCACCGATGGACCTTCGACTTTCAAACATCATTGATCGGCCCGCTTTCCGGATCAGTGACCTGAGCGACTGTCCATTCGCCGGCGCTTCGTTGGCAATTACCCCAGGGCCAAGCCGGACGAGTCGCACGTGGACAAAGTGACCGGCGAACTAATTCGCACCTTTGCCTGTCACCTGCGAGCCGAATGACCTGATGGCGACCGTCCACGACCGGATACTCGTGATCCTAGCGCCGGAACACTGCATGCGCTGGCTCGGTCCGGAGCTCGATCCTCGAAATCTGATGAAGCCCTATCCGTCCGACCTGATGAAGATATGCCGATCGCATATGTCGGGACGCGAAACATACCCGATATGATCGATGAGATCGGCCGCGGGTCGTCAGACCTGTTGGATCTGTGAAGCCCGGCAGCTTCTAATTCACGCGCCGTTGCGTAGTATATTTCGGGTTCGCGCGTAGCGCTTTTGCGATCTCTCCCTGCAGATGCTTCGACAATCCAACGGCCATATCGCCATCGTCCATCACGCTGGCAATCAGTTCGGCGCTAAGCAGCGTATGGGCATACACAGCCGCCTGCGGCGAGAGCGTATTAAGCAGCCTGGCTATCTTCCGCGAAACACGTTCGATCTCAGGCATTTCCTTGGCGATAATCGCGTTCACATAGGCCTGTTCTTCTTCGGTCACGTGGCTCATCGGTTACTCCAATCACAGATGTGTTCGCCCTCAATACGATGCTCGAAGCAGAACCAATGCGAGTGCTGGCGGTGTCGTGCAAAGCCAAATCCTGCTGCTTTAACGCAGCCTTGGTGCTCGCAGGCGTGGCCTAGGGCTACGCTGCGTTCACGCGCTTGGGCCGCTTCTCCAAGCGTGTTGGTTCGTCGCTCATATCAGAAAGATCCGCAAACCGCTTGACGATCAAGCAGTTTGTTCATCTTCTGTTCCCGTGCGTGGGGCTAACTCTGAAAAGGTGTCGCGATGGCTAGGACGAAACTTTCCAAAATGAGCTTCTAAGGCTGAAATTGAGCGCTTCATGGTGGCGGCCGAGGCACTGCACAAGAGCGTCGTCGGCCCGCTTCTCGCGCCTATCCTCAGTTCCGATGCCCGGGTTGAGTGCGCCCAGATCGCCGATGGAACACGATCTGCGTCTGTTACAACCCGCCGGGAGAATGCCGCGCATATCTGGTCTCACTGACAGCCGGTTGTCAGCTGTGTCGTGAGACATTGTTTGCAAAAAGCCTCAAAGCCGATTCGCCGGCGAAGGATCCAGTTTGGAACGCAGCCCCATGAAACGGATTGCCCTGTCGCTTTTTGTGATCGCATCTTCGGGCGCCTACGTCTGGGGCCAGGCGGGCAAGGACCCCACAGGCGACGTGATCGACACCGCAGGCCCCGCCGGTGCCACCGAGAAGACCGTGTTGCTGCTCCTCAGCTCCACCATCGGGTTCCCATAACTATCTGATAAGATAGCGCATTTTCTGGAACGATCCGGCTATCCCCATTTCGGTCCCCACTTTGCCTGGCTGCGCCCTCCCGAATTTCAAACTGATAAGACATTGTCGGCGTAGCCTTTCTTCCGCCACCCAAAGCGCGTTCATAGCCTTCGCATATTCGTCCGAGTGGCACTAAAGGAGTTCACATGGCTGCTACCGCAGTTTTGGTCTGGTATCTGGTAATCGCCGGCCCGCAGGGCGGCATGGTGGTGCTGCCCAGCACCTTCGACAAGCGCGAACAGTGCACCGCCGCCATCGCCGAATATCAGAAGCAGCCGGCGCCGACTGGTTGGTCGTTGCAATGCGTCCCCAGCGCGACGCCGTTCACTGACAATGGATCAGCCGAATAACTGCGATGTCGCTTTCCGGCTGCCTATCCAACGCATGCGAATTGCCCGACATGGAATGACGTGCAATTATCATTCGAACGCTTTGCAGGGGGGAATACCAATGGCGTTCGACTATTGCCATCCGACCGCGCCGCACAAAAAGCTGCGCTTGCCCAACTGGTATGTTTCCAGCCTTATGATGGATAGGGCGCTCGATGCTGTGGCGCGCAAGGTCAAGACACTCGACCGCAAGCACGACATCCCCTATCTCGCCGGCTATTCGAAGGATGGGAAGACGATCTATATCGACCGGCATATGCCCAGCGAATGGGAATATAAGGGCCGCAAGATCAACACCGACCGTTTCCTATTGTTGCACGAGGAGGTGGAGAAGTCTTTGATCGACCAATTGGACCTGCACTATCTGCACGCCCACCAAATCGCCACTCGGGCGGAAGAAGCCGCCGTGCGAGCGGCCGGCATCTCCTGGCGTGACTATGACCGCTTCATGCAGAAGTACGTGAAGACGATGGACGATGAACGGCTTACCAAAGTGCCGGCAGACCTCGACCTAAAACCCTACCGCGACGAACATGATACCGATCTGCTGGAGCGCATGGCCACCAGTATCGAGAAGGGCATTTACCCCGCAGGCGTCGACAAGGCCAAATTGCACGCCAAGATCAAGGCCCAACTTAAGACGGTCATGACCCACACGCATCAGCCGAAGGGCCGTGCGGCGGCGAAGGCCAACGCTGCCGCGAAGAAGGCGACGGGGCCGCGTTAGCCAAGGCAAGTCAGGACAGGGTTCTGCTTCTGCCATTCCAGGCCGAGCGCATCTCCGGCAGATAGAGCATTTTTTTCCGAGCCTGGGTCGCCGTTTTTGAAGATCGCGGATCACTCATGCCGGCGCGGCCTTCCGGTTTGCCCCACGTGCCGAAATTAACTCAGATGGAGCCCGACGCCGTCGTTTTTCGTAATTTACGAATCCGTAAGTCGCTGGACCCAGTGCACGCGCCTACAACGTCACTTGAGCGGCAGCCGCTTGCTCGAAAGGGAGAGTTTGCGATGCGATTTCAGTTTGCCCCTATGTTTTCACTCGCTGTTGCTGCGTCCGTTCTGGCGCTTGCGCCGAGTGCAGGCATGGCTGCCACCAAGACCGCCAAGGAATGCAATGCCGAATATGCTGCCAACAAACCCGCCATTCAGGCCTCGGGTGAGAAGAAAGCGGATTTTATAGCAGCGTGCCGCGCGGGCACTGAGGTCATCCCTACCGGCATAGCACCGGCTACAACCGCTGCTCCCACCAAGAAAGCGGCCCCGGCGTCGACCAACAGTGCGGCCACCACAGGGAACGTAAAAACGGCAAAGGCCTGCGATGCCGAGTACGCAGCCAACAAAGACGCGATCAAAGGATCTGGCGAAACCAAGAAGGATTTCGTCGCAGCCTGCCGCGCCGGAACCGAAGTGATTCCCCCGACCCAGAACACAACTTCGACCGTGACGCCTGCGAAACCCGCGCCAACCACAACAACGGCACCGACCACCACCACAGCTCGGCCTAAGAATGCGCCGGCTCCGGCCGCGACCGCCACGCCGACTGGTGCCAACCAGTTCGCGACCGAGGGGCAGGCGAAGGCTCGTTGCCCGGCCGGCATAGTGGTTTGGGTCAACCTGAAGTCGAAGATTTTCCACTTCGCCGGAAGCAGGAACTACGGGAACACAAAAAAGGGCGCCTATATCTGCGAGTCTGATGCAACCGCGTCGGGTTTCCGCGCCGCCGAGAACGAAAAGCAACCGCAGTAGTCGGCGGCGATCTCCTGCGATCCGCATATACCCAAACGGCTTCGCCCGCTGGCTTCGGCTGGCGGGCCACCACCGTTAGCTACAGCCAGAGCCGGCCACCCTTGAGCATCACGATATCGGGGTCTTCCTCCTCGTCCTCTTCAGGCTCATATGGCGCTGGCGCCTCGAGCAGGTCGATCCTGCGTAGGTCAGTGCCGCCCATGGTGCATCCAGGGAGAGCGTTTTGAAGGTGTCGTACTCTCGGTTGTAGCCGGTGACGTATTCTTTCATGCGGGCGCCAACGTGCTCCAGCAGCAGCTTGCCTTCCAGTACGGCCAGGAGCATCGAGTTTATGACGTCGTCACGCATGAACCGCGGCAGCGCAGAACTGACGGCACGGCTGACCACCCGATATACATCCTCCGGGTTATGGCGAATCGCATTGATCGATTTGGCTTTGGCCTCTGATCGGCGCTGCCAGACCAATACTCGGTCGTAGTTCGCCGCCCTACAAGTCCTCTGGTAGGTTAGGGCCTCGTCATGGTGTTCTGTGGAGTACTTTTTGTTGTAAGCGGCTATTTCTTCTCGATGGGCCAGCCGGTAGGCCTTGCTGTATATTTTTACCTTGGCCAAGCGCCTAAGCCGGTACTTTCGGCGCAATTGGGCTTCTTTTTCAGGGTCCTTAGCTCGTCGTAGACGCCTCTGCTCTCTGTTGGCAGCGCTGCGATTATGCTCCTTGATCTTGTCGCGATTTGCTTCGCGGTAACGGCGTTGTGCCTCTCGGTGCTTGATAGGGTCCTGGGATTTGGCCATTCTCAGAAACTCGCCGATAGCGACGCTGGAAATCTGACAGCCCGTTTCGTTCGACAACACCGTCGTGTGCGAGTTAGTACCGCTAATCCCGTTAGTCCCCACCGCCAAATGCAAAGCCCGCCACCGGACGGGTCTGAAAGGCGGCAAGCGCGCTCACGACCGCACCGCCTTCCGTGTTGCCTGTTGACGCGAATGAAGTTCGATGCGCCCGGCAAATGCGGCTTCATCGCGGGCGATGGCAAGTGCGGTTTCGGGCGTCCCGCCGCCGTTCCGCCGCAGCCATTCCTGTTTCCAGCGCAGATGGCGAACCGTTGCCGCGGGGATGAACACCTGTTTCAGGCCCTCGGTCCGCCAGATACGTTGCGCCGTTTCTCCTGTTGGATAACCACAATTAAAGGGGCGCGGGCCGGCTCAGGCGGGCGCCAGGACGACACACGAGGGAAGCTTCGGCGGTGTAGGAGAGCGGCCGGCAAGAACGCGCGCTGGCGAGGCTCCTATTCCGATCGAGGCGTCCTGTGCCTGGCAGCCGGGTTAATCGTGAACGCACGGGTCACTCCATTTTTGGTTGTGACATTCGCAGCGTTCCCATGTTTCCATACATGCAAGATTCGCTCAAGCGTTTCATCTGCAATAGTGCGGGGCACCGGACTACAATGCCATCATCGTCACTTGGTGAGCCAGCCAGATAGATCGATATCCCCGCCGGGGACGCCCCGCTACGTACTTATGGGGTGAATCATCGCTGTATGATGCGATGCTTGGGCCCCTTCCATGCGAGAAGTATTCCATGCCCACAATCAGCCGCCGAGGGATCTCGTGAAGCTTCCCCTCAAGAACGCTAAGTTGTGACGGCCATTGCGCGAGCTTTGGATGGTGCCGATTGTCATAAACCAAAAACTCGCCTGCCGCATAGCGTTCGATCGTGATCATCGGGGGACATGCCCGAGCTTGTTCTGCTGCCTGAGCGTCAAGCTTGTTGGCCTGCTCAAGCGTTTTGCGTAGCTCTTCCTCCTCTTTTTCCGCCTTTGACCAGCCGAACATGCGCCCCAAGCCCCTTCGCCTTCCTTTGGGTAAGCATCATGCAACCCACAGCCTGTGGCAAGATAAATGGAATGAGGAATATAATCCTAATTATATACTTGACGTACCATGAGGATTTTGCGATAACGAATCCAAGGAGTTACCGCAATGTTCGATCTGACAAACGCCATTTACCACGACGCCGACAAGGCCCGCGAGCATTTGGAGGCTATCCATTGGCCTCATGGTCCGTTCTGCCCTCATTGCGGCAATGCCAATCCTGAACGCATTACGAAGCTGGCGGGCAAGTCCACGCGCCCCGGAGTCTACAAGTGCAACGAATGCCGTGCGCCGTTCTCGGTCACGGTCGGCACCGTCTTTGAGCGCTCCAAGATCGGCCTGCATAAGTGGGTGCTGGCTTCGCATCTCTACGCCTCGTCAAAGAAAGGTATGTCCGCGCATCAGTTGCACCGCATGCTTGGCGTCACCTACAAGACCGCATGGTTCATGGCGCACCGCATCCGCGAAGCCATGAAGGAAGACGTGAAGTCGAGCGGCCCGCTTGGCGGCGAAGGCAAGACCGTTGAAGCCGACGAAACCTATTTTGGGCCGAAAGACACCATCAAGAAAAGCGCACCATTCGCGGCAAGCCTTCCAATTCGTCCAAGCGCTCCATTGTTGGCCTTGTCGAGCGCGGCGGCAGAGCTCGCATGTTCCACGTCGAGCGCGCCACCAAGGCATCTGTCCGCGATGTGCTGGTCCGCAATGCCGACCGCAAATCGACGCTCATGACCGACGAAAGCAATTTCTACCCGATCACCGGGCAGGAGTTCGCGGACCATGCGACGGTCAAGCACACTGGTGGCGAATATGTGCGCTACGAAGCCGACCGCACCGTCCACACCAACACGATTGAGAACGTGTTCTCAGTGTTCAAGCGTGGCATGGTTGGCGTCTACCAGCATTGCGGCGAGGCTCATTTGCACCGCTACTTGGCCGAGTTCGATTTCCGCTACAATCGCCGCACCGCTCTGAAAATCTCCGATGCAGAACGCGCCGTCGATCTACTTCGCATGGCCCGCGACAAGCGTCTGACCTATCGGCGGATTGGTGAAGCCGGTCACGCCTAAGCAAAAGGCACGCAAATTTCTGTTGAGGCGAAAGAAAAAGACCCTGTGAAAACCGGGTATGGCAAACATTAGGGCTTGCTAGCGGTGTTCTCTATCTGTCCGAATGCAAACGGCGGTGATTTTCCCGAATCACCGCCGTTAATGCAACCAAGCCACAGGACGGCTAGGCACATGAGAACGAACACCAAACTAGACTCACCGGTGATTCCGTCAAGCCTTCCTGTGGCATCACACAGGAAAAATACGCATGACCAGCACTCACCAAGTCACCTGCCATACACCTGTTAACAACGATGCAGACCGACGTATACAAGACCTAGGTGGCCCTGACGGCGGCGGATGGTATCAACCGCTCGATTACCTGATTACCGGGATCGACAGCGGCGCCTACAAGCTGTGGACAGTCTCCCCGGATGGCAAGTCCGTTTGGATCGTTGTCGCTCAGCGTGCCAACGGCAGGAAATATCTCAAGACCGAGCCTGATGGCGTTGAGCCGAATAATTTGCTGGCGCTTCGCCGCTGCTCGTAGAGCCGTCCGGCGCTACGGGCTTCTTGCCCTTCCCGGTCTTCGGATCGGGAGGGGTCTTCAACAGGCGGCGCAAAACCTCGTCGCCCTTTTCCTGGTCTTTGTCTTTTGGAGATTCTGGCATGAAACTGTCCAATGTCATGAAGGGCACTCGCTTAAAGGTCAAACGGGCCAATAGCCACATTGATGCGCTTATCCGCGATACAGCCGTGCTGCCCAGAGATTTGTATGAGGTCACGAATGGCCCCCATTACAGCAATTTTCTTCTCGCTAAGCCAGATTCGTTTGCACTGGCCTTTCGGCCCAAAGAGCCAATCCCAGAGCATTTTGGCGCCATCATGGGGGATGCGGTCAACAATCTCAGGGAGGCCCTCGACTATTGGATAAACGCCGCTGTTCGGTGTGTCGGACCCGCAAGGAAACTTCACTTCCCCTTTGTTGGAACGGGGGAAAACCTTGTAGCTTCCCGACACTACGTCGCGATAGAGAAGGCCTTCCCCGACGCCGCAAAATTCATCGCGAAAGACATTGATCCTCGTAGGGACGCGAATCTCCCTCTCTGGGCCGTCACTGGGCTCTCCAATGACAACAAGCATAACGACTTCCTGCCCATAGTCTCTATCGCAACGGTCGGGGTCGAACGGGCGAGTTCCATGGGAGTTTATATTTCCGACGGCACCTTTGGCGGGGATTCTGAAAGCCCATTTGTAATGATCGCATCCAAGTCGCCAATCGCCGCTCAGAAGGATCTCAAAGTCTCCGCACAGATAGCCTTCCAAAAGGGAACGGTTTTCGAGTACGAGCCTGTTATCCCAACACTGGCGAATATGTCCAAGGTCGTCTCGCAGACGCTCGACGCTTTGGAAAAATTCATCGCTCCCTATTGCAAATGATTGCAGAGCATGTGCCGGCCTGAATCATAGGATTTTATTCCTTGGTACGTCAAGTATATAATTAGGAATATAATCCTTCGTTGCGGCGACCCTCCAACGGAGATCGCCATGCCTCTCAAGACTCTCGCCGATACCCTTGCCGCGCGCGAAAGCGTCCACGTCAACTGCAGCCATCCCATGTGCTGCAGATCGACCAAACTCGACATACAAGCGCTCATAGGCCGCCTCGGACCTGGCCATGGCTCGATGCATGAGGATCTTGTCGGACTGTTCGTCTGCTCGCACTGCAAGGCCGCGGGCCGCGATCGGCGCCCGGTGTTCTTCACATGCATTCCTGACTACGAGGGCCAGCAGCGGGAGCGGAACCGCGACTGGAAGCCGGCGTTCGATCGTTAGTTCGATAATAATTCCAACTTGTTGCAAAAGTAGCGCAGACTCTCGGCTAGAAAATGGGCAAAGCTGTACCTGGTCATTGGAGACGACGGCATTGAAACTCGCTCTCATCTGTTGCGCTGCGTTCCTGGCAGCATCTTCGCCAGTCTTGGCGGCCGACCTCGTTGAGCCGGTGGCCGCAATGCCATACTCATGGACCGGCTTCTATGTCGGTGCTCAAGTTGGAGGCGCATGGAATAACAGCCGTTGGTCGCCAGTAAGCGTTCCGGGCTTCGTTCCCTTTAATACAAACGGGTCGGGAGTCGTGTACGGCGGCCAGATCGGCTACAATTATCAGATCAACCAATTCGTTATTGGCATCGAGGGTGACTTCGCAGGCTCGACTGTCAAGGGCGACGACCAATGTTCGACCACCGCAGGCACAACCTGCGAGACCAAGCAGGACTATCTGGGTTCGGTGCGCGGACGCCTTGGCTACGCGGTTGACCGTTTCCTGATCTACGGCGATGCCGGTGTTGCCTTCACGAAATACAAATTCGCGGAGACCGATTTTCCGCAGTCGTTTGGTGGCGGGGCAAGGGTCGGCTGGACGGCAGGCCTCGGCGCTGAATATGCTTTCACCGACCATTGGACCGCTGGCGTTGAATGGAACTATTACGATTTCGGCTCGAAAGATGGCGCGAGCAGCCTGATTCCGGCCAACGTGCTCAGCGCTCGCGAGACCGAGAACACTGTCGTCGCCAGAATTAACTACAAATTCTGAGATACGCGTCGGACGCTTAAGCCGAGTTCTTCGCCGGGCGATAGTGTAGGCGTATTCTTGCCCGCACGCTCCAACGGACGCACGAAGCGCTGTTGAAGACTGTAACATCACCGGCGACGATGCACCGTTCATCCGATGGAATGGGACAGGGGCCGGCGCGGCCGCCTGCGGCTCGCTAGGCCAACAGGCTTAATTGCGAGCTGGCTTGTGTAGGGATAAATCAATTAGGCGGGGAGGACCCGAGCCCCCACCGCAGTGGCCGGTGCGGGGCCGCCCGATAAGTTCGTTTTAGGCCGTCCAGGGGAATGTGGCTGATGGCCGACGAACGGGACGAAGCGCGCGCCAAACCGAGCGATTTTATCGTTAAGCGATTGGTCGCTGAGGCGGGTATTACCGAAACGCAAGCCCGGGAGCTTATCGCAATACTTGGCGCTCACAGTTGGTCATCGCTGTTGCGAGGGGCGCGGATATTGAAGGGGGGTGACCTTAGCGCCCGATAATATGGTTGATCATGGTTTCGTCCGGCTCGCGGCCCGTGAAGTCCTGAAAGAGCGATTTGGCATGCGCCGCCCAGTGCTCTTCCGTCAGATTTAGCTCGCGAACCGACTTCCTGAAGGCTTCGCGCACTATATCGAATTCGAAGGCCGAGACGTGCTCGCCTGTATCGCTCTGGTCCATGATGGTAGCCCTCACGTAACCAATTGACGATCGAAATATATCCCGTCGGCAGTGGGGTTCAATAGGATTCGATTGTACGACTTTAACCAAAGGCGCGGAGGCAATTGTCGGCCTTCTGGCGCGCCCTAGCTCCCGCATGCGGCGACCAAGAAGCCGCAGTGACCGGCGCGGTTTTATAGGCAATGCTTTCACCGGCGGCCGCGTCGGTCATTTTTTGGGCCGGATTGGTTTAGCTGCTGATCCTACCGGGCGGTCGGCGACGGCAAGCCGGCCAATCCCACGTAAACCCCGGCAGCCTGCCGCCAGTAACAACAACGGTATCGGAGACGCAAAGGTTGCGTGGGATCGAGAGGGTCACGCCGTCAGCCAAATAAGTGCTTCCCGCTAAGCCCTGGGCTTAAAAAGGCCGGCGCCGTCCAGGAGAGGGTTGCCTGAATGGCGCCGGCCAGACGGTCCTCTTCAGGTCCGCCGCACTCCAGATATAGCTGAGTCTTGACATTGCGTCAGGTGGTGGCGGACTACACTTTGGCTTTTCGCTTCGCAGGCGCGTTTTTGATCGGCGTGGCTTTACGGCCAAGGCCACTTGCTTTCGCCAGTGCCGACCGAGCTGCGGCATAGTTCGGCGCTACCATGGGATAGTCACGGGCCAATCCCCATTTGGCGCGGTATTGATCGGGAGTCATGCCCAGCAAGCCGAGATGGCGCTTCATCGACTTGAATTTGCGACCATCTTCCAGGCTTACGATGTAATCGGGGAACACCGACTTCTTCGGATTGACCGCAGGGGTGGGCGCTACGACAGAAGGCACCCCCGGCCCGCCGAGACCCGACAGCGACGAGTGAACGGATGCAATTAGGTCCGGCAGGCCAGTAGCCGGCACGGGGTTCTTGCTTACGTAGGCGGAGACAATATCTGCGGTTAGCTCGATGAGTTCGGCCGCGCTGGTGTCAGTATCGTCGGTCATTGGCTGATTGGTCCCTTGTTCGCTGGAGAGCTATTACTTTAGGGACTTCAACGGCGCAACGCTCTTCGCGACTCGATAGTCGGCGAAGTCGGCGAAGCGATCGCCCTTCAGGATGAAGCGCCCGCTGATCCCGATGATAGCCCCTGCAAAGCGAAAGCCCGCCACTGTGAGGCGGCGCCTGTGTGGATGGCTTTGATCTTGATTCTATCGCCTTTTTAGGAAACCCTAATATCGCCGCGTTAGAATCGGCATTCAGGGGAGCAACTGTCATGCCGAAGGTTTCGGATCTGTTCTTTAAGACGGCCGTCGTTTGGCTCATTCTGGGCATTTGCGCCGGCTTGCAAATGGCGATTTCGGGCGACCACAGCGCCTTTCCGGCGCATGCGCACATCAATCTGCTCGGATGGGTCACAAGCGCAATCTTCGGCGGCTACTGCGCCCTTAACCCGGCAAAGGCAGAGCGGAAACTCGCAATGGTCCACTACGGCCTCTACAACGTCGGCTTGGTGGTGATGTTGCCAGCGCTGTATTTGATGCTGCAAGGCAATACCGCTCTTGAGCCGGTCGTCGCTGTCGGCTCGCTGATCGTGGCAGCTGCGGTGCTGCTTTTCGCCTTCGTGGTTTTCTCAAGTGCCAGCGTGCGCTCGGCGTCTGAGTTATCGCCGGCCACGCGCTGAATCGGCCGCTTAACGAAGATTGGCCCGCTGCCGTGAGGCAGCGGGCATCAAGTGTCCAAAGGGCAATTGATCAGTGCTGAAGACCCTCATGGCTTTCGAGGGCATCGAGCACTGGTGCGAGCAGTTCCCGAGCTGCGGCGAGAGCGCCTTTAATGCTGCCCGCCGTTTCGGCAAACGTGTAGGCATTGGCTTCGCCGCCGTTCTGGATGCTCCAAGCGGCTGTTTCGCAGAGATACATGATTGCCGTTGCCTGAATGCAGCAATCCACGATTTGCGCGGCTGTCATGTCCCGGTGGTCGATAAGGCGGCTCATGCAGCACCGCCTTCCGAAGCCTTAACCGCGGCTTCCAATGCCTCGACCGGCAGGAACGACCAGAGCAGCGCGTCGATATCTTCGGACTGGAGGTCGCCATATCGACCGGTCGCGAATTCCAGTAGGAAAGCGGCCTTGACGCGGCACTCTTCCATGGTCGTGCAGCGATAGTCGCAGACGGCGTTCAGGGCCGAGCGCTCTGCGTCGGAAGCCTCGTTGCGCTCGTTGATCGCCTGTTCAAGGCCAACGTGTCAAACGGCTTCCAAAACTGACCCTCGATTGGAGTGGGCCCCTCGGGCCGGACAGGATGGTTTTCGGTAATTGACCGGGCAGCCGGGCTTTCAGAGGATGAAGGCCCATGGCAAAGCACCGAACCCACAGCGTCGAGTTCAAGCGGCAGGTTTCGCAGGAGTATTTCGGCGGCGAGACCCTGCATGCCCTCTCGAAGCGACACGACATCTCACGCAATCTGATCCGGATATGGGTCGAGAAGTTTCAGGCGGGCGCTCTCGATGAGGATGCCGCAGCTGCTGATCTTCTCCAGGCTTATGAGGCGCGCATTGCCGCGCTCGAACGGCTCGTCGGAAAACAGGCTCTGGAACTGGAGTTTCTAAAGGGGGCTCTGCATGCGGGACCGCGGCAGAGAAACGGGCCTACATCCGCGACCACCGGTCCCATGGTCTCTCCGTCGCCGAAGGATGCCGGCTGATGGGCCTCTCGCGTTCGACCTACTACGACCGTCCGGAGAAGACGGCCGACGACACCGCGATCGTCGAAGCGATCGCAGCGATCTGTGACGAGTTCGAGCACTATGGCTGGCGCCGTGTCCGCGCCGCTCTTCGGCAAAAAGGCATGATCGTCAATCACAAGAAGATCCGCCGCCTGATGCGCGAGCATGACCTTCAGCCGAGAATGCGCCAGCGCTACACGGTGACCACGGATAGCGATCACAATCAGCCGATCTTCCCGAACCTCGCCCGGGACATCATCTGCGATGGGCCGAACCAACTCTGGGTGGCCGACATCACATACGTCACCGTCGTCGGCGGCTTTGCCTATGTTGCCGTTGTCCTGGATGCCTGGTCGCGGCGGGTTGTCGGATACGCCATCAGCCGCTCGATCGACGCGCGGCTGACGCTGGCGGCTTTGACCGCCGCAGTCGAAGGACGCAAACCGCCACCCGGCTGCGTGCATCATTCCGATCGCGGATCACAATATGCCGCGACAGCCTATCGCGATCACCTTGCCGCCCACGGCCTGGTCGGTTCCATGGGCCGGCGCGGCAATCCCTACGACAATGCAAAGGCGGAAAGCTTCATGAAGACGCTCAAAGTCGAGGCCGTCTATCCAATGGCCTTCGAGACGTTCGCCGATGTCATCGAACACCTTCCGCATTTCATTGACGAGGTCTACAACCGTCGACGGCTTCACTCAGCACTCGGCTATCTCAGTCCAATGCAATTCGAGGATCAACACACCCGGCAAACGGTCAAATCAGCGGCCTGACACTGTCCGGCCCGAGGGGCCCACTCCATTATGGGGTCAATTTTGCACGCCGTTTCACAGGTGTCCCGACAGCATAGACGGTTGGTCGCATGGCCTTCGGCGGATCGTGCGCGCGAAGACTGTCCATCCGAGGGCGCCAGAACGTTCGCGGCGCCTGTACGGATCTTCATGGACTACGGATCTCGCTGTCGCGCGCGGCTATCACGGTTGCGATGATCGCCAGCGTCGTCTGGCGTCGGCAGCGGGATATGCTCGGCATGGCCGCTTCGCTTCTGATCGGCGGCCTTGGCGCCTATATCCTGTTGCTCTAGCGCTTCTTCACCTTCGGCGTGATCTCCTCGACCCGCACCTTGTCGCCGATCTCGTTCGCCGTCGCCAAGGCCTTTTCCTTGTCCTTGGTGGTCAGCACGGTCCGCCAGTGCGGCTTCTCGAAGATGCTGACGACGTAGGTTGTGGCCGGCTTGTTCGTCATCGTTCGGCCATGCGCTCCTTCGTTCGCATGTTGCCCCGATATTAGCATGAGCGCTTATCTTTGCCATGCGGCGCCTAGAGCGGAGGCCCAAATGGGCGGCTATAAGCCCTGGCATGATGCTATTCACGACCATCAGGTCGAATGTTTCGCTTCGGAGAACGGTTTGACTGCGGACCTGGTCTGGGAGTTGATCCTAAAACACGGTAACAGCCGCAAGGCCTTGATCAAAGCTGCGCAGGGTTTAAAAGGTGATGTCAGGCAACACGGCCGATCAGCACCCTACTCCCCTGTGGAGCCGACGCCGCCCCTGACGATGAGCGTGGGCCGACGAAAGCAATAGCCGGCTTGCCCCGAAGGAAGCCCTAAGTCGTTGGGCCCGCCGAGAGACACCAACGAAATCTCAGCGAACCAGCGCGCCTGGGCGTGAGGGACGCAATATGCGACCAACTCTCTACGAGCCTGCTATCCACAAAGCTGCCAGAAATCGTCAAGCGCGCTCTTGCAGGGTCGAAGCTTGCGGCGCATACCGGCCGTTGCGGAAGGTTTAAGTAGGGGCACAGTATGTCGAAGTTTTCTATGTGGTGGCGCAATAGACGCCATCCAATCCCCAAGAGCGCTATAATAGGCCGCTGGACCTATGGCATAGACGACGGTCTGAAGTTCCATGGATGCGGGCCAGGATCCCCGATTGAGATTGGCTCCTTTTGCTCAATTGCTGCCGAGGTCATGTTCCTATGCAGTGGAAACCATCCAACAGACTGCGCGACGACTTCCTTCGTCCACTCGAACATGATGGGCAAGCCCTCGCCGATGGATCGCAGCGGCAGGCGCGGCATAAAGATCGGTAACGATGTCTGGGTCGGCCGAAGAGCACTGGTTCTGCCTGGGGTGAATATCGGCCATGGTGGCGTTGTAGCGGCGCAGGCGACTGTTACAAAAGACGTTCCGCCGTATACGGTAGTCGGCGGCAATCCCGCCAGCATCATCCGCCATCGCTTCCCTGAAGAAACCATCACCAAGATGCTGGCGATCCGCTGGTGGGACTGGGACGATGAAAAGATCAAACAGGAAGCCGATGCGTTGACCGGGCCGATCGATGCTTTCGTGGCGAGGCATTTCAAGCCAACGCTGCTCGCCAGTTGAAAGCCCGCGCTTCTCGGCCAGAGGTGCGCGGGCCGATCGGAGGCCCGATCTTCAGCAGGACGATGGAGGGCACCACCTGCCGCACGCATCAACTTTTAGCGAAGCCTAATGTTCCGTCAAGTTTGGCTTCTGTGCTGGGTCCGGCGCCTCTGCTTTGCTTCGCCTCGGTCGCTACGATACCCAGGGCCAGCGTGCCTATCGTCAAGATGCTGAACTGCAAACGTTTCATTCCCAATCTAACCGTCTTTTCCCCATACTCACAAGGCTACCCGCAATGCCAGCAGCCTGATGAAGGGTGACGGGCTCGCCTGTCGAGTTCGCTCCCCTCCTATGTTTGAGCAATACGCGCTCAATGGCACAATTAGGCGTGTATTGGCTCTAGCCTTGAGTTTGTTTTCTGGTGACATTGGTGGGTAAAAAATTGAAGTGAGACCCACAATGCCCAAGATGCCTCAGTACGGCCAGCGCGTAGGCTTGGCACCAATCGCAGCGGCTCCACGGCCGATATTGGTTGATCGATCCGGCGAAAATTGTCGGATCCGGACCTTGCGACAAGTTGAAGTGGACGAGCGCTTCACTCGCTGGCTTGCCGATCCTGCTGTCGCCGCCGGGTTAAACATGCCCGGTGCGGCAATGGGGCTCGATTGGTTTCGCTCCTATGTCGGTACCTTTGACAACGTATGGCGCAACTTGCAGGCAATCCGGCTGCTCGACGACGAGCCGATTGGCTTGATCATGACCGAGATCGATCCGCGTCATCGCAACGGGTCGCTGCATCTGATCGTCGGCGATAAAGCACAACGAAAGCTCCAGATCTCATTCGAAGCAACTCGCCTCGCCATCTGGCATATGTTTGTCGAACGCAAATTGGAAAAGTTGACGTTCGAGCCGCTAGCACGGAATCAAGCAGCAGTGATGGCCTGCCGACTTGGAATGCTGCGCCAGGAAGGCGAACTATTGTCTCATCGACTGGACGCAAAAACGGGCGAACGCCTCGATCAGTTGATCTTTGCGTTGACCTTGGACGAGTTCAAAAAGCGCGTGCGGGCGATTCCGACCCTTCCGGTTTTTGAGGGGCCGGGATTGTCACGCAACTTCGTGCGCGATGCAGCCAGGTCGTTCGGTCGCAAACCAACTTAGCCCGCTAGAAGTGGTACGAAATTCCGAAATTCAAGGTGCCAAAAGACGGCTTGAACGTCACCTGGTCGGCGCCATTGCCACCGACATGGACGTCACTGAACAAATAGTGGACGTACTCTGTCTTCAGCGACCATTGAGAAGCGAACGCGTATTCGACGCCTGCACCAAACGCACCGCCGACTTTAGTCGTGTTGACGTTATCGGTCCCACCGAAAATCCCGGTTGTTGACGAGGAAGCCGCTATGCGGGCGACGGCAATGCCGCCGGTGCCGTACAGCAAAAACTGATCCGACGCCAAGAAACCTGCTCGTGCGCGTGCAGATGCTACCCAGGTCACATCGTAATTGTACGAGTGGGTCTTTCCTCCGAAAATCGGGTCGGTGACGATATGTGACGAATTCTGATCGTGAAAACCAAGGAAATCGAAATTTGCGACGCCGCCATAAACGAACTGGCCAGCCTGCCAATCGTGGCCAGCGTAGACGCCACCTATGAACGCCGTGTTGTCGAAATCCGAACTGCCAACGGACGAGGGGCCATCGAATCCGGGACGCGAAAATCCGGCACCCAGCTCTGCGCCCGCGTAATATCCTGTCCAGTTGCCGTCCTGAGCATTCGCCGGTGCAGCCAGAGCAGCCAGAGCGACCGTCGCATAGAAGATTTTGATCATGAATCATCCCAACCCGTTGGTTCGACCATAATCGATATAGCATTGAAATGCTGTAGTAATACCGTCACAGTCGCCGCCGATATGTGCTGGAGTTCGGAGCGGCGATCTTTGTCGGGCCGGCAGGAGGGCAGCTCCGTTGTCCTCATGCAGCCGTGTCTCCTGGCTGGCTCCCGCGATACGTTAGGCGGATCATCTCAAGCTGAACCTCTGACCAGAAGGCACCGAGCTGTTCATTCTGCTCGTCTTCGGGAATGCCGGCCCGGGCCAGCGAGCGCAGCATGGCGACGGTCACCTGGTCGCGGTAGGAGGATGCTGCCCTGTCAGTTCGCTTGTCCAGCATCTTGGCGGTCACATCACGGATGCGACCGACGCGCTTGACCATCGGGAACAGGATGACTTGGCAAGGCGGCGACCAATCAAACAGGTTCGGCTGCATACTCGCCTCCCGCCGTATAGGTCTGGTAGGATAAGGATGTCACGAAAACCATGACGGTTGGTCTTGAGAAAACTCCAATTTCGTCATGCTTTTTGGGACAGGGTTGTCACGGTTTTCATGACAGGGCCGCCTTTTTCGTCATGTTTATAAGGACAGGGCCGTCACGGTTTTCATGACGGGGTTTTGTTTTTCGGCCGTTGGCTCCGCGCGGGTTGTTGGCGCTGGAGCCTTGGACTGGAAAATCGCGCCCCGGTCGCCATTCGCGATAGAGTTTTCTCCCATCCTGCTGCTTGTCCGTCCCTGGCATCTTGATCTCAGTGATCTCGTAGGACGGGGACTTGGCGGCGCCTTCCACCCCGAGGCAAGCGGGTTCGGTTTGGAAGAGGAAGCCCTTGCGTTGTAGGTCCCGAAACCCTTCAGCCGCAGTGTCAGGCTGCACGCCCATACAGGCAGCAGCCTGCCGAACGCTCAGCCTGATTTTGCCGTTGTTGTTGGCATCGGGGCCGCGCCATTCGAGCTTGACCCACAAATACAGCGCTTGAGCCGTGGATGAGAGAGCGCGCCATGCAGGCTCTTCCATTGTATGGCGGATGAGCTTCGTGAAGTGTTCGCCAAGATGTTTCGGCTTCATCACGTCGCCCTCGCCCGGATCAGGGCCGCCTGCCGGCAGGCCTCAACCGCTTCTTTGAGCGGCAAGGCGAACCGTTCCTGCAATTGCGGGACAACAGCCTTGCCACGATCAGCAGAGCCGGTTGCAAGCCATTGTGCAGCCTCAGCCACTACGTCCCGTAGCGGCGGAATGTCTGGCTTGATTGCGCCCCCGTCGTTCATAGGGCGCCTCCTTCACTGGAGGCTGCAAACTCGCCATAGTGGTGGCGTTCTGCCTCTTGCCGAGCTGATATCGCGTCGGATTTGTCCTCGAAGTGGCCAAGTTTTACGATCTGGCTGTCGAGACCGATAAACGCCTGCCATTTCTTTCGGCTCGCGATGAAGGACACACCAACCGTACCGCTGGAATTGGTTTTCCCCGGCTTGCGGTTCCTGGCGTTTTGCAGCGGCGTTGCCTCGCGGAGGTTCTTCCACCGGTTGTCGGCGCGCATGCCATTTCGATGGTCGACAAGATGCTTCGGCCATCTGCCTGTCATCATCAGCCAGATGACGCGATGCGCCCTGTACAACCGATAATCGATCTCAACTTGCTGGTAACCATCAGCAGTGCGAGTGCCCGCCAGCGCTCCGCTACGGCATCCCCTGGCCAAGCGCCAGTTGAGGGCGCCAGTTTCGGGATCGTAGATCAGCAATTCACGAGCGCGTTCCGCAATGAGTGCCGGCTGTCTTTTCCGATATTCGGCAATGCTTGTTTTCCGGGCCATCAGCGCACCCCCAATCCTGCCATGCGGCAGACTTCGAATGCGGTGGCCAGGGGGAGGCAAGCTAGAGAAGCAAAGACCGCGCGGCTAAGGGAGCAGTGACTCAAGGAGGCGACTGAAACCGTGTTGCTGGAACTCAATTCGGCGAGCGAGCTTAAGGCTCTATGAGCGCACGCGGGATCAACTTCTTGGACAGATGGCTGGCCACCAACGTCCCTGAGACGACGAAGGCGGATGTCATTTCCGTTGACGAACTCACCCACAAGCTGATTGCGGATGCCAAGGCGCTCGGCATCAAGCGCGGCGAAATCGATGAAGAGGTCGACAGCCTCTACCGCACCATTCTCGATGCCATTGTGCACTACGACGCCGGCCTTCGAGGGAACTTTAAGTCAGGAAAGAAGCTTATTAGCCATGGGCACACGCGGGGTTGAAATCTTAGCCAAACCGGTCGCACAGGACCATCTGTCCGATGATCCAGTGGTGGCAATGCATATATCAAACAGGATTTTAAAGGCGGCCGAGACGGCTACGCCTACGAAGTCAGAGCGGGCAGAGGCGACAGTGGAGGATGGACGTCCAATCAATAGAATTGGGGTTGTTCCAGACAACGACGGCTCACTGCACAATGAAATTGCCAATCCTCTAATCGGTGTGAGCGTGACAGCCTACCACAGTGACTTTTTCCCCGTCTTTTTACTCCTGGCTGTCTATACACTGTTTGCGTTCGGTGCGGCTCTAGTCCTCCTTCTGGGGTGGATCGCGCATACTGCCTAGAAGGCTAGAAAATGCGAAATTGGAGCCAAACGAAGGATAAGGGCGCAATTGGAACCAGTTGCATCGGACGGGAACAAATCGAGGCCGACCAGTGGCCCACCAATCGGATTCTCCTAACAGGACCTGAGCACGCGCGGCACAGACTTTTTGTACAAATGGTTTGTCGCCAACGTCCTCGACACGGTCGGCGCCGACGGTTGACGGAACATTAGCAATCTCTAACTAGTTTTGCTTCCGGCACGCGATGCTTAACACTTCATCGTTGCCGGAGATCGGGATTTTCACCGGCCCCGATCGGCCCGCGCCTCCCGCAAGTGGCGCGGGCTTCCAATCCGTTACTGGAGACGCAATGCCCGACCAGTCGGCCACAACCTATGTCGTGAGCGTGTTTGCTGGCTAAAGCGGTCGGCCCGGCAATCCTGTCCCAAGGCAGTGTAGGCATGTGACGGTCTTTCCAGGGCAGCGTTTTCGGTACGTGCCTGGCGGACAGCATTTGCCGTTTGAGGCTACCCATTCGCTGCAATCAAAAACTTTACCCGCGCCCTGGCATCGAGGGCATCGAAACTGTCTGAAATCTGCCAAGGCGGCCCCGTTCTGCTCCACCCCCTAGAGTCCAGCAACGCGGAAGTAGGTGAGTTAGTTTCACCTAAAATACGCCACCTTTCCGAACACTGGCACTCCAGCGCCGCCGCCATTCTCGGGGATGAAACTCGCCCATCCCGGCGCGAGCCGACACGGGCTTTTTGTTCAGCCAACGTTGCGTGCAGATAGGCGCGCATTGCCTTCGAGCGGATCGCCTTGACGTCGATCTCGGCAGGCACATGAAGCTTGTAGGGCTCGGCCTCGCCGCGAGCGACGGCGAGCGCTTCCCTAAGCGACCAAACGGATTGGTGTGCGCCGCTTTTTTGTGCTCCGAAACCATACAATGGCAAGCGCTTTGAAGAACGGCAGCTTGTGCGTGCGCGTAAACCTTGGCGTCCTCTTCGGCGGTCAGATAGAGGTTTGCCATGGTCTTGGTAAGCTCCTCAGGATCGAACCGCTGTTGAATTCTTTGTGGGTCATTAGCAACTCAGCAGCTCGGATCTGGGGGCTGGTGATTGGCGCAAAATCCGCGTTCGCTAGAACCTCCAATATCCGGCGCGCACCCACTGCCGTTTGGCGGTTAACGAGGCCGCTGATTGTTGCAATGGCGATTGTTTCACGAGCGCGATATTTCGAGGCGGCCGGCGGCGTAGTGATAACCTTTATGCCGGCTCTGGCGCACACCAATTCAACCGTCATGGCATCCTCGTCACCAGATGCGACTGCTGCCTGATGAAGCTGAAGCGGGGTAATTCCGACCCCGCTGGGTATTCTGGCCAACGAACGCGGCCGCCTGCGCCTGGTTGTCAGGTGCATCGACAATCATCACCGGTATCATGCCAACATGCGGATTGCTCGCCGCTGCAATGGCGGTGTGCTGGCCATCGAGGACTTTCAAAACAGTCGCACCGTTTTCGTCGAGAGCGTAGGCGCATACCGGAGGCTTGAATTTCGTCCAACAGAACTGCTCGACGATCTTGCGGATTTGCTTACGTCCGCGCTCGCTCACTTGGCGCTGGTAGCTGTGATCTACGTAGCGTTGTCGGGTCTACGCGCTCGCAAATCGGCTCGCCAGTCTGCGGTAAATTCGGCGAAAGGTCTGTGATCTTGATAGCGTGTATCGGCTTCAACTTTTCCATGGGACTGCCTTCTGCGAACGCCCTTCCTGGGCAGGACCGCACACTCACGAGCGGGTAAGAAAGGGTTCGCAGGAGGGCGGACCAATCGCCACTTTACCAAAGTCGACCCCACAGAATCCTTGCTAACAACCCATGGATGGCCGAAAATTTGGTGAAGGAATGGTTGACGGCCATTGCCAGCATGATCTTTTCCGGCACAGTTTCGTGAGCCTTCCAAGCGGGCAAAAACTCACCTTGGCCGATATCAGCCGCTTCGCGAGGAGATGGACAATCAGGACCTTCATCAACGGAACAGAGGATGAAACCGTACGTTCTGTGTTGAACAAGGGAGCAAACGAAATGATACGCAAAATCGCAATCGCTACGGCGCTTATCAGTCAGTTTACTATGTCGGCTTTTGGGGCCACCGAACAGTGGTGGGTGGCGAAAGACGCGGTCTCGAAGCAGTGTGAGGTTGTCACGAAGAAGCCAGACGGGACCCTTGTGATCGACCTGGCGAAGACCACATACAAAAGCGAGGCGGAAGCGAATGCTGCAATGAAAAAAATGCCACGCTGCAAGAAATAATTATATTCGACGAATTATCTGACCGGTTCAAACGATCTTGAACGTACTATCGTCGATCTGTACGATGTCAAAGCCTTGCAACGTGCTTTACTTTTTCGACCCCTTTGCCGATTGAGGCGGCCCGCTTACCGGCCGCAATTCTACAATCGTAAGGCGCTCGATAACGGTATGCGCAGTCCCGTCATCGGCTTTCGCTTGGAAGCGGCCCGATTCAACCCGGACCCGCGTTGTCTTTGTGCCACCGATGTTCGGTAATTGCCGCGTACTTCCTTATGATGTCTGCCGTGCGATCGAGCCAACTTTCTTCGCTCTCAAACTGTCCACGGAAGCGAGCCGGCTCGTACCGGGTCATCATGCCGGCGTCGTCAAGGACCACAACAGTTTCCCGGTCGGTTAAGTCTTGGACCGAATAGATGCGGTCGGTCCCTTGTCAGATTAGGAGCTCCTTCCGGCACAAGCCAGCTCACCGGAAGCCCGGCCACAGACCCTAGAACCGGTGGCAAACCAAGAGAGGTAGCCAGTTGCTCGCCAATGAGCACGCCAGAAACAGCGCCACCACCATGCCCCTCCCCTGCCGCCGCGCCTGTTTGGTTGATCAGCTTAAGTCGCTTCGTCTTATCGGCGGGGAAGTATCCGCGCTCTTCTGCCTATTTAGCGACATCCAAAGTACCTAATCGGTACTGAGTCGATATTACTTATATGTTACTTTGATGGATCAAAATACGCACTGTGGAGGCTGGGCACGAGGCTCGGCGGCGAAACAGGCAGACGCGCCGTCCATGATCCACGCCGCAGATCCTTCTGACCGCTCCTCGGGCGTATTCGCCGACAATGTCTGCGTTTGGGAACAGGGCTATATGCTGGTTCTTGCGATTGAGCCGAGGCGCGCCTGACCGGCGACTTGGGGGCCGAAAGCGGACTGTCGGTTGGAACCCATCCGGCGAAATTAAGCCAGGGCGATGCCGAAGCCGTTCAATGAAATGCTGGTTCTGTTCCGACAAATCCCACGCTCCGCCGGAAGCTGTGCGCCGATGCCGCCGGGAGGCCACACGCCCACGTTCGACTATCGTGCATCGGCCAATCCCAAAATACGGTCTAGAGTTGTAGTTTATGCTTTTTGAAAGCGCTTATCCTTTGTACACTTCACCAGTGTCTTGGGGAGCCTACGTCATGAAGCATCAGACGTTCTTGGGTGGCATGGTGGCGCAAATTCCCACCACGATGCAATGCGACCCCAGGGGCATGCTGACGGCCATCGAGTTCGGCAGCTACAATTTTCGTGCTGTGCGGGCGTTCGTCGTCACCGCGCCGCTTGGCACGTCGCGGGGTGGACACGCTCACCGCTTGGGCCGGCAAGTGATGATGCAGCTGTCGGGTGAGATCGGCATCGAATTCCGCTATCAGGGGCAGGTCGAGCGGATGTCACTTACTGCATCGAACCGGGCGGTCCTGGTCGAAGCTGAGGTCTGGGCACGGCAAACATATGAGGGCGAGAACCCGTCCCTGCTGGTCTTCTGCGAGACCGGATACGACCCCGAAAACTACGTGTTGGACCCAGTCTGACAACCCCCGGACAAGGAGAGACCGCGACGTGCGCCAGCAAGTGAAGGCGGTTCGTGGCACAATGGCCATTCTCGGCGCCGGAATCATGGGCGTCAGCCTCGCTGTCATGATGGCGCGCCGAGGCTACTCGGTCTCCCTCTTCGACAAGGAGCACGAGCCGCTGGCCTGTGCCAGCCGCTGGAATGAGGGTAAAATCCACCTCGGCTATCTTTACGGCGCCGATCCCTCGCTACTGACCGCCCGGCACCTGCTTTCGGGGGGACTCTGCTTCGGTAGGCTCGTCTCCGAATTGATCGGGTCGGATCTAGAATCGCACACGACATTCTCGGACGATATCTATCTGGTCCACCGCGACTCAATCGTCGGCGCCGAGGCGCTAGGAACAATTTTTGAACGCCTGGATGTCTTATTGCACAGCCATGCCGACGCCGCCCACTATTTAGTTGATGTATCAGCGGCGCGCTCGAAAAGGCTCTCCAAAGGGGAATTGGCAAATATCACGGGCTCGGAGCAGGTCGTTGCCGGCTTCCAGGTTCCAGAGCGATCCGTCAACACGCGCTGGATTGCCGACAGGCTTTGCGAGGTGGTTAAGGGTGAACCCAATATCAGCTTGCGGATGGCCGCCAAGATTCTGTCGGCACAGCCGACGGACGGGATTACCGGCCAGTGGCGCGTTGCGATCGAAGGTGAGAAAACCGAGTCGTTCGACATCGTCGTCAATTGTCTGTGGGAAGGGCGATTGGCTGTCGATCGAACCGCCGGCCTTGAGCCGGTCCCGGGTTGGTCGCACAGACACCGCCTTTGCCTCTTTGGCCGCACCAGGCAGCCGGTTGATGTGCCGTGCGCGGTTGTCGCGCTTGGCCCGTTTGGCGACATAAAGAACTACGACGGACGCAGCTTCTATCTCTCGTGGTACCCAAGCGGCCTCTTTTTGGAGAGCGGCGAATTGTCGATCGAAACGCCCATCGCATTGGATGCCACAGCACAGCAGTGCTTCATCGATGATGTTCGGGCCAAGCTCACCGAGCTTGTACCGAATGTGTCCAGCATGTTCAACGACGCCGAAGAGCTAGAAGTGCGTGGGGGCTTCGTGTTTGCACAGGGCCGCGGTTCGCTCAGCGATCCGAAAGCCACTATCCATCGTCGAAATCAATTCGGGGTCAACCGCTTAGGCGGCTATATTTCAGTCGACACGGGGAAATATTCGACGGCGCCGTGGCTCGCAAACAGCTTGGCAAGGCAGATGTGCGGGGTGGAATGAAGTGGATAAGATCGAACAGATTCGCGCTCGTCAGACCAAGTCCGGCTGGCGGCCGAAGGTCACCGCCCTGGTGCCCTGCTACAACTCGTCAGCGTTCATTTCGCGGACGTTGGACAGCCTTGCCGCCCAAACGTGGGATAATATCGAAATCTTGATCGGCGATGACAATTCGACAGATGCGACGTTTGAGATCGTTTCGGCATTCGCAAGCGCCCGTGATGACGTCCGAATCCTGCGCCGAAACCAGAATCTCGGATGGCTGAAAAATTCCAACGACCTCATGGCCAATGCCACCGGCGAATTGATGTTCTTCGCCTTTCATGACGACATCATCGATCCAACCTATGTGGAAACGCTGGTACTGGCACTCGATGACAATACCGACGCAGTGCTCTCGTTTAGTGACGTCGAGGTGATCGAAGTCAGCGGCGAGCATGCTATATCGAAGTTCGATTTCCTATCGGGCTTGCAGGGAAGTTTTGCCCGTGGGCGGTTGATGGTGCGACTGCCGCACGGATGGTGGGTTCCCAACCGTGGGCTGTTCAGGGCATGGGCGTTCCAACGCAGCGGGGGGATCAAGCCTAACAGCCAGGGCGAATACTGTGCCGATTGGACCTGGCTTCTGCATCTGTCGCTGCTTGGCGGCTTTGTCCGCGTACCGGAAGTCCTCTGTCATAAATACTACCAGCCGGACAGCATCAGCAAGCGCTGGGACCACAATAGAGACCAACGCAAGGCCTTGCGGGGAGCAGGTATGAGGGAGGTGTGGCATAGCGAAGTCGGCCTCGCACAAAGAGCATTCCTTGCCGCCTACATTGCCTTGCAGCCGTGGCGATGGCTGCAACGGTTGCGACGGGCGCAAAGAAAGATAACAGGACGGTAGTGCACGTGCCCTTCGGGGACGCCCGTGAGCAGCCGGCGCGCGGTTGCTCGACCACCGTCGACCCGTCGTGAACACTGGCACCGGAGCGGGCGCTGACGCGAGGCCGGTGTTTGATGGAGACGCACCGGCAGACCAGGCCGTTGCTGCCTTTCAATCGGCGCGTCTCGGCAGCGGCAAGACCCGCAATCGACGCCTATGGCCAAAGCCTGACCTATTTGCGCAGGGTGACCTGCCACTGTTTCTGTTATGCCGTTTGGCGCGGGTAAAGCAACCGGCGGAGGCGCGGAGCCTTCGATCGGCGCAGCGTCGGAGCCGGTTGCGGTGATGACCTAGGCATAGGCTGCCGGGGTCTGGTAGCCAAGCGAGGAATGTGGCCTGGCGGTGTTGAAGTCCTCCCTCCATTCGGCGATGGCGCTGCGAGCGTGGTCGAGGCCGAAGAACAGGCTCTCGTTCAACAGCTCGTCGCGCATCCAGCCGTTGAAACTCTCGACATAACCGTTCTGCATCGGCTTGCCCGGCGCGATGTAGTGCCATTCGATCCTGTAATCCTTCGACCATGCAAGGATGGCGTTCGAGGTGAACTCGGCGCCATGGTCGGAGACGATCATGCCCGGCTTGCCGCGGTGGACGATCAGTTCCGTCAGTTCACGCGCCACCCGGCGGCCGGAGATCGAGGTGTCCGGGATCGCGGCCAGGCATTCGCGCGTCACGTCGTCGACGATGTTGAGCACGCGGAACCTCCGGCCGCAGGCGAACTGGTCATGCACGAAATCCCGCGACCAGCGCGCGTTCGGCTTTGCCTCGACTAGGGCGTAGTGACGATTTAAGGTTTGGGGATTCCCGTTTGGGAGCAAATCAGATTCAACGCTGACTTTTGGAGGTCAGCGATGGATTGCGATGCGCTTCGGGATGATCAGTGGGATCGGATCAAAGGTTTGGTGCCCGGAGGAACCAGGGGCAAGCGAGGTCCCAGGACGAACAACCGGTTGTTTTTGGATGCGCTGCTCTGGATGGCGCGCTCGGGCGGTCGCTGGCGTGATCTGCCGGAAAGGCTTAGCAACCACGCTATAGTGAAGCGGCGCTATTATCGCTGGATCGAGATGGGCGTGCTCGACGACATGTTGGCGGTCCTGGCACGCGAAGCCGATCTTGAATGGCTGATGATCGACTCGACCATCGTGCGAGCGCATCAGCACGCCGCTGGCGCGCGCAAGGCAAAAGGGGGGCGGATGCCCAAGGCTTGGGTCGGTCTCGGGGCGGGTTAAGCACCAAGATCCATGCAGCCGGCGATGCGCTCGGGCTACCGGTGCGCCTGATCGCCAGCCCCGGACAGCGCAACGATATCGCCTTTGCCCATGATCTCGTCGATGGCTTCGAGGCTGGGGCCACGATCGCCGACAAGGGCTATGACGCCGACCACCTGCACGAAAAGATCGCTGAAACGGGAGCCGAAATCGTCATCCCACCGAAACGCAACCGCAAGGTCCAACGTCCCTACAACACTCACCTCTACAAAGAGCGCAACATCATCGAGCGCTTCTTCAACAAGCTCAAACAGTTCCGCCGTGTCGCAACCCGCTACGACAAGCTGCTGGCCAACTTCATGGGCTTCGTTAAACTCGCCGCCATCGCTATCTGGCTCAGATAGTTAAATCGTCACTACGCCCTAGGATCGGCGCCCGCGTGCCGACCGCTCGCCGCCTTGCCCGGCGCTTGCGCACCGTCAGGCCCTCCTCGCGGTAGAGCCGATAGATGCGGTTGACCCCAGATACCTCGCCCTCGCGCCTGAGCAGGATGAACAGCCGCCGGTAGCCAAAGCGTCGGCGCTCGTTGGCGAGGTCACGCAACCTGCCGCGCAACTGCGTCTCGGGTGGACGCCGGGACCGGTAGCGGATCATCTTGCGATCAGCGCCCACAAGGAACAGGCCCGACGCTCCGACAAGCCCATGACGGCCTGCAGATGCGCGACGGCTTCGCGCTTGACGGCGGGCCCTACCATTTTTTTGACAGAAGCTCACGCAGCGCCGAGGCTTCGAGCATCTGGTCGGCGAGCAACTTCTTCAGCTTGGCGTTCTCGTCTTCCAGGGCCTTCAGCCGCTTGGCGTCGGAGACATCCATGCCGCCATACTTGGCCTTCCAGTTATACAGCGTCGCCTCCGAGATCCCATGCTTGCGGGCCAGATCGCCCGCCTTTGCACCGTCCTCATGCTCGCGCAGAACCGCAATGATCTGCTCTTCCGTGAACCGCTTTCTCTTCATCAGTCCGTCCTTCAATCAAGGGCCGGACTCTAATCTCAGATGGAGGAAAATCTCAGTGGCAGGTCAAGGTCGTCCGACATGGCTGCAGACGCCGCATTGATGGCGCCCCTCGATACCGACGCACCGTTCAGTAGGAGACCGCGTTGGTGCAAGCCCGGCAAGTGCGTGATCATAGCGCTCGACTAGAGTTTCTTGATTGTCGCCGCGGCTTTGTTTGTCGCTTCTTTGGCCGCTGATTCCACGTCTCCAACCGCCTTTTGCACCTTGCCCTTGGCCTTCTGGGCCGCACCCTCAGCCTGAAGCCTATCGTTTCCGACCGCCTTGCCAACGCCGGCACCCGTCACCCGCTTCCGGCAGTCACTCTCATTAGGACAACGCTCAGATGTGCCGGGCCAATAACGGCATCCAAGGCAGTTGCATCGGGCACGTTTCCAACATCGGAACATATCACCGCCACAACGTGGAGAACAATTCCGGTGCTCATCCGCTTCTCATGAGCCATGTTCGGAATTGCCATTCGGGCGGATGGCATAGTAGCTGTCCTTTGACGGCAGCCTCACCGCAAACGGAGCGGCAAGCCGCCCGGTCTCGAATAGCCCCGAGTGGTGGCTTCGCCGCCAACTTCATGCCGTCGCCACCATCGTCGGTATCCTCCATACAGCATCGTCGCGGTTGGCGCCCGCACGGCGCCTCACACACGACGAGATCCGTTGAGGGGAAATACGGTTGGGACCTCCTGCAACAGATACTCAACCGGAATATCAGGTCGTGACCACGCACCCCTCCAAGCGACGCACGCGCGATATCCCGCAGCCCCTGCTCGAGCGCACGCGCTCCGCCCAGCCAACACATGTGGGCGGGAAACCGGATTGCCTGACGACGTTTATCGTGATCAACATGCAGTAGCCACGGTGTTGAGTATGCGCGGCAGCACAACCATGAGAGGGTACACGATGGGTCTCGGCACTATCCTAATCATAATTCTTGTTATTGCGTTGCTGGGCGGCTTCAGCGGCCTGGGCGGCGGCCCGTTCTACGGCACCGGCTACTATGGCGGCGGCGGCCTTGGCCTGATTCTGATCGTCATCATTGTTCTGGTTGTCCTGGGGCGAATTTAACTTTCTTGATTTGCTCAAGCCCGTCGTTTCGAAAGATGCGACGGGCTTTCTGGTGCGCGAGATCATCCCTTCAACATCGCTATTGGCGCGATGATCGAATCATGATCACGCTGTGTGATGTCGATATGCCTAGTGTGCGCCTTCTTCCATTTTGCGCGAATTCTATGTCGATGGGTGGCATGTGCCGTTGCTTGATTGAGCAAGACTGCGCGGGGGTCGTCGTTCAGTGAACCGACGCTTAAGGCAGGGTGAGATGGCGGGCTTTCCAGGGCATGCCCCAACGTGTGAAACGGCAGCAAATTATTGAGAGTTGACGGCCGATGGGCGCCATTATTCCTCTGCTGATTGGCGCCACGAACCAGGCGAGTTTTTTGTTGGCCAGGTCGGCGACATTGATGCAAATTTCCAGCAGCGCGACCGGCAAGCGGCTGATGTCTCCCGTAACCGCTGCGATGGCAATCGCAGCATAGTTCGCTGCTCGAAAGTGAATGTCCGGTTGGTGACGCGCCCAGCCTCCATTCCTTCATACGTCCGGATTGGCACGCCCAAGTGCTCGGGCATCAGCGCCTGTGCGACGCCGACGTTGGGCTGGTAGTTGGCAATTGCAATCTTTGCGATGTTCATTGAAGCAGCCTCGCTGTTCCGCTACATGCGGCACCGGGTGAGGTTTGGACCCCCACCCGGTGGTGGGTTTACCGGCCGCCAGCGCAACAGCAGGCTTAATCGGCCAAGAAAGGCTTTCCTTGCCCGCTGGTTTGACTCGAACCCGTGAGCAGTTCACGGACCCAGTTGAGCAGGTCGAGGCGGTCGCGGTATTGGTGTCGTCGTCCCGTACTGCATGATAAGCCCGTTGAAAGCGTTCCAAAACGCGGTCGGTGAATTGAGGATCAGTTGCGCTGATCTCTTGGACTATACAGGTCACCAGGATCGCTATCCCCACCTTGGTGTCCTGCAATTGGTCGTCCATAGTGCTGGTCATCATCACTTCCCTGGAGATACAGGCACCAAAGGACCGCGTTCGACACCCATCAAGTGCCACGGACCCCAATTCCATGCCTCCGGGTTTTGAGCAATTTTGTAAAAGCTCAGCAATATTCAGAACACTTTGCCTCGGCTTTTACTCCGCAGCCCATTCGGTGCGCCATTTGCCGTCGATGCTCTGGGCTAGGACCTCTGCCTCGTAGCCACGGGACGCGGCGCCCTTCGCGGCTTTGATTGCTGCCACGACCGCGGCTACGTTCGAACTATACGCACAGTCCTTGCCATCGTAACCGACCTTCCAGAGGTCAACCTTCTTGAAGACATAGTACTTCGCGTTCGCCATTGGTTCCCTCAGCAAGGGCACATTGCGCATCGCGCATGCAGCAAACCATGGCGGTGACCTCTCTTCAAAGCCCTGCACCACTCAGACAGTACGGGGAAACTATCGCGGATTCAAGCGGTCGTCGTCGACGGTATTTTTCCCAGATGCCGGCCAGAGCGAACGGCTCGCCCGATTTCATGGCGATCGCGTAGGGCTGTTTCGTCGTTCGACTGGCACCGGCGCGAGGCATAGGCTTTGCGAAACATGCTATTGGTCGCGATGGTCTCGCAACGCACATTGACGGGCGGCGGCTTGCCACCGTCGCGAGCCCAGCCGGGCACCAATCCCTGTTTGGCCGAGACGAAGCCGGCCATGCTAATGGAGAGTTCTTCGCGGATGATGGTCGGATATGCATCAGCGGGCCGGCCGTTCCGGACGGGGAAGCGATTACTCAATCTATCGAAGTCGCCAGGATCGGCGAACTCGAACCGCCGCACAATATCGGCGATTGTAGATTTGACGAAAACGCGTCCACACATCTGCGCACCGGCCTATCACGTCAGGGAAGCCCAAAATGGGAACGGGTCGGGAACGAGTCAAGGCGTGCCCCTGGACGTTATTCCGGCAAGCCGGGGTCATAGTGCACGATAGCGTCCAGGATCGTGCGATAAAGGCTGTCGACTTCCTCATCGATTTCTATGCGCTTAATGCCGACCGCCACGGCGCCGTTCAACAGTCGGTTGGTCAGTTCATCGACCGAGATGACATCCGCCTTCGTCGTCTCTGGAACGTTGTTGGCCAGCTATTGGTCGAGGAAGTTTATCCCGCGTGTACTTTGCCGGATCGTCAAGCGCGGATGTATTGCCAGCGGCGAGCGCTGAGCCATTCATCATTGCAAGCGCAATCGCGCCCATCTGAGCATCTTGGTGTTCATTTGAATATCTCCCTTCGTCCACTCAAACGTGACCCTAAGAGCAACGTGCCTCCCCGAACCCCAGTTCCAGCGCGGGCAAAGGCTTATTTTAGCAAGGTCTTGACCAAGGCGGATGGGGTTCGCGATGCCAGTAAACGCGGGCCGATTAGGGCGGCCTCCGATCTTGAGCAGGCCAGCGCAGTACCTGCCCCGATGGACATTTAAGGACGGCTAATGGCTCGTCAAGTCGGTTCTGGTCGTCGATCGAAGTTCGGACGATCTGTACCGGAATCGGATGATTGTCGAGTACGGGTATCGGCAACTCGCAACCACGTTTCGTCAACGGTGTGGCCCATCAGCCGCAGTGGCGAGGATCGCTCGAATCTTGCCCGCTTTGGAGAAAATGCTAACGTCGGCTCCAACCAACGTCGATGACCCCCCTGGAGGCGCTGATGCCGAGGGGTGATATTGTCTCTATCTCTTCAATAGTACGCAAAACCGCATAGTGGTCGATCTTCTCAGAATAGTGTCCTGGCTCGATTCCAAAGCCATAAAATGCAGTAAATATGTGATTTTTGGCATTAGAATCGTCCTCGTCGAATGTTACTACCAAAAGGCTTTTGTTTTTCTTTGCCCACCTGGCATACCCACCGAGGTGAGTTTTCAGCCATGCATCACCTTGCTGTACCGTGCCATCATGCATGTCATTTATGAGATTGGGGATAACGAAACTGACAGCGGGCAGATTTGCGTAGTCGACGGGAAAGTCCGTCAATGGCTTCTCAAATTCCTTCGCGCCTGAATAGGACTCCCAAGGATTGTGCTTTCGCGGTGATCCGGCCTCGACGTATCCTGCAAAGGTTTTACCGTGTGCACGAAGGCGACTGGCCAAGTTGGGCGCCACGACGACGTAATCGCCATCGTCATTGATGTTTTGGGTCGAGCCGCTAAAGAGCGCGAAGTAATTTGGCTCGCTCGGATGAGCGACCGCATACGACTGGTCGAACACGGCGCCACCCTTTAATAGCTCTGTCAAATAGGCGGCTGCCCCCGGATGCACAATCTGAGCGAAGGAGTGGTTCTCCATGATGACAACAACGACGTGGTCGTATTTCGGAGGCGTCCTCGATGAGGCAGCAGCCGTGGATGCTTTGATCCCCACAATGCTGATTGCCAGGAGAGCCCCGACGACAGCCGTCGAACTGAGGGTAACAACAGTGTGCCAGCGGCGCCGGACCTCCTGACACAACTTAACGGTCGCAGCGCGCTCCGGGCCTAGTCCGGCACCCGTCTGCGTCTGTGCGCCACACCCGCTAAATAGCATGTTGCGAGGAAGGCCTTGAGATGACAGATGGATCTGCTTCGGCCCGGGCGAGGTGCACGTGCTTCTCAAAGAGAGCAAGCTTCGCGGGATAGGTAATCCGGATCTCGCGTCGGCATCCCTCGCACTGGTATTTAGAAATGACCTGGAACCAGCTGCCAGTTTTTACAAGGCCGAATTTGCATTGCGGGCATTCGAAAGTAAGACTGACCGAAGTCAGCCTCTGCGTGAGTGGCATTGCACTGCTCCCCAATAGACACCCACCCAAACTATCGGGACCCGGAAACGTTCCGCAGCTGGCGTCGGTCCGTTTCAAGGCGCCGCTCCAAGCTGAACACCGTGTCGTTCCAGTGATGCCCTTTCGTTGGTTAGCGCATATTGTGCATTGTTCCGGCCTTCCCCGACATGCCCCCGGTGAAACCCGACGGCTTGGTAAGGGTCGACCTTGCGAATGGCTGCCGGGCCGGTCCTCGATCGCCGTGCTGAAGCTGAGTCGGTGATGGGACCGACGCCGGGATCATCATGAAGCGGCGGCACAACTCATCGCGCATGGCGAACTGCACCACGAACCTGTGAAGGACGAGATACTCTGCATCAGGCCAAGCGTCATTGCATCGCCGGCGACGGCCTCGAGCACGGCCTTTGCAAAGCCGCCGCGGCCGGTCTACCCGAGCCGGATGCCGAACGCCTTCAGCGAGTGGCGGATGGCGTTCTCCAGGTCGAGGAACTTGGCCTTGGTTGCGCCGGTGCGTCAGCAGAAGCCGCATTCGGTGGCGCCTTCGCAGCAGTTGTCGTCCGGGTGGGTTTTATGTCCTCGGCGCACATGGAAAACAAATGCGCTGCGGAAGGGGATCCCTCGAGGACTTGAAAGCCACGGTTTCCATCGCGCCGAGCCGCCCATATATGAAGTAGTGAACTGCCTCTAAATGAGGTATATAAGCGAAGCCGAGATGAAGAGTCGGTAGGGCTACCTTGTCGTCCCGCTGCGCTAGAAGCAGTAAATTTGGGTCCGGTAATCCGATGATGCAGGCGGCTATGCAGGCTCTACAATAGGCGGAAACGAGCTTGTATCGAGAACGATCCCTGGTGACACCACGAAGCCAGCCTAGAGAACAGTCGACTTAGTCCAATGCTGACCTGAGGCAGGCGAAACGATGCCAATCAAACTAGGGCGTAGTGACGATTTAACTATCTAAGCCAGATAGCGATGGCGGCGAGTTTAACGAAGCCCATGAAGTTGGCCAGCAGCTTGTCGTAGCGGGTTGCGACACGGCGGAACTGTTTGAGCTTGTTGAAGAAGCGCTCGATGATGTTGCGCTCTTTGTAGAGGTGAGTGTTGTAGGGACGTTGGACCTTGCGGTTGCGTTTCGGTGGGATGACGATTTCGGCTCCCGTTTCAGCGATCTTTTCGTGCAGGTGGTCGGCGTCATAGCCCTTGTCGGCGATCGTGGCCCCAGCCTCGAAGCCATCGACGAGATCATGGGCAAAGGCGATATCGTTGCGCTGTCCGGGGCTGGCGATCAGGCGCACCGGTAGCCCGAGCGCATCGCCGGCTGCATGGATCTTGGTGCTTAACCCGCCCCGAGACCGACCCAAGCCTTGGGCATCCGCCCCCTTTTGCCTTGCGCGCGCCAGCGGCGTGCTGATGCGCTCGCACGATGGTCGAGTCGATCATCAGCCATTCAAGATCGGCTTCGCGTGCCAGGACCGCCAACATGTCGTCGAGCACGCCCATCTCGATCCAGCGATAATAGCGCCGCTTCACTATAGCGTGGTTGCCAAGCCTTTCCGGCAGATCACGCCAGCGACCGCCCGAGCGCGCCATCCAGAGCAGCGCATCCAAAAACAACCGGTTGTTCGTCCTGGGACCTCGCTTGCCCCTGGTTCCTCCGGGCACCAAACCTTTGATCCGATCCCACTGATCATCCCGAAGCGCATCGCAATCCATCGCTGACCTCCAAAAGTCAGCGTTGAATCTGATTTGCTCCCAAACGGGAATCCCCAAACCTTAAATCGTCACTACGCCCTAGTAACGATCATTCGTCATGCCGAAAGGCCGATCCCAGGTGGTCCTGACCTCGGGGTTACCGAACAGGGCGAAAGTGATCCTTCGTCCTTGACTATGCGCGGCTGGCAACGCGCAGGAGGCCTTTCTAGATTTTTTTACGATCCGCCTCTTAGCCAAACCAGCGTCAATTGTTGCGTCGGGCACGGTCAAAAGAGACGATTCCGGCACTCGGAGCAAGCGGCCTAGCCAGACAATCACTCCACTGGCAAGGCGCCTTGGCCTTGAACCGGATGTCACTCATTCAAAGGGCCAAGAGCAGTCAGCGGCGGATGCCATCCGCACGGCTCAATCACCGGTATTGGTTAGCTGGCAACACGAGTCTATTCCCGCTCTGACGGCTGCGCTTGTCGGTGGCACAGGGACCGCTCCGCAATCATGGCCCGACGACGATTTCGACAGCATCTGGGTCCTGGAAGCAGGCGAGGCAAATGTCTGGTCTTTCTCGCGGGAACGCCAGGCAATTCTGGATGGTGATGACACCGTTCAACTGAGTTGAGTGTCTTCTGTGGATGGCTCCCGCGATGCAAGGGGTGATTTGACGTTTTTGACGATTGGGTCAGGTGCAGTCTTCTGTCCGGCCTGTTGATGCAGTCGTTCATGTTGACCGCTGGCCTTGATGGTATCCGCGAGTCAGCGCCTGCCGCGCGATCAGTCGTCATGGCCGTGATGTCCCTGACCAGCCGGACACAAAAACTAAGGCGTTTCGCTCATCGCTTCGGTGCCGAAGACTTCGCCATCGGCCAAGGCATCGTCCTCGCTCTCCTCCGCTTTCGGCGGCCCAACGGGAATATCTCCCGGCAGCGCCCTTTCCTTGGAGAGCAGCCCGGCATCCTCAAGCGCCTCGAAGTCGGGCAGGTCGCGTAGCGTGTCGAGCCCGAAGTGGGACATGAACGTCCTGGTGGTCACATAGGTATAGGGCGCGCCTTGAGTGGGGCTGCGGGGGCCGGAGGCGATGAAGTCTTGCGCGCGCAGCACACCGATCAGGTCGCGGCTGTCCTCCTTGCCGAAGAAGGACGACAGCTCGGCGCGGGTGATCGGCTGGAAATAGGCGATGCACATCAGCACCAGGCTTTCCAACTGCGACAGGGTTCTTTCCCCTGCATCGGCACCCTGGCCGGTTGCCGTGCCAAAGGCACCGCGAATGGCGTCGGCATAGACTCTTCGGGTTCGGTGCTGCCAGCCGCCGGCGACAGCGACCAGTTCGCAGGGACGGCCGCGCAATTCGCTGCAGATGTCGTCGATGATGGGGTCGGAACAAGAGCGATGCGAAATCGTACGCAGCCTTTATCAACCAAAGACAGCTACGGCCGATTTGATGGTGATGCCGCCATCCGGACTTCGGCGCATCTGACGACCCGTGGCGGTGCGGAAAACGTTCATCAATGGGGTCGGAACAAGAGCAGCGCGAAATCGTACGCTAAGGTCGAACGGAGCAGGAACGTTATGCGGCACGCCGTAGCCCTGCCGGGAGGCGAAGCGACCTGAAACCTTCCGGGAGATGTTGCTCGCCGTCCCACGTGTAGATAGCGTCTGCGTTCAACGAAGGAGAACCTCGCAAGCGAACCTGCTTCAATCGGTGGACCGCCGCCATTCGCGTTTCCACGGTTGCTTCCACGTTACCTCCAACGCTGTGCCATCGGCGGATGTGCTTGAGAAACCGTGTCGCCGGCCCTCAATGTCGGCGACTTCAACCCAATGGACAAAATCGGACCAACGCTACCCGGCCACCGTGGTCAGCCAATCCTAAAGGAGTTTCACATGTTTAAATTCACTTCAGCCGTGCTGCTTCTCCTCGTGAGCACGGCGCCGCTTCTCGCCGACGACATGCCAGTCAACGCCGACGCCATCAAGTGGGGCCCGGTTCCGCCATTTCTGCCTGCCGGCGCCAAGATGGCAGTCATCGCGGGAGACCCGTCAAAGGATGGCATCTATGTTCTAAGGCTGCAGATGCCTGCCAACTACAAAATCCCCGCGCACAATCATCCGACCTCGGAATATGTGACGGTGCTCTCCGGAGACTTTAACATCGGAATGGGCGATAAGCTCGACGAGGCAAAGGGCATGCACCTGACCGCAGGTGGATTCGGCGTCGCACCAGCCAAGATGAATCACTTTGCCTGGACGACTAGCGCGACGATTGTTCAGGTCCACGGCGAAGGTCCGTTTGCGATCACATACGTCAATCCGGCGGATGACCCGAGCAAGAAATGATCTCCCGTTTGCCGAAATTAGGCAGTAGGTGCGCTGTCCCACTACCTGTCAGCGCACCTCAGTCCGACTCAGGGACAACGAAAGCGTTTGGCCTTTCCGCTAGCGGAGCGCGACTAACGGGAGGAAAAGGTGCACGCTGGTGCCCCTGCCGAGTTCGCTGTCGATCCGCACATGCCCACCAGATTGGTGGACAAAGCCGTAAACCTGGCTGAGGCCCAGTCCAGTCCCCTGGCCTTCGCCCTTGGTGGTGAAGAATGGCTCGAACACCTGAGCCAGGATTTCCGGTTTCATGCAGCAGCCAGTATCCCTCACAGTGACGCGAACGAACGATCCTTCAATGTTCGGTGAGCCATTGAAATCGCCGGAGACGCCGCTCGTTTCGATGGTCAGCATACCTTTGCCGTCCATTGCGTCCCTCGCGTTGACCGCTAGGTTGAGGAGCGCGACGTCGAACTGGTTGGCATCAATCGCGATGGGGTAGAGTTGTGGAGCCAGGATCGTTTGAAGCTGGATTCCTCGCCCTAAGGTTCCCTCAAATAGATGGGTCACGGATTAGATCCGGGCGTTGATGTCGATCACCTCGGGGAAAGCGTCTGTCGCCTGGAGAAAGCGAGCAATTGCTGTGTGAGCTCGCCACCATTTTTGGCCCGCGCGCGTATCTCATTGACAAGCATGCCGATCTGGGGGTCCGTGGGATCGATGCCGAGCTGCTTCTCAAGCAGGTTTAGGCCGGATTCGAACACAGCGAGCAGATTGTTGAAATCGTGGACGATCCCGGCTGCCAGCCTGCCGATCGCTTCCAAATTCTGCGATTGTGCCTCAGTCCACTGCGCCGATGAAGACGTTGGTTGGTTTCCAAATACTCAGGGGAGAGGAGCCAAATAGTGCGGCAAGACGAAAACACTGCCAATCCAATGATCACTCAGCAGTGCTCAGCCGCAACATCATCGTCCAAACACGGTCTGCTTCATTCAAACAGACGACGAACAGTGGGCGAGCCTGCCTCTAGCTTGGAGTGGGCGGTCGGGGCCACCGATCTTCTCGTCGATATACGCCTCGCCAGGGACAGGATTTTCGACTCTACAAAGGGTCGATGCCTGCTGGCGCGATTAGTGGATGGAGGGCATGATCATTTTCACGGTTGTGATCGCTGCTGATGTCTCAGGCCAGGCGTATGGAAGGCAAGTGGCGATTGGCGTCGACAGTAGGGCTCTCCCGTTAGCTTGAACTGGCAGGGCAAAATGGACGGTTCTATTGGCAGCCACATCGAACTTCCGCGAGCCATGCAGATGGCTGGGCCTGCGCGCGATACCGCAACCGTTCGCGCTTCAACCGATGGCGAGCGTCTTCGCCCTCCTGATCTATATCGGTGGTGCCGGGCTGACCAGCTTGGCGCAGTTGTTCATTGCGCGCCACATCGGCCCTGCTGGGACGTCGGTTAGCTCGTCATCATCCAAAATGCGGGTCACGATGGTGATTGGCGCTCTTGGCGCGGGTTCCGGCGAGCCGGTCTTCTTCATCGCCATTAAGGGAGGGTCTTCTGCCACCCGATATAGGCGCGCGAGGGCAAAAACGAAAGGTCGATGTCTAGTCCGATCAAGTGTGGGGTATGCTTTGGGCGTCGTGCAACAGGCGCTCCAGCCTGACAATTGTATCGCGAACTAAGTCGTGCGCGCGGCTGCTCTCGCCAAGGCACATGGCTGCCTCGCACTCGCTTAGCACGGCGACGGCCTGCTGGATTTCATGCTTGAGATCATCGGTCTTTTTGCCCATTAGCGGTCATAACCCTGACTGACGCGACTCCGCCTAAGCTTGGCGGCGTTCTTCAGTCTCCAGCGCCGCCCTCAGTTCCTCCAGGCTGTTCGCGCCATTCGTGAATGCTGACATGACCAGCCATGCGGCGTGTTCGCGGCTTTGCTCGTCCGAAATACCATAGGTGCGGCAATACTCGTCCAGAGCTTGGCAAAGCATGCAAAGCTGTTCCGGTTCCGCTATTCCTGTGAATGGCATGCCAACTCCCTTTGCGTTAGGGCGAAAGCAATCGACTCTTTCAATCGCCCCCGTGCCGTTCGAAAGCAGGCGACGGGCCATTGTATGAAATCGAACCGAAGAGTCCATTAACAAAAGAGATGTGGTAGGAACATCTTGTGGTAGCGTTACCATCCCGAAGGGCTCACCAATTGGCTGACGAATCGGACAATCCGCGAGTGATGAACGGCCCGGTGATTCAGCGCCTTGTCAAGGAAACAGGCATTACGGAAGCGGAAGCTCGCGAGCTTGTCAGCTATCTGGGCGGCGGCAACTGGTCGTCCCTCATTCGCGAAGCGCGGATGCTGAAACCAAAACGCTGACGCCAAATTGACCCACTACCGGCCGGCATCATGATGCACGATAGCATCGAGGATCGCTTCGTAAACACTTCCGGTGTCTTCCTCGATCTCGGTGCTGGAGATGCCAATTGCCTTGGCGTCGGCGAACAGCTTCTGTGTCAGTTCAGCAACCGAGATAATGTCAGCGCCAGCCGTCCGGGGGACGTTGGCACCAATCCATTTTTGCAAAAAGTCAGTTCCGCGCGTGCTCATCTCGCCATAAGCTCGATATCGCGCTTGGGTTCCAGCAACCCGCCGCTGACAGTTTTTCACTTACGCGCGTCTGAATTCAAAGTAGCGAGGCCGAAACCGGGTCGGCTGTGTCACAACTAGGTCAGTAACACGGATCCATTTGCTGGCATCGCCTCGCAAAGTAACCCTGTGCCCAAGCGCCTTCTCTGCCGCTTCGAAAGGCGTCCGTGCCTTGGAGTCGCACGTCGAAACGATGGTATCTCCATCCATCTCCTCGACGCGATAACTCTTCATGGGATTGGCCAATGCATTCCTTGTGGTAGTGTTCAATTCCTGAATTTGCCGGGGTGTTCTGCTTCCGCCTTTAGCTTGTTGAATGCAGCGGCATCGTCTCCGGTCTCAAACGGGGTTGCCGAAGCCGTCCCGTCTAGAGTTTCGGAAACAACCAAGCGCCTATGATCGTTACGAAAAGCCCGCCGCCCCATTCACGGCAGCGGCGGTCGATCTAGCCTTTTGGGCTGGACCTGCGGCAGGCAAATTTTGAGGAAAGCGCCTGCCGTCAGCACAAACCTTTGTCGATCATTTACGTTCCCGGAGCAGCTCCAATCGAACGTCGGTTTCGCGATTCCGGGTCTGAAACATGGAGATTGCGTGATCCTTTGCCGTTTTCTCAGCGTCGAACGGTTCCTTGTCGACGATGCCCTGTCTTCCATACCAGATGACGGTAAAGGCCATATCGCTCGTCCCTTCGCGGCAGCCACGAAGGGAATTGTATGGCGGTTGGGACGGAAAGTCACACAATTGAACAAGCGGCCTTTTAGGGCGGGCAGCCTTGCAGAGACTTCGCCAGCTCGCGTTTCTTTCGGCCGCTGTCGATTAGCGGTCCAGAGGTTGCCTTGAAAGCGCAATCAGCTCCGCTTCATCAACCACGCCGGCCATAAAGTTAGCGATGATCCGAGCGGCCAGTCTGCTCTGAGACTCAGCTGATTGGTTTGGGGTTTTCATCTGATCGAAAACCCGCCCCAGCAAGGCCAATTCGGCAGAATCAACAATCCCGGCATCCACTGCTTTTCGCCTGATAGGCATGCTAATGCTCCTCCCGGAAATCCTGCAACGACGCGTGCCGCAGATCCTCCTCGCCGCGCAGATGCTTCACGCGGCCGATCAGCCCCCGGCTTGACCCATTGTGTCGCCGGCCACTTCATGCCCTGTGGCGCCGCGCCTGACGCCGTCCGCCGCTACGCGAAGAGCTGGGCGAAGGCGCAGGGGTCGGCGACGGCGGACGCCTATGTGCCGCTGTCTTCGCGCCGGGCGAGGCCTACCAGTTCGACTGGAGCCACGAGATCGTCCTGATCAACGGCGTGACGGTGACCGTGAAGGTCGCCCATGTCCGGCTCTGCCACAGCCGCATGATGTTCGTCAGGGCCTATCCGCGCGAGACGCAGGAGATGGTGTTCGACGCCCATGACAGGGCCTTTGCCTTCTTCGGCGCATGACGGCGATCGGCAGATGGTGTCAATCCTGGCCACGGTGTTGACCGACGGCATCGATGCCGTGGAGGCTGCCTGCCAGGACGCGCTCGATCAGAATGTCTGCTCATCCGCCGTCATCATCAACATCCTGGCGCGGCAGCGCGATCCGGCGCCGGCAGTCACCATTCTCACCCCGGACGCTCTTCGCCTGCAGCACGAACCGCAAGCCGACTGCGCCGGCTACGACAGCCTCAGGAGGGCAAGCTGATGGAACGCACGCAGGTTCTGGAACTGATGGGCACGCTGAAGCTCTACGGGATGCGGGGCGCCTATGACGAGGTCATGGCGACAGGCATCAAGCGCCAGCACGAGCCGCCGAGGATCGTCGGCGATCTGCTATCGGCCGAGATCGCCGAGAAGCAAGCCCGCTCCATCAAATACCAGCTCACCGTCGCCAAGCTGCCGATCGCCAAGGACATCGATGAGTTCGACTTCGACGGCACGCCGGTCAATGAGGTGCTGGTCCGGGACCTTGCCAACGGCACCTTCGTCGCCGACCAGCGCAACGCCGTGCTCATCGGCGGCACCGGAACCGGCAAGTCGCATCTGGCAATCGCCATTGCCCGCGCCCTGATCCGCAACGGCTCACGTGGCCGCTTCTTCAACGTCGTCGATCTCGTCAACCGGCTCGAGACCGAGCACCGCGGCGGCAAGCAGGGCCGTATCGCCGACTACCTCACCCGGCTCGACTTCGTCGTGCTCGATGAACTCGGCTATCTGCCCTTTGCCCAGGCCGGCGGGCAATTGCTCTTCCACCTGATCAGCAGGCTCTATGAACGGACCTCGATCATCGTCACCACCAACCTGGCGTTCGGAGAATGGCCCGCCGTCTTCGGCGACGCCAAGATGACGACAGCGCTGCTCGACCGTCTCACCCATCATTGCGAGATCATCGAGACCGGAAACGAATCCTGGCGCTTCAAGAACCGCGCCTGATCACCCCATCAAGCTGCCAAGCGCCATCCGCGTTCGCCCGGCTGCGCAACCCTGACCAGCTCCGCCCCGGCGAACGCTGACCGCCGCGCATTGCATAAGGGGGTCAAAATTGGACGCCGATCTGGAGTGGGCCCCTCGGGCCGGACAGGATGGTTTTCGGTAATTGACCGGGCAGCCGGGCTTTCAGAGGATGAAGGCCCATGGCAAAGCACCGAACCCACAGCGTCGAGTTCAAGCGGCAGGTTTCGCAGGAGTATTTCGGCGGCGAGACCCTGCATGCCCTCTCGAAGCGACACGACATCTCACGCAATCTGATCCGGATATGGGTCGAGAAGTTTCAGGCGGGCGCTCTCGATGAGGATGCCGCAGCTGCTGATCTTCTCCAGGCTTATGAGGCGCGCATTGCCGCGCTCGAACGGCTCGTCGGAAAACAGGCTCTGGAACTGGAGTTTCTAAAGGGGGCTCTGCATGCGGGACCGCGGCAGAGAAACGGGCCTACATCCGCGACCACCGGTCCCATGGTCTCTCCGTCGCCGAAGGATGCCGGCTGATGGGCCTCTCGCGTTCGACCTACTACGACCGTCCGGAGAAGACGGCCGACGACACCGCGATCGTCGAAGCGATCGCAGCGATCTGTGACGAGTTCGAGCACTATGGCTGGCGCCGTGTCCGCGCCGCTCTTCGGCAAAAAGGCATGATCGTCAATCACAAGAAGATCCGCCGCCTGATGCGCGAGCATGACCTTCAGCCGAGAATGCGCCAGCGCTACACGGTGACCACGGATAGCGATCACAATCAGCCGATCTTCCCGAACCTCGCCCGGGACATCATCTGCGATGGGCCGAACCAACTCTGGGTGGCCGACATCACATACGTCACCGTCGTCGGCGGCTTTGCCTATGTTGCCGTTGTCCTGGATGCCTGGTCGCGGCGGGTTGTCGGATACGCCATCAGCCGCTCGATCGACGCGCGGCTGACGCTGGCGGCTTTGACCGCCGCAGTCGAAGGACGCAAACCGCCACCCGGCTGCGTGCATCATTCCGATCGCGGATCACAATATGCCGCGACAGCCTATCGCGATCACCTTGCCGCCCACGGCCTGGTCGGTTCCATGGGCCGGCGCGGCAATCCCTACGACAATGCAAAGGCGGAAAGCTTCATGAAGACGCTCAAAGTCGAGGCCGTCTATCCAATGGCCTTCGAGACGTTCGCCGATGTCATCGAACACCTTCCGCATTTCATTGACGAGGTCTACAACCGTCGACGGCTTCACTCAGCACTCGGCTATCTCAGTCCAATGCAATTCGAGGATCAACACACCCGGCAAACGGTCAAATCAGCGGCCTGACACTGTCCGGCCCGAGGGGCCCACTCCAATCGAGGGTCAGTTTTGGAAGCCGTTTGACAGTTGAGCTCTCGGATCATGCGTATGCTGTTTCGGTAACTGGCGGCCGCCAACTTTCCACAGCTTCATCGGTGATATGCTCTAAGCCGCTCTCGATCGACTCGGCTGCCAGGCTCGTGATCGCCTGGAAAATATTTGCCGTGATGCCGCCGCTGATCTGCAGAATTCGGCGTAGGGATTTCGGCGTCAGCACCGTCGGTCGGCGAAGCGGCATATTCCGCAAAACGGACGAAACTAGTGCTTCGAACTGTTCGTTGGCCGCCCACCTATTCAAGGTCAGCTCGCCGAATCGGCGGGCAAGCTGTACGTCGCCACTTATCGCTTCGCGGGCTTCGATTACGCCGAAGCAAACGAGGGAGATCTGAAGCCGATTGCTGAGAAATCGCAGCGTGTTCTGCACGACCCGCTGTTCGCGGTACGAGCCGGCGAGAATGTTATGTACTTCATCGATCACAAGAACGTGGACGCCGACCGTTTTCAGAAGCCGCAACGCCGCTTTGCTCCATCTGCACGATGTCGGCGCGGGGTGCCTGTGGCGCGCCAGCCAGGATCCCGGCATATAAACGGCGCTCACCTGGCTTCCCGGTCATCTCGATTGCCAGGACCGGTATAGCCTGTACGCCGGTCGTCGGATCAAAACGGGAGGGGTTGTTGTCGCAGAATTTTTCCAGGATCATCGTCTTGCCCATACCACTGTCGCCGTAGATGGCCACCGAGGGCATGCGCGTGCCGCGAGGATGGTCGACCAGCAGGTGGAGACGATCGAGCGCCTGCTTGGCGCGCGGATAAAAAATCCAGCGCCGAGCCTGAATTGCGCGAACTCGCACAATATCAGGCTCGCCTAGGAGGTCTTTGGCCGCCTGCGTCAGATGGACGTTATCCCTGCTCAAAGGGGCTCAATCCAGATCTTCAACGGAGGGAACAGGTTTGCTTGAATCGACGCCCGGAAGCGAGCCCACTTCATCGTCATCCACATTCGTTTTCGCAAGCAGCAGACGTCCTTGTGTCTTGTGTTTCGCCTCCTCGATCAGTTCGCGCTGCGAAAGCGCAGTACGAACAAGGACGTGCATGTCAATTTCGCGTTTGCCCTGAGCGTTGAGTTTGCGCCGGGCAGCCTGCGCCTCCCACAGCGTAATGGGCGCGAGTGTCACATCGGCATAGCGAGCCTCAACAAAGCTGCCGGAGTGACGCCTGACAAAAACGCGCGACAAATCGCGGGGGTCGTATTTCACAATCAGGCGGGCCTTGGCCCGTCCGATATCGGCGGCCAGGGCGGGAGACCAGTAGCGGATGTTGAAAAGATGGATGCCGGTCGGGCGCAACGTTCTCTCTGCCTCCGGTAGGAAGGAGATCCAGAATTGCATACGATCGTTCGGCAGGCGCAATACCAACTCGCTCTCCTGCTGCCGCCAGACCGCAATCGGTGGCCGACGGAGTGCGCCATGGATAGCATGATGGTATTGCCCCAACGATCTCGAGTGCGATGTAGCGCTCAAGCTCTCGAAGCGTCAGTGTCGCATGGCGTTTGGCATCGTACTCGCGCCGTTCCTCGATGTTGCTCGAGGTCGATCCTGGCAGCAGGTGAACCGCGCCCATCTGCGTGCCAATCAACCGTTCGATGTGGCCGCCGAAATGGGGCGTCCCCGGCGGACGCCACTCGATCTGTATGCCGTTGTCCCGGCAAGCACGTTCGAATGCATGACTACGAAAATCCGCACCGTTGTCGACATGTATCGTTCCGGGCAAACCGGCCACTGGCCACGCTTCATGGATACCCCTCTCCTGCAACCACGGGGTCTTGTCGAATACTGAGTGCAGTACGCATAGGCTTGTCGATAATCGCGACGGCGCCTCCATGGTCAGATAGAGGCCCGTCACCATCCGAGAAAAGACGTCCAACGCTAGTGTCAGCCAGGGCCGTCCGAGCGGCTGACGCGTGTCTTCGTCGACAACGAATACGTCAACTTTGGTATGATCGATTTGCACAAGCTCCAGCGGCCGCGACGCCGAAAGGGCACCTGGCGTGGCCGTTGTAGCTTTGACGACCTCGCTCTCGCCGCGCTTACGCCCCCTCACCCGTAGATCGACCTCTTCAACCCGGGATTTGATGGTGCGCCAGTTTGGTGGAGCAAGGCCGGCCGCTGCGCAGGCGATTTGGACCTGGCGAACCAGCTGCGCGAAGGACGGGCGTGTCGGCTTGAGATAAAAGCCTTCAATCGTTCGTCGCACGAGGGCTTCTCGATCTTTGTTGAGGGCGCGATGTCCCTGGCGCCGACCGCGCTTTCGGTCCATCAGTGAACTTACAGTGCCACCCGCTCGAAACAGCCTGATCATCCTGTAGAGAGTGGCCCGGCTGAGGTCCAGTTCCCACGCCAAATCCGCTACAGCCTGCCCGCTCAGACCTTTTGGATAGCGCTCCACGAGCTTGCGGATTGCCTCTTCGCGCCGGCACGCCTCGTTCCAACGAGCTCGCTCTCCGTAATCATCATTGGTGTCGTCGCCCATGCCGCCTGCGAACAATTCAAGCTAACGTTATACCGTCAGAATCTTACAATAACTGCAGCGGACCAATCGCGAATCTCAAATCAAATGCAAATTATCAATTTAAGTACAAGGCTAAGGGCTTGATATCATTAGGCGAGAAGTCTCACCTTTAATTACAGCGCGACAGAAGCGAGAGCAGGCGGGGGAATACGGTCCAGAACTTCACACAGGCTCAATGGCAGACCCACGCGCTCACATTTCCGTCAGGTGATACGCCAGCCACACAATGCATGCGCTGCCGGGCATTAAGCAGAGCTTGCAAATGGTGATGTGCCGGGAGTGACGATCAGGCTTGCCGATAAAACAGCGCCCGTCCAGTCGGGATTAGCTGAAGAAGATAATCGAAGTCGCTGATATTCCCCGTGAGTACTGTGAACCCTAGCTTCTGCGCTTGCAGGAACAAGACACAATCCTGAAGCGCGCGGAGGCGCGCATCTTTGTGGTAGCCCTGAAGGCGACACAGGATGCCTGAGAGTAGCGCAGCCTTTCCAAGCACATCAGGATCGGGTGCGAATACGCGATGCGGGTGCATGTCGCCAATGGTAGCGCCGATCTGTTTGATTGCCGTCTTTGTGCCGGGATGCTTGGGATCTAGCACGCCGACGGTGTGCATGAGTTCCTGGATGGCAACCGTCGAATGATTGCTGAGCCTGAGATCGAGCAGATCGGCGACAACATCCGGAGCATGGCCCTGCAAACCATCAATGTAGACACAGGTATCGAGCATCAGCTCTTGCCCCGCCTCGGCAGTATCACCGAGGAACGGAAGGTCGTCGTCTTTGCGGCGAAGCAGCCTTTCCTGAGGATCGAACCGTGCCCAGCGCACAGAACTGGCGAAATCAAAGTCCGTCAATTCAGAACCCGAGCTTAAGCGTCGGATCGACGCTGCCTCTCGTCTTTCTGAACGTCTGTCCGAAATTGTCATCGAGTGCGACATTGGCGAGGGCGAATTCGATCAAGTCGGTGTCAGTCTCGATCCCGGTCTGCTTCTTGGCTTTTTCGATCAGCGCCGGACTGATACGACCACCGATCCGCGTGCTCTTCTCACCCAGCAGACCAGAATGTTCCGCCGCCTTCATGACGGCCTCAAAACGGGTCCTGCTGACCGCGACAAACTTGCCGGTCTTTGTTGCCCGACCAATCTTCGGAAGTGACTCGCCGGCCTTCGTCGTCATTTCGATCATACCGGCGCGCTTCTGAATGGCAAATCTGCCTTGCCGTTCCGCGCCACCACCCGTGTGTTTCTTCCTCGTTGCCTTCGCCATGACGCAGCCTCCAATGTCTGACATTTCACGATTTCGTCCAACATAACATGGCCATGGCAATTTTCAAGGACCCACCGAATTGCGGCAGCCAGTCGCGGAATGTCGTGATTTTGGCGAGCATCGACGTCGCCTTGGCCGAGCTTCGCCGGCAGGCCGCTCGCGCGCGTCGAAGTCGCGGATCTGTTTATGCCACGAAGCCAGCCCCACATTCGAAAAAACCCGTCGTGACGTCACGCGACCGGGTTATGCATCGCCAGGAAGGCAGCCGTTTCCTCGAAGAACTGGTCGAAGGCGGGGGTGCCTTCAATGAGCACGTGATTATTTCCCGGCAGCTCGACGAACATCGCTCCCGGAATGAGCTTGGCCATCAGCCGGCCCTCCTCGATCGGCGCGACGCGATCTCCCACGCAATGCATCACGAGCGTTGGGACGTGGACCCTCTTTGCTAACTCGGTCGCGTCAACTTCGCTGTTCATTTCCCAGAGTCGCATCGCGGCCTCGGGGCTCGTGGCAATGCGCTGCAGTTCGTCAAAGCTCGCAACAATCTCCTGTGGGGCGTCGGGGATGAACGTCGAAGTGAAGAAGTGCCTGAAAACGGGATTCGGCGAGCCCCAGCCGTCGCGGATCATCATCGCCCCGGCTTCATACAACTTCCTTTGATCGAGATCCGGTCGCTTTAGCCGACCTCGTAGATAACCGCCCAGCATGATAAGGCATGTCACCTGCTCCGGATGCTCCACAGCATAACGCACGGAAAAGGCGCAACCTTGCGAGATGCCGAGGAGCGCGAATCGATCTAGCCGTGCAGCAGTCGCGACTGCGGACATGTCGCTGGCCATTACATCTTCCGATACCGTCTCCACCTCCCAGTCCGAGAGGCCATTTCCGCGTTGGTCGAACCGCACGAGATGGCAAAGCTTCGCGAACTTTGCCAGAATCGGACGCCAAATGGGACTGTGCCATTCATACTCAAGATGGTTCAGCCAGTTCGGACCCTTCAACACCGGCGCTCCCTGGCCAATGCTGGCCCAGGCGATCTGTATGCCGTCCGAAGCCGTCGCGAATTGCACCCGCTGATGCAGGGCCGCCTCGACAGGTCTCGTCGTCTGCCGCCCCCCGTCAGGCGTCCACTGCCAGACACGGATGGGTCGGGAGATGTTCTTTACTCGCTGGTTGCCCATGTCACGAAAGGGCACCTGGATCCGATCCGCGACTGCCTGATGCACAATGTCCGAGACGCACACGCCGCCCGGCTTGGCGAGCCCCTCAAGCCGCGAGGCCACGTTTACGCCGTCGCCGAAGATGTCTCCGTCCTCGAAGATGACGTCACCGAGATTGATCCCGACGCGGTACAGGATTTGGCTGTTCTCAGGCTGACCAGTGTTCCGCTGTGCCATCGATCGCTGGATATCGACAGCGCTCTCTACCGCCTCAACGACGCTCGCGAACTCGGCGAGCAGGCCGTCGCCGGTGGTCTTGACGATATGGCCCCTATGCGCTGCGATCCCGGGCCGGACGACCTCACCAATATGTGTCTGCAGACGCCCGAGCGTGCCGGCTTCGTCCAGCTCCATCATCCGGCTGTAGCCGGAGACATCCGCAGCAAGGATCGCAGCAAGCTTCCGGTCCATGATCAGGTCATCTCAGTTAATTGCCCTTCGGAGACGCGATTGTAACCACAGATCGCAGCAGCTTGCATATGTAGCACAACGGAACCGAACTGACTTCTCGTATCGATGTTCGGTCCGGGCCACGGCTTGCCCTGCTACCCAAACAGCAGAGATGGTTCGCAAACCAGAAATTCCCGATGGTTGGACGCAGGTCTGGGCGCTCGAGAGGTTCATGCAGTATAGGATGCCGGCGATCGCGTCCGGCCTGGCAATGAGGTCGGCGAAGCCGGCAAAGTCGGGAACCAGGCCGATGCCGAAGTGGGAGCCGGTAGAGAAGTGGTCCTGCATTTGTCTGCGTGATCGTGCTCGAGGCGATCATCGCGCCGTCGACATAGACGCGCAGCTCGTTGCTGGAATCCTTATCCGCGCAGACGTGATACCAGACGTTTTTCGAGGGCGCCCAAGCCGCCCGGGTATGCCATTGAGCAGCCCGAAAGCAGCCTCGCGGAAACTGTCTTTGTCGATGTCGAAAGCTCAGATGCCGGCTTTCTCGGCCTCGATTTGGGCGAGCACCTCACGCCGACGATCGCGGATCTCGGCAGTCCGCTCGTTGAGCAATGCCAGGGATCCGGGAACAGAAATGGATTTCGTTTTTGCCATCCCGATCTTATGGCGGAACCGGGCGCGCATCAACAATGTGTTCCGGGGACGTTTAGTTATGCGTCCCCGAATTGTCGCCGCCACCGTCGGGCAAGCCTCTTTTCCATGTTGTAGGCCTCCCTGGCAGTCGTCGTCGCATTTGCTGCACAGACACGTCCTGCCCGTTCCGCCTCAATGCCGCCGGCAACGAGACGGCAAAACTCGTCGTAGAGCTCCGGCGAATCCTTCGGCTTCCTTGTCCGCTTTTTCTTGCGTATTGCGGCCGCAGCTTGCTGCCACTCTACGCGCCTGGTCCGATCGGCCAGTTCGTCGAGCACCGCGGCGAGCTCCCGCGGTTCGGCGTTGCTCGTCAGTGTGAAACTGATCGGTGATCGGAGGATCGTCGGGCCAAGCCGACGGTCATTCGGCTTAGCAGCCATCGGGCCACCTCCGCGTCACCGGAACCAAAGTGATCAGAACTGGTTTTCTCTTGGAAGGGACCAATGAACCGGAGGAGCGGTGCAATGGTCGAAATCATTAGATTTGAACTGGCCAAGGCCAGACAGCGCGTAAAGCGCGCCGAGCGCTCCCTCGACCGAGCAAACGAGCAACTGGACGATGAATGCGGAGGCGTGGCTCTCAGCCTTGCGCTCTGTGCCAGGATACGGGCTCAGCAGGCGCGAGTGATCGACGCGCGCGAGCGCTTTTTGAAGATCCCTCCTGTCCCGCACCATTGAGGAAATAGCGCCATGGTGTTGTTCGAACCACTCAATTCGGATGATTATAAGCGCAGCATAATTTACCATGCCGCCCTGCTGACGTTGCTCCACGATCGAATTATCAAACGGTTCGATAAGGTCGACGACGCGGCCGACAAAGTTCAGGCGGCGGCGGGGTTGTTCGCCGACGCTGTTCGGCCTCCGGAAGCATGCTGACGATCGGCATGTGAAACCGTCCCCGCGAGGGCGCGGCCGGCGGTCATGGCAACCACCGGCGACGACGTGTGACAGGCTGTAGCCAACCGTGACGGAACCTCCACAGCCGGGAGACGTTCACCGGACTGCAGTTTAAAACAGCGCAGCGAGGTTGTCCCGTGATCCCGAACCAGAACTTTGACGCGATTTCGGATGCCGAGAAGCGCATCCACTGCGCCGAACTCACGCTTCAGCGCACAGAAGTGATGCTGGCCGAGACCATCGCGATGCGCAACAGAATGCGATCTCTGATCGAGGCCGTGAAGATCGATCCCCCAGCAGTGAAGAACGTCGCGGGTTGAAACCAGGCCGGCAGTCGATCGTATGATCGGGCGCGCTTAATGTGCCGATGCCCAACACAAGTGCCAGCACGAAGCTGATGGCGAACGCGAGCAGGACGCCGAACTTGCGCTTCATTCTTCCCGGCCCTCGGGCCAGCGCCGCCATGATTTTTGCCGGGGAAGTGGGTGCCGCGCATTCTCATGCGTAGAACAAGCCGCTCCCAACACATTAAACATCTAGGTTCCGCTAAAACGCGCCCCAGCGTGAACATTTAGGGCAGCTTAGGGGCCAGCGTCGCTGGCAACGCTTTCTAGAAAAGGTTCAACGCGAACATTGAGGGGTCAGCGAAATGGCGGCGCGCGCATGCAGAATGCCGAAGAGATAATCGCGGCAGCTTGAAGCCGGTCGCGGCTAACGAGCCCGTCCGGATCAATCTGAGATAATCTCGTAGTGAAGAACCTGGGCGCCAAGGGTCGACCTCAGCCCAGGCGAGATCACGCCTGAGCCGAAGAGGAGAATATCTTCGCGGCGCACGAATACTTCATGGCCGGGTCCCATCGACACAAATGTACCCGACGAGCTTCGATCGACAAGCCGGGCTCTGCCATTCGAAACGGTGAGGGTCGCGTGTTGCCTTGAGACCCGCGGCCGCTCTACGACAATGTTGCAGTCCAGAGATCGGCCGATGGTCACCAGTTCGTTGTTATGACAGGATCGCAACTGATCGCCATAGCGGATGACCAGATCGATCTGCCGCGGCGGAACGGAGCGCCGATCGATAATGGTGCCGGCTCGCGGTGGGCGTACTGAGGGCCCCATCGTCGCTCCTCAGGGTATAGACATCGAAGAGTTCTTGCTTCCCCTTGAAGCCCATTTTGTCGAGCAGCCGCAAGGTACTACGGCTGGCCGCGGAAAGGGCTTCGAAGAAGCTCTGGCTGATCAAAACCTCCCCGGGATTTCGCCGTAGTGGACAACCTTGCGGTGACATTGACAACGTCGCCGAATACTGCTCCCCTCGCGCGAATGACCACCCCGAAATGTAATCCGATCCGGGCGCTCAAGGGCCCTTTCGTCAGTTGGTTGCTGATTTGGATGACGGCCCTTAGCGCCGCCTCTGGGCTCTCGAACAGGCTGAGTACGTCATCGCTCTTCGAGTAAATGAAATCACCGCCGTGTTGGGCGACAATCGTTCGCATTGCGTCCAGGCAATCCGAAACCTGCAGCAGAGCGCATCGTCGCCGATGCGCTCATAGAGGGGCGTGCTGCCCACGACATCAGCTAATAGGACTGCGGCTAGAAGTCTTTCCTGATCCATCGAACTCGTATCCGCCCCGAGAACGCAGCGTATATAGCACACCAAAGTGGCCTTTAACCTATCCGCCGGCTGGGGCTTTGCCAGGCCAAAACAACCATCTCACTGGTTTTGCTTCGAGCACCGCGGCGAGGGTGAGCGCTACCTTTGAAGCGTTTAGATTGGGAAAGGTAGGAGATTGTCGTCCCGACTCTTCATCTTTCGGCTATCCATTTCACGGTAGACGAGCAACAGCATCGACGGCTCCGCGAACAAGCGCTGCATGTCGACGCAGAGATGGACGCAGTTGCTGTCCAATGGTCCGTAGGTCAACCCATGCGCTGACATTGAGGACTTGGTCCGGCCCTCTTTTGATACGACGCCTGGTTCGCCTTGCAGGCTTACGTGTCGCTCCTTCCTTCGCGGCTGTTACTCGGGCAGGTGCGGTGTGTGCCGCCTGTCTTCGGCCGGATCGGCGTCGGTGCGCGCCTTGCGCGGGTCGAAAGCGCCGTGCCGGGCGATGGCCAAATGCGGCTGTTTCAGGCGTCTCATTGGCCCACATGAAATCGTCGGCGGATGCGCCGGCGGCATGAACCCGCCAATAGCCGGCCGTGCCCCATGGAGAGTCCGAGGTGGTGTTCGTCTTCTCCAAAAGCTCGAAATAGATATCCTCGAACGGGATGTAGAAGACCGGATTTCGCCCATCGTCATAGAGCAGCTTTGCCCGCTGGCTGGACGCAACGACGGCGTCTGAGAACCTCACCGTCACTGTGCCGTCAAAGGGCACGATGGCAGGGGAAAAATGCACGGAACTCGTGTGTGAGGTTTGCATTCTGGAACTCCTTGGCTGCGTGTTCATGGAAACCTTGCTCAGCTATGGCAGTTCCGGACCCAGATTGCGTGCGGGGCAAGCGTTCACCGGCCGGGCGCCAGCAGGACCGGACCGAGCGTAGGAGCCGATAAGACCTGAACTGGTGGTCGAGGTCCGTTTCGATCATGTCACCGGTGACGCCTCCGCCATCGAACCAAATTGCGGCGCTGGCGACCCGACAAGCTGCCAAGCCAATGCACGTTCCAGCAAATCGAATAGGGTGCAATAGCTTGTTGGACCTTGCCGTCTACGGTGAGGGGTTCAAAGGCGGCTTCATCAACCGGCAGCAAAGGCTCTCATTGCCCTTCTTGATCGCCCTTCGAGCTTCGTCGGCGTTCTGCCATCCCTTGAACTTGATGGCCTTGCCGATCCCAAGCACGGACGAGAGAAAGAACTGCTCGATTTCGCGGCGCAGGTCTTCTGGCACATGATCCGCCGCTACCGGTTCATCGGGAGCATCCTCCTCAGAAACATAGCGGTCGTTGCGCAAGGCCTCGCCGTCCGGGTCCTTCTGCTTGACACGCAATGCACCCAGCAGGTCGCATTTGATGACTATTCCAGGAGCGGAAGCCGCCTGATGAATGACCAGCCCATCGAGGAGATCGCCGGCCGAACTCGTCGCGGACGGCCAGGTCGAGGCGGTTCTGGCCTTTATCCGGGATCTCGATAACGGGGCGCGTGGAGCACCCGCGTCGGGCCGGGCGAAATCTTCCATCGCTATCTGACACCCAAATGGGTTTTCCTGCCCACCAGCGGTGCAGGCGCGGCGATCGATGGCGGTCGTTTGAACCGGCCAGGCGTCGAAGCACTCTATCTGTCCCGTTTCGATCCAGACGGCGTTGGAGGAATACGAGCAGGGCGCCAGCATCGTCCCCCGGCAACCCTTGCCGCCTACAAGATCGCGCTTTCCGATGGTCGCCGACCTTTCGCAGGGACCCGGCCATCTGGGACGGCTCTTGGCGGGAATGGGATTGTGCCTGGCGCCAGGTCGCTCGCATCGACAGGAAGATACCTTCATCGTGGAAGCTTGCGGACTTGGTCATCACCGCCGGGCTTGGCGGTATCCTGTTCCCGTCGCTGCGCCACGCCGGCGGCACCAACCTGGTGATCTTTCCGGCCAACTTTGTCAAAGGCGATCATGTCGCGGTCCATGAGCCCGATCACCGGCTGCCGCACGATCAGTCGTCGTGGCCCTAAGTTGCTAGCTGTCGTAGGCAACCCGTTTCGATCAGTTCAGAGCACCTCATCCTCAATGAGGCCTGTCGTTGGCTCGCCCTCTTCGCCGTCGCCCTCCCCCCGGCCAAGACCGGTCGGTATTTCCCCGGCCAGCAGCTTCTCCTTCGACAGCAGCCCTGCGTCCTCGAGCGCCTCGAAATCCGGCAGCTGGCGCAGCGTGTCGAGCCCGAACTGCGACAAGAAAGTCTTCGTCGTCACATAGGTGTAGGGGGCCCCCGGCTTCGGGCTACGCGGCCCCGAGGCGATCAGCTCCTGTCCCCGTAGCACGCCGATCAGATCGCGCGACACCTCCTTGCCGAAGAAGGAAGACAGCTCGCCACGCGTGATCGGCTGGAAATAGGCAATCCACATCAAAACCAGAGCTTCGGATTGCGACAATTCTTTCGACCCCCGCCCCGCCGTGCCAAATGCGGCGTGGATGATGTCTCCAAAGGCTTTCTTGGTCCGGTGCTGCCAGCCGCCCGCGACCGCGACCAGCTCGTAGGGGCGGCCGGCGAGTTCGGCGCGGATGTCGTCGATGATCAGCTCGAGATTGCAGTTCTTCCCCACCACCCGCGAGAGGACACTACGTGTCACCGGTTCGCTGGCGGAAAAAATCACCGCTTCGACCCGGCCCATCCACTCACGCCAGCGCAGTTCTGGCGGCAGGTGATCGAGTTCGGTGTCAAGCAGCGCCGGCTGATCGTTCGGCTTGTGGCGGGCAGAGGCTTCGCTCATCGCTAGAGTCCAAACAGCCGGAAGGTGGGACGGCCGGAGAGCTCGCGCACGGCCTCCAGTTGCTGCAGCCGCTCGAACAGCCGCCGCGATGCAAAGCGCGACAGATTCTTCGTCGTCAGCGATCCAGAGACGGCGTCTTCGTTGAGCAGCAGGAAGATTACCTCGCCGGCACCCTTGGCGCGCAATTTCGGCGCCACCGCCAGGAGTTTTGCGGCGCGGCGCGACAACTCGTCAGCCAGCCGGCAGGCCTCCGCCGCGGCTTGAACAAACGCCACGCAGACCGCGCGCTCAAAATCTCTCTCCGCGGGTCGGATGCGCTTGCCGCCGCCGGCCTCGGCGCGGAAGGACGGGCCAAAGGCTTGCGCCATCAGCAGCGGCAGCGGCCGCGGCCAGCGCAGGCTTTGCGCCAGCACCAGGTCGGCGAGCCACCAAGCCAAAAGCTCCGCATTGGGACGCATGGCGACGACGCGGGCGGCGATCGCTGCTGCGGCGAACGGCGCCGGCCGCCCCGAGCGCGCCAGGTCGTCGATGTGTTCACAAAGCGCGGCCAGCGCCTCGACATCCCAATGGAGGCCAAGCTGGTCGAGTATCTTCCCGAGTCGGTCAGGGGTAGCGACGGGCGGCTGTCCGGCCAACTGCCGCCAGGCGCCAAAGATGGTGCCGGCGGGTCCGGGGTCGGCCCCGGCCTGGCGCAGATACCAGGCCTCGCGCAAGGCGGCCGCGTCCTCGGCGCGGCCGGCGAGCAGCATGCTGGCGGCGGCGCAGCTAAGCGCCAGCCGCTGCCGCCAAGCGCCGGCCCAGGCAGGCTGCGCGCGGGCCAGCGTGTCGAGGACACCCAGGGCGGCGCCGGCCCGGAAGGCGGCGTCGCCGTCGCTCGGCGCGCCGGCACTTGTGATTGCCCAAGCCGGAACGGAGGGCGGCGCAGAAGAGCTGGCGGTCGCGGGATCAAGGCGAATCATGATTTCGAGGGTAAATCGCTCGTGCGCTTTTCGCCACGATTTTCACACCAAAACGCACAGCCTGTCGCATCGGAACAATGAACGATAATCTTGCATTATCGCTCGTTTTGCTCTTTATAGAGGAAATGGCCTCTCTCGTCGATCAAAACCCAGCAAAGCGTGCTCGGCATCGCTCCGCTCAACCACAGAAAACACCGGCGGGTGTCGACCAAATGGCGCCGGCGGCCTCGGCTCAGCCCGACGCCTCGATTGCCGACGACCTGCCCGACATCATCGACGTTGTCATGGAGATGAGCGGCGCGCCGGACGAGCAGCCGGACAAAGCTCCCTTCCCTCTTCCGGCCGTCACCAATCCCCGCCTGCCGGCGCATCTCGATGCCCTCGCCGAGCGCGCTCGCGATTACGTCGAGGCAGCAAGCTCGGCCAACACCCGCCGCGCCTACGCCGCCGACTGGAAGCATTTTTGCGCCTGGGCGCGCCGCCAGCATCTCGATGTGTTGCCGCCCGATCCGCAGGTCGTCGGCCTCTACATCACCGCGCAAGCCTCGGGGTCGGGAGGGGCTAAGAAATCCGTGTCGACGATTGAGCGGCGGCTTTCGGCGCTGACCTGGAATTTTTCTCAGCGTGGCCAGCCGCTGGACAGAAAGGACCGGCATATCGCCACCGTCATGGCCGGCATTCGCAACAGCCACGCCTCCCCTCCCCGGCAGAAAGAAGCCATTCTGCCGGAAGACCTGATCGCCATGCTCGAGACGCTAGACCGGGCTGGCTTACGCGGCTTGCGCGACCGCGCCATGCTGCTCTTGGGTTTTACCGGCGGCCTGCGCCGTTCCGAAATCGTCGGTCTCGACTGCGGCCGCGATCAGACCGAGGATTCTTCGGGCTGGATCGAGTTCTTTCCCGACAAAGGGATTTTGGTGACCTTGCGCGGAAAGACCGGCTGGCGCGAGGTCGAAATCGGCCGCGGCTCGTCCGATGCCACCTGCCCGGTTGTCGCCCTGCAGACCTGGCTCAAATTTTCCAGGATCGGCCATGGCCCGCTCTTTCGCAGGGTGGCAGGGCAAGGCAAGCAAGTGGGCGCCGAGCGGCTCAACGACCAGGAAGTGGCGCGGCTGGTCAAGCGCACCGCTCTCGCCGCTGGTGTCCGCGGCGACCTCTCCGAAGGGGACCGTGCAACAAAATTCTCGGGCCATTCCTTACGTGCCGGGCTTGCCTCCTCGGCCGAGGTCGACGAACGCTATGTGCAAAAACAACTCGGACACGCCTCGGCGGAAATGACTCGCCGCTATCAGCGCAGACGCGATCGTTTCCGTGTCAATCTCACCAAGGCAAGCGGGCTGTAGCCCTTGCGCGCCCGAGCCGCATGTTAGCGGCTGGCTTGCGGAGAGCCACATATGTCGATAGATTTCGATTTTATCGACACGATTCCACTATATGTCGATACCGTCGACATATCCTACCGACATGTCGCTCGCCGAAGGATCGATCGACATGCCATTCCAGCCGGACCACCCTTACAATGACCTCCCTCCCCTCCCCCCGCACGAAGACGTGGAGACGAAGGCCGTACTGAAGGCCTGCATTGAAGCACGAACTGCACTTGCAGAACTCCGGGTGTCCGGCCAACTCATTCCCAATCAAGCAGTCCTGATCAATTCGATCCCCCTGCTCGAAGCGCAAGCGAGCTCGGAGATCGAGAACATCGTCACAACCACGGACAGACTGTTCCGGTACGCCAACGAGGCCGGCAACCAGGCCGATCCCGCGACGAAAGAAGCCCTACGCTATCGCACCGCTCTCAGCGAGGGATTTCAGACGCTCAAACAACGGCCCCTCTCGACATCTACTGCCATCGCCGTCTGCCGGACCATCAAGGGCGTCGAATTGGATATCCGCGCGACTCCGGGCACCGCCCTCATGAACGAGGCCACCGGCGCGGTCGTTTACACCCCACCGGAAGGGCAGGTTCTCCTGCGCGACATGCTGTCGAATTGGGAACGTTACATCCACGAGGCCGCAGACATCGATCCGCTGATCCGCCTTGCCGTCATGCACTATCAATTCGAGGCCATCCATCCCTTTACCGACGGCAACGGCCGCACCGGTCGCGTCTTGAACTTGCTCTATCTGGTCGATCAGGGGCTTCTCGACATTCCGGTGCTCTATCTCAGTCGCTACATCATCCGAAACAAGGCGGCTTACTACGGCCGGCTCCTTGCCGTGACGACAGACGGCGCATGGGAGGACTGGATCCTATACATGCTCGAGGCTGTGGCGGAGACTGCGATCTGGTCGACGGCCCGAATTCGGGCAATCCGCGATCTCCTTGATCTAACCGCCACACGCATTCGTCAGGATTTGCCGAAGATCTACTCACGCGAACTGGCGGAAGTCATCTTCGTCAATCCCTACTGTCGGATCGGCGATCTGATATCGGCCGGGATCGCAAAACGCCAGGCGGCATCGGTGTATCTGAAGACCCTTGCCGAGAACGGTCTCTTGCAGGAAATGAAGGCCGGCCGGGAGAACCTCTATATCAATCCGGCCTTGCTGGCGCTTCTCACCGAGCGCTAGCCGGCGCAAATCGGCCGGCGAAGCCTTCTGCTTCCTACCAGCCCTAACCGGCCGTTCGTACATCTCGCCTGACCCGAGGAGGACCGTTTGATTGCCCTGGTTTCCGGCACATCTGAGTCTTGCGCGGACTTTTTCGTTCGCTGCATTGCCGCCAAAATTGTTCATTCGAGGTCTACGTTGGCCAATGGCCAGGCAGGATCCTCGGCGGTCGCCTCCTCTTTTCGGCCGCGCTCCTGCAGGATTTGGCATGCCGACACCCGCTATTCGTGCCCTCATAGGTTGCCCGCATTTTGATCCGGTCATCCTAACCATCACGGTTGGGCTTGAGCGCCGCCATCAGCACCGGTCCGCAATAGTGAACTTGCGTTGTGGCATTGTCGGCTCTGAGGAGCGGCCGGGTCGGATTAAATCCGCAGTACGAGGGGGTGGTCTCATGTTCGAATCCAAGGTATCCGCGTGTAAATTACTGCGGGTACTCGGTTCCGAGTGCGCTAAGTTGTCCGCGGACAACCGAGGCCAGGCGGCCGAAATGCCGTCATGGTTAAACGTTTGTAAATTCTTTACGAATCGGGCCATAATCTAACTGCGCAGTTTGATTGAAATCTGCATCAATTGCGTAGTTCGAGGATCCCGAATGCTACATCACCCAATCCAAAGCGGCGAGCAGGAACACTTGCCATCAATCCTGTCCGCGGATTCGCTCGAACTGTCGCGACAGCTTCAGTTGCACCAGCAGAAGATATTCCCCCCTTCTTCTCAGAAGACGATTCGACATTTCACACCGGCCGAAGCCGCATACTACATTGGCATCGGCGAAGGCTACCTCAGGCAGGTGGCCTCGGACGGATTCGGGCCGGAGCCTATGGCGAATGGTCGTCGTGTGTACACGCCTATGGATATGGAGAACATTCGTCGATCGCTGGACGAGAAGAATGGAGCGCCGAAATATGTTCCGACCCGCCGCATAGGAGAGAAACTTCAAGTCATCGCGGTTATGAACTTCAAGGGAGGATCGGCGAAAACGACGACGTCGGCACACCTGACCCAGTTTCTCGCGCTTCGTGGCTATCGCGTTCTTGCAATTGATCTCGATCCGCAGGCTTCACTGTCAGCCCTTTTCGGACATCAGCCAGAGCTCGACGTCGGCGAGGGTGAGACCTTATACGGAGCAATCCGCTACGAAGATCCACGATCGATCGTGGAGATTGTCCGAGCTACCTACACGCAAAATCTGCATATCGTGCCGGGGAATCTCGAACTCATGGAATTCGAACATGAGACGCCGAGAGCGATCACTTCGGGGTCAGCTGAATCCATGTTTTTTGCCCGTATTGGCGAAGTTCTGACGGATATCGAGAGCCTATACGACGTGGTCGTAATTGATTGTCCGCCTCAACTTGGTTTTCTCACGATGTCGGCATTGTGTGCGGCGACTTCGGTTTTGATCACCGTGCATCCGCAAATGCTGGACGTGATGTCGATGAGTCAGTTTCTTGCGATGACTAGCGAATTAATGGCGGTCGTCGAAAGAGCAGGAGGGCGCACGAGCTACGATTGGATGCGCTATCTCGTAACCCGCTACGAGCCAAATGATGGCCCCCAAAGTCAGATGACGGGCTTCATGCGAGCCATTTTCGGTAACCGGATGCTTTACAATCACATGCTGAAATCCACGGCTATCTCCGATGCAGGAGTGACGAAGCAGACGCTTTATGAGGTCGAGCGGTCCCAATTCACGCGCGGAACCTATGACAGGGCAATGGAGTCGTTAAATGCGGTGAACTCCGAGATCGAGAGCCTACTCAAGGCGACGTGGGGGAGAAGATAATGGCCCGCAAGAACCTCATTGAGATTTCATCCGCCGATGAATCGCCTAACCCTGTGAGTGCTGTCCGGCCGCTTTCGGGCTTTGTTGCTCCGGCAACGCGCAGCGCTCCCATCGGCGGGATCACAAAGACACTTGGCCACATCACGCAGAGGGTCGAACGGGCCCAGGATATTGAGAAGCAACTGGCAGAAGGCCAGATGATCGTCGAGCTCGATCCAACGCTGGTCGATGGGTCATTCATCAGTGACCGGTTCGCCATAGATCCCGTTGATCTCGCCGATCTCGTCGGCCAGATCCGAGAGCACGGGCAGCAAGTTCCGATCCTCGTTCGCCCACATCCGAAGAGCAATGGTCGATATCAAGTGGCTTACGGCCACCGCAGACTGGCCGCGATCAAGGAAATTGGCATCAAAGTTCGTGCCGTGATCCGCGAACTGTCCGATGACCAGCTGGTTGTGAGTCAAGGGCAGGAAAATAACACAAGGACGAACCTATCTTACATCGAGAGGGCAGTGTTTGCTGTTCGTCTCGAAGACCTTTCGTTCTCCCGTGACGTTATCATGGCCGCACTGAACGTGGACAAGGCCGCGCTGTCCAAGATGATATCGGTCGTCCGTCAGATGCCGATGGGACTGATCCATGCAATCGGTGCCGCCCCGGAGGTTGGGCGTCGACGATGGATGGAATTTGCAGAGAAGCTGCCCATGGCAAAAATTGACATCTCGGCACTGTTGGAATCGTTGTCCGCGGACAACTCAAGTGATCAACGCTTTCAGGAGGCTTTCGACGCGATAAACACGCGACCCGCAAAGGCTATGGAGGCACAAGCCAGGTCGTGGGCCCCGATGGATAAGTCCGTCAGTGTCACCGTTAAGACGGGAGAAAAGAAGGCCACCGTGTCCCTTGGTAGCGCGAACGGACCACGCTTTGCCGAATATATCGCAGGTCGATTGGATGAGCTCTATGAGGGCTTCTTAAAATCAACAACAGAAACCACTGGAGACTAGACCCGGCAAAGAAAAAGGCCCCCGAACGTCGCCGTCGCGGAAGCCCTTCTCGTATTCTCTAGCAAGGTCGAGAATCGCATTTCCCCGAATCACTGTCAAGCGTTTGAGCGTCGGTTCGGCGAGCAGATTTCTTTTGCCTTATTGAAAGGTGAGGGAAATGGAGAGTGGATACGCAACGACGCCCTTCGGGCGGCGGCCGATGACGCTTGCTTTGGTGCAAGCGAATGCGGCCGCACGAGAGATTCCTGAAGGAACTCTTGTCGAAAAATGGCAGGTCTATCGCTGGCTGTGTGAAGGCAAGGCCATCGTAGGCGTGGGAGATCGCGCTTTGGCCGTGCTGAGCGGGCTCTTGTCCTTCTATCCGGACGACCAGATCAGCGAGGAAAACGGCCTGATGGTCTTTCCTTCGAATGTTCAGCTGTCGCTTCGCACACACGGTATGCCCAGTTCCACATTGCGGCGTCATCTGGCCGAGCTGGTGAGTTGCGGCCTGATCATCCGTCGGGATAGTCCAAACGGCAAACGGTTCGCCCGGAAGGGAAAAGGTGGTGCTATCGAGGAAGCGTTCGGATTCTCGCTGGCGCCGCTGCTGACACGGGCTGCTGAATTTCAGCATGCTGCCGAACAGGTACGCGCCGACAGCCAGGCGCTCCGGTTGATGAGGGAGCGGATCACGCTCCATCGCCGCGACATCCACAAGCTTGTTGAGGCTGCGATCGAGGAGGGCGTTCCTGGCGACTGGGGAGCCGTCTGGAGGCGGTTCAGAGCCATTGTAGATGCAATCCCGCGGCGGGCAGGGCTGTCCGAACTGGAGGCAATTGTTGCCGAGCTGACCAGACTTCACGACCAAGTGGATATGATGTTGGAAAACTTCATGAATTCCACGAATCCTAGCGCCAATGAGTCCCAAAATGAGCAGCAGCAATCTAATTCAAACACAGACTCCATTTTTGTATTTGAACCAGCTTTCGAGAAAAGCAGGGCGGCGGTCGAGCAAATCCAGGCAACCGACGAGAAACCCAAAAGCTATCCAATAGGGCTTGTGCTGAAAGCCTGCCCCGAAATTGCAGACTATGCCGTGCAAGGGATCGGAAATTGGCGCGAGTTGATGATTACCGCGGCCCAGGTGCGAGGCTACCTTGGTATTTCGCCCTCAGCATACGAGGAGGCTTGCCATGTAATGGGCCAGGAGGTCGCCGCCATCGTGATTGCCTGCATCTTGCAACGGGCGCAGCATATCAACTCGGCCGGCGGCTATCTGCGGGTTTTGACCGAAAAGGCGAGGGCAGGGCAGTTTTCCGTCGGACCGATGCTGATGGCGGCGCTGAAGGCGAATGGCGTAACGGCGAGGATGGCCGGATGAGAAATGCTAGCGCCGCGCACCTGACGACGGTGTCGGGTAGTATTTTTCGACGCGCCGACGGTGACGGATTCGCACAGGGCGTTTCGCATAGCGACCGGCTCCGACGATCCGGCTGCGGGCCGGAAGAGGGGAGGGGACTGGCACGGTGGCCCTCCTCATAGATCGAATGTTTAGCCCTCGTAGTTTTCCGGGCCGAGGAAATTAAGATCGTTGATCCACAGATTCGCGTCCACCGCTATCGATAAGAGGTACTTATCGATAGTGAGAAAACCGCTAGAGAAAATCAGCTGCAAGTCAACCTAACATCGAGATAGCTTGACTATGACAAATCGGCTATCGTGAAAACAATGGCTTACGCGATTCGAGAGTTGCCCCTAGAGACCTTATTCGGGCCTGTCGCACGCGCGACCGCGGCTTTGGCGCGACTCGACGAGCGCCTGGCCCGCTCTCCCGTCCGCGACGGCTTTGTCGAGCGCCAGCACTTCGCCGACGCGGGCGCGGCGGTCTGGCTCGCGGGTGAACTCGTCCACCTCGAAGACCTCGTCCTGCATGACGCCCATATGGACATTCGCACACCGACCCACGAGCTCACCCGCGCACATGCGGTGCTGCGAACCCGCCGGCGGATTTTTGCGGAAAAACCGGACTGGGCGCTCAGCCGCGACGGGTTTTTGGCACTGGCCGGTCGCGGCGGCGCGACACCGGCATCGGGACAAAAAACCCGGGACGGGGAGGGGACCGAAACCATAGCCGTTGAAGCCGATGGTCGCGATGACGCCGAGGACGATCTTCTGGCTGAAGAATTTGCCGAGATCGATGCTGTCCTGGCACGCTCATCGAAGATTCTTGGCGGCGGCGCCGTGCCGGCGAAAATGGCGCGCCCGGACGACCGGCCAGACCTGATCTACGATCTCGACTGGAACGAAGAAGAGCGCCTGGCCGAATGGCAGGACGTTATCGTCAGGACGGGAGATCTGCCGGTCGTCCTGCGCGCAGCGATCCTGCTCGAGGCTTGGCAAAACATCGAAGTGTTGCAGCATGGCGCCTGGCTCGGGCCGCTGCTTGTCGCCGCGCTGCTGCGGCAGGCGGGTCTTGCCGCCAACCATCTCGCCAGCCTGCATCTTGGCGCCAAAAACATTCCGCGCGAGCGGCGGCGGGCACGCAATCGCTCCGAACGGCTGTTGGCCTCCCTTGATGGAATCCACGAGGCGGCGCTGGCGGGGTTGAAGGAGCACGACCGGCTGGTGCTAGCCAAAAGCCAGATGGAGCGAAAACTCCGCGACCGCCGCGCCAGTTCCAAACTGCCCGACCTCATCGAGCTGGTGCTGTCGCGGCCACTCGTCTCGGCTGGCATGATCCAGGAGCGGCTAAAGGTGACAAAACAGGGGGCGCTCAACCTTGTCGGCGAACTCGGCTTGCGCGAGATGACGGGCAGGGGAAGGTGGCGGGCATGGGGAATTGTTTAGTCCGCAGCCATTCGCTACTAACTTTACGAAATTATCGAACTTGACGAACTTGCGATCTGCAACCATATTGGTGACAGCAGGAGGTTGTCACCATGGCCGCTCCAAAACGCAGCAATCATAGCGGGACCGCATCGCATGCGGGAGTCGCCACCCTGAGCTTCACCACAAAACTTCCGGCACAGGCAGACTTCAAGAAGGTATTGCTCGAACGCTATCAGGAAGCGATCGCACGCAGCCGCAAGATCGGCCATCGCGTATCGTTCCGGGTAGAGGTCGATCCGGCGGCTGATGCGCAGACGATCACGCCGGTCGAGGAACAGCCGATCGCTTCGGATGTGTTTCCCGTCGACGACACGGGCATGCCCGATGCCGAACTCGAGGCGGCTCTTGCCGGAGCACGCGCGCGTGGCCGCAAGCGCGTCGCCGAAATTGTCGCCGGCGAGGACATGCTGAGTGCGGAAGCCTTCGCCAAACTGCTCGGCATGTCGCGGGTGACGGTCAATGCCAAGCGGCAGAGCGGGCAGGTACTCGGGATCGATGGCGCCAAGCGCGGCTTCCGCTTTCCTGTCTGGCAACTCGACAAGGACGGCCGACCGTTCGGGACATTGCCGGCGCTCCACGAGACGCTCGGCAACAGCGCCTGGGCGGTCTATCGGTTTCTGGTGTTGCGCCATGGTGCCCTCGATGGCCGGACGGGCCTTCGAGCCCTTCAGCAAGGCGATGACGCCTCGGTGTTGGCTGCGGCGGAAGGCATGGCCAGGGGCGATTTCGACTGAATGCCCGGCGTTCCACCTCCACCCGATTTCGCGGCCGCAAAGCTCGAAATCGAGACCATACCGCGGGGTCGGACGTTCGGTCGGATCTACTGGAGCACCTATCCTGATCCATTGGGGTACGGGAAGTCGCCGAGCCGGTTCAGCGATCCTCGACGCCGTCTTTACGCCAACCGGTTTGGCGTTCTTTACCTCGGCGACTCCCTGAAGGTGTGCTTCCTAGAGACGGTGCTCCGCGACCGCCGCGAAGGAATCCTTGACGATCTTCCAATAGAGGAGGTGGAGCTGACCCGACGGCGCTATGCGGAGATCGCGACCACGACAGACCTACGCCTGGTCGATCTCAGAGGCGACAATGCCGTTCGGATGGGTGTGCCGACCGATGTCGTTCGGGCACAGCGCCAGAACCTGGCACGCCGGTGGTCACTGGCGTTTCACGAGCACCCATCTGAGCCCGACGGAATCATTTATCCCTCGCGCCTCAATGAGGCGACCAATCTTGCCATTTACGATCGCGCGGTACCGAAGCTTCAGGCGAAGCGTGTTATGACCCTTCTCGGCGCGCGAGGGCTGGCTCAGGTTCTGGAGGATTTCAGGGTGGGGTTGGTGTGAAGATGTAGCTCGTATTCGTATCGCGTGGCAAAGATGGCTGTAGCGCCAGAATCGTCCACTAAGCCGGAGCAACGCAACGACCGGTGTTGGCCGGAGAACGAACCCGCTGCGCGGGATGGGCGCGTGGGGTGAGGTAGAGATCACGAACCGGACGTCGCGCTCGCATTGAGAGTGGTTCGGCAGCGGCAGAGCATCACGGGCTTCTTCAACAAGGAGCCTGACCATGCCCTATCCTGTTCTTGATGCACCTATCAGTCCACTTCGTCAGCGGCTGATCGACGACATGAACATGCGGCGTTTCTCACGGGAGACGCAGCGCAACTATCTCCGCGACATCGGGCGCCTGGCGACATTCCTCGGGCGTTCACCAGACACAGCGACCACCGACGACCTCCGTCGGTTCCAGATCGACCAGCAGGAAGACGGCGTTCCCGTGCCGACGATGAACAGCATCGTGTCGGCGCTCCGCTTCTTCTTCACCCAAACGCTCGACCGCCCGGACCTGGCGCGCAAGCTTGTCCGGCTGGCGCATCCGCGCAACCTGCCCGTGGTGCTCAGCCGCGACGAGGTGGCCCGGCTGCTCAACGCCACCACGTGTCTCAAGCACCAGGCCGCATTGTCAGTCGCCTATGGCGCGGGCCTGCGTGTCGCCGAGGTGTCGATGCTGAAGGTTGCCGACGTCGACAGCGAGCGCATGCTGCTGCGCGTCGAGCGTGGCAAGGGCGGGCGCTATCGCAACGCCATGCTCTCGGAGGACCTGCTCACGCTTCTGCGTGAGTGGTGGAAGGTCGGACGTCAGCAGGGCGTGATGCACCGCGACGGCTGGCTGTTCCCCGGACAGCACACGATGAAGCCGATCAGCACGCGGCAGCTCTATCGCATCGTCGTCGAGGCAGCCCAGGCCGCCGACATCGCCAAGCGGGTCGGGCCGCACACGCTGCGCCACAGCTTCGCCACCCACCTGCTGGAGGACGGCACCGACATCCGGATCATCCAGGTCCTGCTCGGGCATGCCAAGCTCAACAACACCGCCCTTTACGCGAAGGTGGCGACCCGGACGGTGCGTGCCGTGACGAGCCCGCTCGACAAGCTCGGGCTGTTCAAGCCGGGAGAGGTCTCGCCCGACATCTAAGCCGTGCGCGCCTCGATCGAGGTCGCCGACATCTTCCGTGCTGCCGGACCCCCTTACCGGGCCGCCCATGCAGGTCACCTGAGCCTCGCCCAGCTCAAGGTCATGTCGGCGATCGAGTATTGCCGCACCGCAGCCCTTGGCGGTCACGTCTAGGCTTGCGAGGACTGCGGCCAATGGCGGATCGCCTACAACTCCTGCCGCAACCGGCACTGCCCGAAGTGCCAGGGCGCGGCCGCGCGGATATGGCTCGCCGAGCGAGAGGCCGACCTGCTGCCGGTCGGCTACTTCCATGTCGTGTTTACGCTGTCAGCCGAGGTCGCTGACATCGCGTTCCACAACAAGGCGCTCATCTACGATCTGCTGTTCAAGGCGGCATCGGAGACGATGCTGACCATCGCAGCCGATCCGAAGCATCTCGGCGCGCGCATCGGCATCACCGCAGTGCTCCATACCTGGGGCTCGGCGATGACACACCATCCGCACGTCCACATGATTGTGCCGGGCGGCGGCATCGCGCCGGACGGAAGCCGGTGGATATCGTCGCGTCCGGCCTTCCTGCTGCCGGTGCGCGTGCTCGGCAAGCTGTTCCGACGGCTCTTCCTCACCCGGCTGGTCGCGCTGCACGACGCCGGGCGGTTAGCCTTCTTCGGAACAATGGCGCACCTGGCAGATCGCCGGGCCTTCCTGCGCCACCTCGCTCCCGTCCGCAAGAAGCGCTGGGTGGTGTACGCCAAGGCGCCGTTCGCCGGGCCGGAGGCAGTGCTCGCCTATCTCTCCCGCTATACCCACCGGGTTGCGATTTCGAACAGCCGGCTGATCGCCTTCGACAAGAGCGGCGTCACCTTCCGCTACAAGGACTACCGCCGCGACGGCGCCGACCGCCAGCAGGTCATGACACTGGCGACCGACGAGTTCATCCGCCGCTTCCTGCTTCATGTCCTGCCACGCGGCTTCCATCGCATCCGGCACTACGGCCTGCTCGCCGGTTCCGCTCGCAAGGCCAGTCTCGCGCTGGCGCGCGAACTGCTGGGCGTCGCCGCGCCGCCCGACCCCGGCGACCCCGACGAACCGGACGACTTTCACCCGCCATGCCCGTGCTGTGGCGGACGCATGATTGTCATCGAGGTGTTCGAACGGTGGGGGCAGCCGCGCGGACCGCCGGACGCAACGGCAGCAAACCGGGAGAAGTGTCCATGACCCGGCATGGCATCATCCAGCGTTCAGCCGCAGGCACCCAGCCTTCGGCAACGGACCCACGCGTGTCATTTGTGCTCATCGATGTCGACAGGGCCGCAGCCAGCCGCGTGCCGGGCCGGCAATACCGCGCGGAGGCGCAACGAAGAGGCCTATCCGCATCGATCCCGGCGCTTGCCGGCGGCGGTCACGCCATCCCTGACATCAGCCGAAATCAAAAATCCCCATAGCTATCGACTGTGGCCCACGGGTTCCTTCCTCGGGGACTTTCGTACGCCTGCCGGCGCCCGAAACTCTTCACGTCAGCGGACTGGCGGCTTTGGGCTGCGGATCGTCAAGAGCGGACATTCAGGTGGCTCTTGGCTTCGTCACGACCTGACTTAACTCGGACCTGTCTCGAGGCGCGGACTTTACAAAACTTTACGCAGCTACGGAAAGCCGGAAACAGCCACGATCTAGCTTCAGACCGTAGCGCGAACGCCACAGGCGACGACGTCGATGCCTGCAGGAACCCGCGCGGCAGCAAGGCGGCGGTGGTCTCGGCCAATGGTCTTCAGCACAAGCGACATTCTCGGCATCCTGTCAGCTCACCCCTATGCGGTGCTTCTCCCGCTGGCGATCGCCGAAGGGCCCGTCGTGACCATCGCCGGCGGGGTCTTGATCGCCAACAGCCAACTCAGCTTCTGGCCTGTGCTCGCGATCGTCGTGGCCGGGGATTTGGTGGGAGATTCGGCCCTGTACGCGCTTGGGCGGTGGGGTGGAATTCGAACGGTCACAAAGTGGGTGAGCCAACACACGATGAAGCGGGCAACCGACCTTCAGGACCAGTTTTTTCGCAAGGCTGACCAAGTTCTCGTGACCGGAAAGCTCACGCATGCAGTTGGCGCCCCGGTCTTGATTGCCGCAGGCGTAGTGCGGATGCCATTTTGGCGATTCTTGACAGTAAATTCTCTAGCCACTCTGCCAAAATCCCTTGCTCTTCTTTGTATCGGCTACGCGTTTCATGCCGGATACGCCGCCATCAGCCAGGACATGACTTACTACATCATCGTTTTGCTGATCGCGGGTCTGATCCTGCTCTATCTCCTCCTGTTCAGATAACCAGTTGCAAGAAGACGCCATGCGCATCGCCATCTTCTCCGACAATTTCCATCCCGAGCTCGGCGGGATCCAGGACTCGATCGAAGCGTTGGCGAAAGCGCTTGGCCAGCGGGGGCATGCTGTCGACTTCTACGTACCGCACTATGGTCGTCGTGAGTTCGAACGCATCAACGCAATGCCCGTTGAGTTGAATTTAGGTCCCCACATCCGCGTGCATCGCCTGCACTCGGTGCCGTTTCCATCCTCGACAAAGCAATCGAGAGCGGTTTTTCCCACGCCCGCTTCATGGCTCCATCTACCGATGGCGGCGCGGCCGGACGTCATTCACACCCAGACCTTCTTTGGAGCCGGATTGAACGCGCTTCTAGCGGGAAGGCGACTGGGAGTTCCTGTTGCCGGAACAAATCACACCGCCATCAAGGCGTTCGGTTCGTATCTGCCATTCGGGATGGATGCCGCAGCGGCCTACGTTCTTTGGTACTATAACCACTGCGATTTTGTCACCGCGCCGTCGCTGTCGGTTTTCAACGAGCTTGGCCAGGACAGGCTGCGCCGCCCGCTTGAAGTCGTTTCCAATCCGATCGCTACGGACATCTTCCGACCGGTCTCCCCGGCGATGAAGCGCAAGCTCAGAACGGCACTGCGCCTCCATGGCCCGACGATCGTCTATGCCGGCAGGCTGGGTTCAGAGAAGAATATTGATCCCATCCTCCACGCGCTGGCGCTGCTGAAGCAGCGGGTACCGTCGGCGGAGCTGGTCATTGCCGGCCATGGCAGTCAGGAGCGTCACCTTCGCGCCCTCGTGCAACGGCTCTGCCTCGAGCCGAGCGTGCGGTTCGTTGGGACGCTGACGAAATCGAACCTCGCTGAACTGTTCCAGGCGTCCGACGTCTTCGTGACCATGAGCACCTCCGAGACCCAGGGGATGGCTCTGCTTCAGGCAATGGCATGCGGCATCCCTGTGATCGGCGCGAATGCGAGAGCCCTGCCCGAATTCATCGCAAACGACCGCGGCTTCCTGGTGGAGGCATCCGATGTCGCGTCGCTTGCGGATCGTCTTGCAGATTTGTTCGGCCATTCGCATGTGCGGTCGCGGCTCGGGCGGGGCGGAGCTTCCTACGTGAAGCAATTCGCCACGGAACGGATCGCGGACCAATGGGAGCATCACTATCAACTCTTGATCGAACGGAAAACAAGCGATGAAAGAAGCCATCAAGATCAGCTTTGTCGTGCCAGCGTATAATGAGGAAGCGTGTCTTCCGCGAACGCTGGAAGCCATCGTCGCCGAGATCAGGCGATCACGATGCGCCGCCGAAATCATTGTCGTGAACAACGCGAGCACGGACAAGACGCGCCAGACGGCCGAGGCTTATCCCGGCGTGCTCGTCATCGATGAGCCCGTCAAAGGCCTCGTTCGTGCACGTTCGGCAGGGTTTCACGTCGCAACAGGCGACCTGATCGCCAATATCGACGCCGATACGATCCTTACCGAGGGATGGATAGACAAGGTCCTGCGAGCGTTTGCGGCCAATCCCGAGCTCGCCGCCATGAGCGGGCCGCTTGTCTACTTTGATCTGCCAAAGCGGACACGGGCGCTCGTACGGGCGTTTTATTGCGGCGGCTATGTCTGTTATCTTCTCAACCGTTACATCCTGCGTGTCGGATCGATGATGCAAGGAGGCAACTTCGTCGTGAAACGCGACACGTTGGTACGCATTGGCGGCTTCAATCCGAACTTTGCATTTTATGGCGAAGACACTGAACTCGCCCGCCGCCTCTCCAAAGTCGGAGATGTCGATTTTACGTTTTCATTGCCCGCGCTATCCTCCGGACGGCGCCTGATCGGCGAAGGCGTGGCGCGTATCGGGCTGCGCTACGCGATGAACTTTTTCTGGGCGACGTTCCTCAAAAAGCCGTTCACCGAAACCTGGCTCGACTTTCGCGACCAATCGCAAAAGCCGCTGCCATGACAAGCACGCAACCTTCAGAAGGCGTCAGGCCGTCCCGTCAGCTTGCGCGCCAATTCGGCAAGCGCCTTGTCTATGATATCGGTTTCAGCATGATGTTGCTGGCACTGAGCGTCGTTTCCAATTTCTACGCCGGAACCTTCGCGACGGAGAATGTCAGCAATCCAGTGACGGACATCATTCTCGACAACGTCCCAGTCGTTAATGTGGACTTCATCTTCGTCGACGGTCCGCTTTTCATGTGGATGTTCGTCGGCATCCTTCTGCTTGCGCGACCTCAGCGCATTCCTTTCGTCTTCAACGGGCTGGCCCTTTTCATTCTTGTGAGGTCGGGGTTCATTATTCTGACCCACATTGGGCCCTTTCCCACGAGAAGCACGTTCGACCTGAACGCCATCATGCAGTCATTCACATTTGGCGGCGACCTCTTTTTCTCGGGCCATACGGGCGCGCCATTCCTTCTCGCTTTGATGTTCTGGAAGGATTCGAGGCTGCGATTTGCCTTCCTGGCGGCCGCGGTGCTTTTCGGCGCTGCCGTGCTTCTCGGCCACCTCCACTATTCGATCGATGTCTTCGCGGCATTCTTCATCAGCTATGGAGTCCATGACCTCGCGAGGTTCCTGTTCCGGCGAGACTGGGAGTTCTTCGACGCGGCCAATGGCGCAAGGAATAGGAGGCAGCTATCCGGGCTGGGCTTCGCGCGGCGATGGGCATGAAGGAGCATCAAGCGGAAAATGTCCGATCTCATATTGCTGATTGAAGACGACCGCCGGCTTGCCGCAATGGTCTCGGATTTTCTGACCCAGAACGGCTTTGCTGTCGAACACATGCCAACGGGCGAGGAAGGCCTGGCTCGCCTGGCGCGGGGCGGTGTGTCGGCGATCGTCCTGGACCTGATGCTTCCGGGCATCGACGGTCTCGAAGTCTGTAGACGGGTTCGCGTGACTTCGGATGCCGCCATACTCATGCTGACCGCGCGGGGTGACGAGACCGACCGCGTGGTGGGCTTGGAACTCGGAGCGGATGACTACCTGCCGAAGCCGTTCAGTCCGCGTGAACTCGTGGCGCGGCTGCGCGCTGTTTTGCGGCGGCGCAACGCGGGCCCCCATCGACAGGACCTGCTTTGCTTCGGCCCGCTTGAAATCGACCCGGCGGCACGACAGCTGCGCGTCAACGGCGCCGAGCAAAGTCTCACCAGCTATCAATTCGATCTCCTGGTTGCGCTCGCCCGGCACGCCGGCCGCGTCCTGTCGCGGGATCAAATCATGGACATGGTCAAAGGCGAACCTTTTGAGGCCTTCGACCGCAGCATCGATGTCCACATCTCTCGCATCCGTGCGGCAATCGAGAAGGACGCTCGCCGACCCAGGCAGATCCTGACCATTCGCGGGGTGGGATATCTCTTCGCCCGTCATCATGACCGGCCGGACAAGATCGAATGAGACGCCTTTACCAGCATATCTACGCCGCTCTGCTGCTGAGCCTTTGCGTATTCGCCGTGCTCGCCGGATTGCTGTGGCGCTATGTGCTGGGGGAGGTTCAGACCGGAAATCGCGTCGGGATCGACACCGCATTGGCCGAGGTCGCCATGTCTGCGTCCACCGCCATGCCCTCGGACCTCGCCACCACGCTGCTTCAACTCCAGAAGCGGCTGGGGCGGGCCGACATCGCCGTCTTTTCCCCCCACGGCGTGTCCGTCGCGTCGGTGGGCGCACCACTTCCTCCGCCGGAGCATGCGAAAGGCAGGAGCTTTAAGGAACGACTTACGCTCGACGGTTGGGTTTGGACATTTGCACTGTCGGACGGGCGCGTGCTGGTGCTCCGCCGCCCCACCGACTACGACGAACCGATCCCAAGTGTTTTCCTGTTGCTCGGCGCCACACTCATTGCGGTGGCAATCGGCGCTTACCCCATCACGCGCCGCCTGACCCGACGCCTGGAGGGATTGAAGAAAGCAGTCGACGGATTCGGCGCTGGAGACCTGTCGGGGCGTGTAGACGTCTCCGGCAAGGACGAAGTGGCGGCGCTCGCCGACAGTTTCAACCGGATGGCGGAGCGCATCGGCGAGTTGTTGTCCGCCCATAAAACGCTCCTCGCCAACGCTTCGCATGAGTTGCGTTCTCCGCTTGCGCGCCTGCGAATGGGCGCGGAGATGCTGCAGCCACGGGCAGACAAATGGCTGCAGCAGGAGTTCGAAAGCAACATCGCCGAACTGGACGGGCTTGTCGGTGAGATCCTGCTGGCCAGTCGCCTCGAGACGCTCGAAATCGTGACCGAAATGCATCCGGTCGATCTGCTGGCGATCACGGCCGAGGAGTGCGCGGCGGCCGATGCTTCGCTCGAAGGCGAGCCAGTCACGGTCTTCGGCGAGCCTCGGCTATTGCGTCGGCTTGTCCGCAACCTGCTCGACAATGCCCGTCGCTATGGCGGCGGCAGCGCCATCGAGGTGTCGTTGGCGCGCCGAGGTGACGCGATCAGGCTTTCGGTGTGCGACCGTGGCCCTGGTGTCGCCGTCGAGGAGCGCGAACGGATCTTCGAGCCATTTTACCGCCCGGTCGGAACACGCGAACAGGAAGGGGGTGTCGGCCTTGGCCTTGCCCTGGTGAGGCAGATTGCGAGGCACCACAACGGCGATGTCCATTGTGTCGCAAGGCCGGGCGGCGGCACCTCCTTCGAGGTTGAACTTTGCGATTTGAAGCATGCCGACGGCCACATGCCTGCGACAACGTCATGATGGGTGATCGAACAATGTCAGCCTCGCGCCAAACGTTCCACATGCTTCTCCCGAGCAAGCCCATCGGTGGGATCTCATTCACGAGATGGAAGGAGACAGGAGCGCCATGCTGACACTCTACAAGGAAGAACTGCGGGCCGTCATGCGCGGACGTTTCGCATGGATGGGCGTGGCGATTGTCCTTCTGGGGTTAGGAGGCCTTGCTGCCGTGGCCACACAGGACAGCTGGCTCGACGGTTACGGCACGATCGGCTACTTCCTCGCACCCGTCTGTTTCCTGCCGTTGGCGGCTGGAATGATCGCAAGCCCGCGCGCCAACCGGTTTGTCGAAAGCGTGTTTACCGCGCCGGTGGACCGACGGAACTGGTTTGTCGCAAAGATTCTCGTCATTTTGACGCTGGCGGGCGCATATTATCTCGCCATCGCCCCCCTGGCCGCGGTCTACGTGGCCGATGTCGGCATGCCTTTCCTGTTGAACCGCTACCTTGTCTGGACGCCCGGAATCCTGCTCGTCTGCGTCGCTATCGGCACCCTCATCGGCGTATTGTTCATCGGACGAAGCGTAGCGCCGCCCGTCGCCACGGGCGTCGGTGTGATGCTTGTCTACGCCGTTTTGGTGCCGTTGCAGGAACTGCTGGTCACGCGAGGGTATGGCGCGACTGCCACCGGCCACGTTGCCCTGATCAGCCCACTCGTGCTCCTCAAGAACGGACTGGGGTTTACCCTGGCCACCAGCGCCATTCCCGCTTCGACGACCATGACATGGATTTGCCTGTGCCTGATCGTGGCCGGATCATTCGGGTTGGCTGCGTGGATATTCCTGCGGACACAGGGGGTCGAATCCTGGGAAGCCTCCGCCGGTCAGCGAGCGGTTATCGCGCTGGGGCTCGCCGCGTTGGTGCTGGTCCCCGCGCTCCTCGGCGACACCAATTACAACAAGGATGCGCCACCCCAGAACAATGCCCCGGACATACCGCGGCTGTTCTTGCGGGGCGGCGGTACGCTCGCGCTCGTCGATCCGAATGGGCCTGCTCCCACGGCTTGCTGCGACACCCTTCTCAACCGTGACCAATGGCCTTCGCTGCCGACCGGACAAGCAACCCGCCAGGATCTCCTGCTGTTCCTGCCAGTCGATAGCAAGCAACGACTGACGCGGTTGGAAATCCAGGTCACGGGCCAGAGCGGACTGGATGTCCAAGTCCCGCCGGGAGCTCTCTCCGAGATCTTGCACAATCTCGAGACGCGAACCTATCCACCAGGCATCGGGCCTGCCGATGCGGGTGGACATCACGTCGAAACGGGATGGGTCGCCCGTATTCCCATCAGCCTGATTCCAGACCAGCCTTGGGATATAGGCGGCATACGCTATCCCATCGATGTCAACGCCACGTACGCGGTGGATGGCAGCGCCCAGACGAATACGATCAATGCCAGAGCGGCAGTCGAGGCGCACGTGCCCAACGCGCTTGCCGAGATGGCGGGCATCGGCGTCGTCCTTCCCCTTTTGTGCTTCTTTGCAATGTTTACGCGCTGGAGACGAACCCGATGACCGAGCTAGCCCTCGAAACGACCGGCCTGACGCGCAGCTTCGGCTCCCTTGTCGCGGTCAATGATATCAGCCTCAAAGTAGAGAAAGGGCAGCTCTACGGCTTTCTCGGCCTCAATGGAGCCGGCAAGACGACGACCATCCGGATGCTCACGACCCTGCTTCCACCAACAAGGGGCAGCGCGAAGCTATGGGGTCACGACATCGCGTCGGAGCCATTGGCCGTCCGCAAGCTCATTGGTCTTGTCAGCGACGAGACGAGTGAGAGCCAATCGGATTGGACGGCTCGCGAATACCTTGCCTATTTCGCCCGTATCCGGGGTATCGAGAACGTCCGCGACACGGTCGAGCGATGTTTGACCAGCGTGGGGTTGGCGGAGCGCTTCCGCGGCAAGTTGATCGGAACCTACAGCACCGGCATGAAGCGCCGCGTGGAAATCGCACGCGCCCTGCTGGGAAGCCCAAAAGTGCTGTTCCTGGACGAACCGACACGTGGCCTGGACCTGCCGGCCAAGCGGGAGACATGGAAGCTGCTGCGGGATCTTGCCTCCAGCGAGGCCGTCACGACCTTCCTCAGCAGCCACGATGCGCAGGAGATTCGCACTTTGTGTACGCAAATCAGCGTCATCGCCACCGGCAACTCGTGTTTACTGGCCCCGCGCAGGATCTTGGCGCCGATCTCGACACATTTGAAGACAGGTTGGTCGAACTGCTGACGGGGCGTGATGGAAACTTGTCAAGGTAGCCAGCCTCAACGGCACAGGGGCTTGGAAAGCAATACCGGTTCGCGCGAAGAGCAGGCTCACCGTCTCGGCTGAATTGAGCACCGTGAACGGCCAGTCCAAAGCCTCGCAGTGACCGCTTCGGCAGGCATCGGCGCATCACTACGATTGCCCAAATGAAGCCGGATCGCGCCGCTCTCGAAAATCGAGATGTCTCCATCGGCCAGTCACGGTATCTGGCCGATGGGCTGGCGCGCGAAATGCCGGCGCGCCGAGCGCGAAATGGTGTTCATGACGCGATAGGGCAATCCTGCCTCTTCGACTGCAGACGCGTCGTTGCCTTCAACCGGCCGTTTCCTGGATCGCAGATAGCAGCCATGGTTGCCCAGTCTCACGCGTGAAGGTCCACAACTCCGTTGTTTCGACAGGATTGTTGGGATTTCCCCTTTCGACGGCACCCGTTTGACGGTTGCGCATCACATCGATAGCAGACCAGTGCATTGCGACCGTCGCATAATCGCGCATGCCCTCGCGCCACGCTTCGGAGACCTCACCGTTCAAAAACTGAAGATTTGATACCTCATTCTTGAGGCCCTTGGTGGCATTGTCCGCCAACTCCTCGGAGAGGTAGGAAACCATTTCCGGTGTTGTCAGCCGGCGTAGCCCTTGGTGGTCCTCGCGGGTGAACGCGGCCTGCAGGTCCACGAGAATGCGTTCGAACGCAGAACGATCGGCGTCGGTAATCCCGATTTCGTCCGCGCCACCTGCCCCGGTGCCGGTAGCGGCAGGCCGGCTGTAAGCTTGCGCGCTGGTTCCAAAACCCTGCTGGCCAAATGGAAAGCCGGGACTTCTCACGTCGGCCGGAGCGGGATTGTTGCGGCTGAAAAACCGCATTGCCAACATGACGACACCGCCGATCAGCAACAACTGGAGTATGAAGCTGAGGCCGCCTCCGACGCCGCCAAATCCGTGGCCGAACATCATGCCAAAGATGCCATTGAAAACCAGCCCGCCGACCAGCCCGCCAACCAGCCCACCGCCAAAGCCGCTCCAGAAACTGGGACGCGGCTGAGCGAGCGACGGCTGCGACGGTGACGCCGGTTGGACGGTGTTCGGCGTCATCGAGCGCTTTACGGGCGCGGTGTAAGGGGCAGTTGTCGTCGGGGCTGGCGCCTGGAAAGTCCGGCTGCCGCGACTGCCGAAACTGCCGCCGCTGCGTGCTTCAGCCGGGTTGAGCGATATGCTCCCAAGTGCCGTCGAGAGTATCAACAGTATCGACGCTACTTGGATCAGCCGTGACTTAGGCATCCTAAAATCCTTCGGTAGGTATCGGTTGTCCGCCTCGTAGGCTAGATATGGTGCGGCAGCCCTTACCGTTGAATCTCTTCGGCCATACAATTTGGTAAGCTTTTGCACTCGGGCCGGTCACCCGGTCTCGCGTGCACTGTTCGCAAGAAATCGATGACTGCCAGACTACAGGCATTTTGCGGCCCGCCCCATTGTCTGCTTAGAACTTCACCAACTTAGTGATCGTTGCCGTTCAAGATTTGCCTGCAGAAATCAAACCACAAGCGGAAGCCTTGGTCAGCAAGATCGGCGCTGAAATCTGCTTCTTCTGCGGGGTTCGATCGATGCGTCGCCGCAGGCAGCGTTGGGGCCGGCGGCGCATCAGCTCACTCTTGGAGGTCGCCGCTGCCAACATTGACGGCGACGGAACTCTGAAGCGGATCATCCAGTCGGCTTTGACCCGATGCCTACTACCTCGGGGAGGTTGGGTGCAGCCTTCGGCGCCGGCTTTCCTCGCCGACCAGCGAACCGGTCGAAGGTCAGATAGATGACCGGCGTCGTGAACAGGGTCAGGATCTGCGAGATCACCAACCCGCCGACAATCGCTATTCCCAAAGGCACGCGAAGTTCGGCGCCGGGGCCATGGCCAAGTGCCAGAGGCAAGGCGCCAAGCAGCGCGGCCAGTGTCGTCATCATGATCGGCCGGAAGCGCATCAGGCACGCCTGCCGGATCGATTCGGTCGGACTGAGCATTTGTTCGCGCTCTGCCTCCAGCGCGAAGTCGATCATCATGATCGCATTCTTCTTGACGATGCCGATCAACAGGATGATGCCGATCATGCCCATGATCGACAGGTCCTGCCCGAACAGCAGCAGCGCCAGCAACGCACCGAGCCCCGCCGACGGCAGCGTTGAAATGATGGTCAACGGATGGATCGCACTCTCGTAGAGGACACCGAGCACAATATAGACCGCGATCACCGCCGCCAGGATCAACCAAGGCTGGCTCGCCAGCGAATCCTGGAATGCCTGCGCCGTGCCTTGGAAAGAGCCGGTGACACTGACCGGCATTCCGGCATTGATCTCGGCGGCATGGATCGCTGTCACCGCGTCGCTGAGCGACACGCCTGGCGCCAGGTTGAACGACAGCGTCGTCGCCGGCAGCGAGCCCTGGTGGTTGATCGTTACCGGCAGGACGCCGTTCTTTACGCTTGCCAGCATGCTCAAGGGAATGAGCTTCTGCGTCGTCGAGGAGCGGACATACAGGCGGGTCAGCGCGTCCGTGTTGAGCTGGAAGCTCGGATCGAGCTCTAGCACCACATGGTACTGGCTGACCTGCGTGAACAAGGTGGCAACCTGGCGCTGGCCGAAGGCGTCGTAGAGGACGTCGTCGATCGCCTGCACGCTGACGCCTAGCCGCGCCGCCGTCGGGCGGTCGATATCGAGCGTCGCGCTGGTCGCCGCAGGCTGCGCATCCGAAGACACGTCGAGCAGGCCAGGCAGCGCCGCAATCGCCTTTTTCATGATCGTCGCCCATTTGTCGAGGTCGGCGGTATCGCCGCTTTGCAGCGTGTATTGGTATTGCGCCGCGCCCTGGCGCCCACCGATCTGGATGTCCTGTCGAATCCGCATGTTCAGCGTCAGGCCCTCGATGTTGGCCGAGGCCGACTTCAATCGCGCCATAACCTGCCTGGCGCTTGCTTTGCGCTGTCCAAAAGGCTTGAGGTTGACCTGGATCTGTCCGACGCTGACTGACGGACTGGGGTTGATCCAGAAGCCGACGTTGTCGACATCAGGATCCTTCTGCACGATGGCGCCGAGCTGTTGCATCTTTGTCGACATCGCCTCGAAGGAGATGTCGGTGGCCGCCTGTGCCTGCCCCTGGATATATCCGGTATCCTGCTCGGGCAGGAAACCCTTCGGCGTGATGGTGTAGAGCCAGAGAGTCAGCGCCAGCGTACCCACCGTGACCAGCAGCATCAGGGTGCGATGCGCCAGCACGACGTCCAGGCAGCGCGCATAGCCGTTGGTTACAGCCTGGAACCCTCGCTCCGACCATCGATGGAACCGTCCATGCTGCCGGTCGTGGTCAGGCTTGATCAGCCAAGCGCACAGCATTGGTGTCACGGTCAGCGAAACCACGCCCGATATCAGGATGGCGATGCTCACCGTCACCGCGAATTCGCGGAATAAGCGGCCGACCACGCCGCCCATCAACAGGATGGGGATGAAGACGGCAATCAGCGAGATGGTCATCGAGATGATGGTGAAGGTTACCTCGCGCGCGCCGTCTATCGCCGCCGTGATCTTCGACTTGCCCATTTCGAGATGGCGGGTGATGTTCTCGATGACGACGATCGCGTCGTCGACGACAAAACCCACCGCGATGACCAGGCCCATCAGCGAGAGGTTGTCCAGGCTGTAGCCGAGCAGATACATCACGCAGAACGTGCCAAACAGTGACAGCGGAATCGTGATGCTCGGAATCACCGTCGCCCAGAAATTGCGCAGGAACACGAAGATCACGCCGACCACCAGCGCGATGGTGATCAGCATCGTGTATTGCACATCGGCGACGGATGCCTCGATAATCTGGGTTCGGTCGCCCACCACCGTCAGCTTGACCGATGCCGGCAAGCTTTGTGATAGCGCCGGCAGCCGGTCCTTGATTGACTGGATGGTGCTCAGCACGTTATAGCCGGCCTGCTTGTGGATATCGATCATCACCGAGCGCGCGCCCTGCAGCCACGCCGCCTGGTGCGTATCCTGCGGCGCGGTGAGAACCGTGCCGAGGTCGCCAAGCAGGATCGGCGCGCCGTTGCGATAGGCCACCACCATTCCCTGATAGGCAGGCACATCGACAAGCTGATCGGTGGCGTCGAGCACGACAGTGCGCCCATCGCCGCTGAGCGAGCCTTTGGGCGCATTGACCGTCTGCTGGCCGATGACGGAGCGCACGTCCTCCAGCGTGAGGCCCCGCGCGGCAACCTTGTCGGGATCGAGTCGGATGCGCACCGATGGGCGTTGCGGCCCGTGAAAATCGACGAGGCCAACGCCCGTCATCTGCGACAGTTGCTGGGCAATGACGTCCTCTGCATAGTGGTCAAGCTCGGTCGTCGCCATTAGGTCGGAGCTCAGCGAGAGCGTCAGCAGCGTTGCTTCCGCCGGATTGACCTTGTGGTATGTCGGCGGACTGGTCATGCTCTTGGGCAATGATCCACTGGTCGCCGAGATCGCCGCCTGCACATCCTGCGCGGCGGCATTGATATCGCGGGATAGGTCGAATTGCATGACGATCGTGGTGCGCCCCGACGAGCTGGACGACGTCATCTGGGTGACGCCGGAAACGCTCGACAGCGAGTTTTCCAACGGTGTCGCAACCGTGTTTGCCATCGTGTCGGCGCTGGCACCCGGAACCTGCGCCTCAACCTCGATCGTCGGGAAGTCGATCTGCGGCAACGGCGCCACCGGCAGGCTGAAATAAGCCACCGCGCCCAGCATCAGGACGCCGAGCGCCAGCAGGCAGGTGCCGACACGGCGCCGGATGAAGAGGTCCGAGATGCTCATCACTTCGTCTCCAGCGCTACCTTCTGGGACGGGTCATCGGCCTGCGTCACCTTCACGCTCGTCCCTTCAGTCAGGCGAGATTGTCCCGACACCACGATGTTGTCGCCAGCGGCCGCGCCCGAGGTCAGCGTGGTGACGTCGCCGACCACGTCGCCTGTGGTCACCCTGGCGATGGTAACGGTATTGTCCGGCTTGACGACGAAGACGTAGGGCCCGGTCTGGCCGTTCTGCACGGCGGCCGAAGGCAGCACGACAGCGTTGTGCTCGGTGCGCACGCCGACCTGCGCCGTCACCAGCGCTCCCGGCCATAGTGCCTTGTCGCTGTTGTCGAATTCGGCTTTCAGCTTGACCATGCCGGTCGTCGCGTCGATCTGGCTGTCGATAGCCGTCAGCTTGCCGTCAGCGATCTTCCTCGAGCCGTCCCTGGCGTCGGCGGAAACCGGAAGCGAGCCGGCGGACTGACCGGACTGAAGGTCGGGCAACTGGTCCTGGGGCAGCGAGAACTGCACGGAGATCGGTTGCATCTGCGTGATGGTGACGATGCCGGTGGCGTCATTGGCATGCACCAGCGTACCTTCATTGGCCTGCTTAAGGCCTACGCGCCCGGAGATCGGCGCGGTGATCGTCGCATAGTCGAGATTGAGCTTGGCGGTATCGACCGCGGCCTGGTCGCCGTCAACCGTCGCCTGCATGACCGCAACCTGGGCGCGGGCCGTGTCGGCTGCCTGCGTGGTGCCGGCGCCGGACTGGGTGAGTTTCGTCGCTCGTGCTTCATCGGCGCGCGCATTGGCAAGCTGCGCCGCATCCTTGTGCAAGGTGGCCTGCGCCTGCGCCAGTTGTGCGGCATAGGCGCGCGGATCGATCTGCGCAAGGACGTCGCCGGCCTTCACCTCCTGTCCTTCGCTGAAGAAAGTGCGCTGTATCTGGCCGTCCACCCTGGCCTTGACGTCGACCTGGTTCAGCGGAAGCACGGTGCCGAGCCCGGCTCGCGCGATCGGCAGGTCGCGTACAGTGGCAAGGGCCGCCGTGACAGGGATAGGTGCGGTGGCGATCTTGGCAAGCGGCGCGGTGGCCCCCTGGCGCAGCGTCAGTGCTCCAGCACCTGCCGCCACGACAAGGAACGCGCCGAGCGCCAGCCACCGTACCGTACGGGAAGCGGGCGCCTGATTGTCTGTCGTCTGGCCGGCATTTGTCTGGTTGTCTTTGTTTTCAGGGTCGTCGCGCACAGGGGTCTCCATGGATTGACTGTCGTTGCGGCGGAAGAGACGGCTGGCATTTCTCTGTTTCAACGGCGTGCCCAAAAAATGTGAGCACCCTTGGAGAGAGTTTTCGGCCGGCGTCCCGCTTCTCGACAGGCAGCGCAGTGCAATTGCTGCATTGCACAATCACCATGGGGTCCCGTTCATGTCGGGCCGTTCGCCCGAACATGAAATATCGTTCAGGTAGGAAAATACGCTAGGGCCGCTGCGGGCTGAGAACGTAGCCCGAGCCCGGCACCGTATGGATCAGCGGGGCGGCAAACCCTTCATCCACCTTGCCGCGCAAGCGGTGTATATGCATGTCGACGATGTTGCCGCGAGGTTCGAAATTATAGGGCCATGCCGTTTCGAGCAGCATCGAACGCGTCACGATCTGGCCGGCGTGGCGCATCAGCAGCTCCAGCAACAGGAATTCCCGGTACTGGAGATCGATGTGGCGTGCACCGCGCACCGCGCGCCGGCCAAGCACATCAAGCTCCAGGTCGCCGACCTTCAGCACCGCCTGCCGCCGTGTCGGCTGGACGCGCCTTGCCAACGCGTCGAGTCGCGCCAGTATCTCCGAGAAGGCATAGGGCTTGGCGATGTAATCGTCGCATCCCGCCCGTAGGCCTTCGATCCTGTCTTGCGTGCTGGCGCGGGCGCTCAACATCAACGCCGGCACCTGGTTGCCGTGGGCCCGGATGCCTTTGATCAATTCGATCCCGTCCATCTGCGGAAGCATCCTGTCGAGGACGAGAACGTCGTAGATGTCTTCCAGCGCCATGGCCAGGCCCGTCGCGCCGTCGCGAGCACGGTCGACGACATGGCCGGCTTCCGAAAGCCCGCGCTTCAGGTAACTTGCCGTCTTTTCATCGTCTTCGACAATCAGGATACGCATCGGACCGCCATTCTCGCCGCCGGAAGATGAACCGCTCCCATGATATGGCGAAATTGCCGGATCAGAGGATCTGGAAGGAGAAACCGAGCTTCCCAGGATCAGGGTGACGCCAAACGCACCGACCGGATTTGCATCTCCCGCAAAACATAGGCGCGAGAGGCGGCCATGACCAGATTTGCTCAGTCTCGGCAAGGCCCGCCAGTTCGCAGCCGCTGTGGAGCTTCCGCATGGGCTTTCCGGAATCAAACATGAATTCGATTTAATGTTGGCGCGAAACCGATCTAGGTCGGATGCGTCTATAAGGAATACCATATGCAAGCAGCGGCATGATCTTGCCCGCCGTCGGAGTGCAGTGTGACAACCATACTGGTGATAGAGGACGATGTGCAGACCTCGCGCGAAATCGAGGCGGCGCTTGTCGACTATGGATATGAGACGCGGACTGCCTTCACGGGTCGTGATGGTCTCGTGAAAGCGATCAGCGATCCCTACGATGCCATCGTTCTCGATCGCATGCTGCCAGGCGACCTCGACGGACTGGGCGTGCTGGCGGCGCTGCGTGCAGCTGGCATCCATGCGCCGGTGCTGATCCTCAGCGCCTTGACGGCCGTCGACGAACGCGTTCGCGGGCTGAAGGCCGGCGGCGATGACTATTTGACCAAGCCTTTCGATTTCCTTGAGCTGACGGCGAGGCTGGATGTCCTGCTTCGCCGGCGCAATGCACCGATAACCGAATCCGTGCTGCGGGCCGGCCCGCTGGAGGTGGACCTTCTGACGCACACCGTTCGACGTCACGGGCAGCTCGTCGACCTGTTGCCGAGGGAATACCGGCTCCTCGAATATCTTGTCCGCAATGCCGGACAGGTGGTGACGCGCACCATGTTGTTCGAGGAGATCTGGCACTACCGCTACGACGAGCCGACCAATCTCATCGATGTGCATGTCAGCAAGCTGCGGCGCAAGATCGACACGGCCGGCGAGCCGTCGGTCATCCAGACGGTGCGCGGCTCGGGTTATGTCCTCAATGCGGCTGGCTGACCTCTCCAGGACAACCAGCTTCAGGCTGGCGATCGCATTCCTGGCTTTGTTCGGCCTGGCGTCGCTGACACTTTTCGCTTTCATTTCATGGGAAGTGAAAGGCTTTCTCTCGAACAGGGTCGACGAGTGGGTGCAGCGTGAGGGGAAGGTGCTATCGCGTCTCGATGCGACCGCGCTGGCGCAGAGGCTGGACAACCGCCAGCGCGACGACGCCACCACCGAGCGGCCGATTGCCCTTTACGATGCGACCGGCAAGGTCCTCGCCGGCAACCCGCTACCCTTCCCCGCCGGACATGACAATGCCATCGCGCCGTTCGAGTTCGGCCACGGAAGCCATCTTCCCATGGCGCCCTTTCGCGGGCTGACCTGGCGATTGCCGACAGGCCAAACCCTTCTAGTTGCGCAAAGCGTCGACGAATTGAACGAATTCGGCGACGTCCTGCTCGGCGCAATGTTGCTCGCCGGCGGCGTGACGACGGTTCTGGGATTGGTTGGAGCGATCCTGATCGGCGCCGGTGCCATCCGGCAACTGGACGACATCACCAAGGCGACCCGCAGCATCGTCAAGGGCGACCTCTCCGGCCGCCTGCCGACGCGAGGCAGCGGAGACGTCGGGCGGCTTGTCGCCGTGGTCAACGAGATGTTGGACGAATTGCAGCGGCTTATGAACGAGGTGAAAGGCGTCTGCGACAACATCGCCCATGAAATGCGCACGCCGCTGACCCGCCTGCTTGCCGGTCTCGACCGTTCGCGAAGACGGTCGTCATCCACTGCCGACTACGCCGAAAGCGTCGACGAGGCGATTGCCGAAACGCAAGGCATCTTGAAGACCTTCGGCGCGCTGTTGCGCATTTCCGAAATCGAGGATGGCGCGCGGCGGGCCGGCTTCATCGACGTCGACCTTGGCGCCATCGTCATCGATGCCGTCGAATTCTACGAGCCGCTGGCGGACGACAGGAACATCACGCTCATGTCCCGTTTCGAGGGCGAGCCCACCAGACCTTCGCGCGGTGACCCGAGCTTGCTCTTCGAGGCCTTCGCCAACCTGATCGACAATGCGATCAAATTCACGCCGCCAGGCGGCGCCGTCGAGGTCCGGCTTGTCCGCAGCGAGGCGGCCGACATCATCTCTGTCAGCGACACCGGCCCGGGCATTTCCGAGGCTAACCGAACCCTGGTTCTGAAGCGGTTCTACCGCGCGGAGCCAAGCCGCTACCAACCCGGCAACGGCCTCGGCCTCAGCCTGGTGACTGCGATCGCGCGCCTGCACGACATGCATATGGTGATCGAAGGACCACCCGGTTGCCGGATAGCCCTGACCCGCAACCGATCCGAGACGGCCTCATGATAAGGAGCCCCCTAGTCAAATAGCAAACCCCAAGTGCGCGCCTTAGCATTAGTCGTCGTCACGCAAGGCGCCCTTTGACCTGTTCTCAGTTGCCTCACGCGATACGCCGACGGCAACGGGTGCATCCGGGCCACTACTTCACATCTGCCTCTACACCTCACTCCGCAAAGCCATCACGGACGATTGGTATTTGGAGTTGACTATACCCGACCGTTTCCAGCTTGTTCGATATCAGCCTATAAGCACGCGGAATATCAGGCAGATTGCGCCGTCAGAAGCGCCTACAGAGCGAGCCAAGCGACAGAAAAAGCTGGCCCTACTGCGCTTTGCGGTGGGCACGGATGTTCGCAACCGTGCTGTCCAGGCGTTCTGGGGAATGCATGTTGAGGCGATGAACTGGAACGGCACAGGCGTTCTGCTTCTGGCGTGTCGATGCCGCCGAACAAGTCACGATCAACCTGGCGCCCGTCGACCTTCCCAAGGAGGCAGGCACTACGATCTCCCCATCGCGATGGGCGCGATACGCGCTTCTGATCCTTTCGCTCTCCTCGTGGATCGCCCGGACCGCTAGATAAGCGAGTGTCTCTCTATGCGCCTTTTCTAAATTTTGAGTAGGGCCACCAAGATTCGATTAAGTCTCGTCCTATATCCTGCGCCAATCGGAAGTCAGGCCGGCCGAGATTCCACCTTGCCGTTTGCACTTCATCAGAGCCTCCGCACCGTGATGGCCTGGACCAGTCTTCCGGCGGCGATAGCCTTTGTCGTCTTGCTGATCGCGGGAATTTTTGCCGACCATCAAAACAGCATTTTTGCCGAACAGGCATTGCGCGTTGACGTTGCGAGGGAGATGAACCTCGTCCGCGCCAATCTTGAGGGCAATGTCAATGGAGACCTTCAACTGGCGCGTGGTCTGGTCGCAACGATCGTTACCGAACCGAATATGAGCCAAGCCCGCTTTGTCAGGCTGGCAGAGAGCCTCTTTCGCGAGAAGACGCACCTCAGAAACATTGCCGCTGCCCCCGGCCTGGTCATCTCGTTCATGTATCCGATGGAAGGCAATGAAAAGGCCGTTGGGCTGGATTTTCGCAATGATGAAAAGCAGCGTGAAGCTGTATTTCGGGCACGCGATACCAAACAATTGGTTCTGGCCGGACCCGTGGAGCTCAAACAAGGAGGTCAGGCGCTTATTGGCCGATTTCCTGTCTTCATTGACCGTGACCGCCCAACGGAGACGTTTTGGGGCATAGTGGCTGCCGTAATCGACATTCAGAAGCTATACCAGGATAGCGGTCTTTTAGACAAGAAACTGCCGATCGAGATCGCTCTGACGGGCAGGGACGCTCTGGGCCGAAGCGGCGAGCGGTTTTACGGTCCCGCATACGTAACGGAAGGCAGTCCCGTCACGGCAGAGGTGAGGTTGCCGACAGGATCGTGGGAGATTTCCGCCGTGCCCAAAGGTGGCTGGAACGCCACGCCCCGGAACGCCTGGATTTGGCGATTGACGATGCTCATCGGCGGCGCCCTGGTCGTGGTTCCGATTGTCATTGCAGGGCGGCTTTTCGAGCAACGGCATAAGCACTATGCCGATTTGCACCGCAGTGAACGGCGGCTTGCACAGCTTTCGGAGAGGCTGGAGCTTGCGCTTGACGCCTCGCAGATTGGCGTCTGGGAACAGGATCTCGACTCGGACATCATATACTGGGACGACCGCTTGAACGAAATCTATGGAAAGCCGGCAGATGGCGAGCCGAGGACTTTCAAAGAGTGGTCAAGATCGATCCACCCCGACGATTTTGAGCAGGCTAAGCGGGATTTCGTGCAGGGCATCGCGACCGGCATATACTCTTCGGAATTTCGTGTGATACTTCCCAATGGAGTTGTTCGACATCTCCGCTCGCGTGCCAAGTCTTACAGTGACGGTATGGATCACAAGATGGTCGGAGCGGAGTGGGACGTGACGTCGGACGTGACCTTGACGCGGGAATTGGAGCAGGCAAAGGACCTCGCCGAAACGAGGAATGTTGAGCTCGAGGCGGCGACGGCGCGCAATGAGCATACAGCGCTTCACGATACGCTGACCGGGCTTCCAAACCGCCGGTACCTCGACACCATGCTCGATAGTCACGCTGCCACAGGGGCAACGGCTGGCAGCGGCGCCGCGCTTCTGCATCTTGATCTTGACCGTTTTAAACAGATCAATGACACACTCGGCCATGCCGTCGGTGACGCCATGCTGATCCATACCGCGAAGGTGCTGACATCGACTGTTCGGTCAACAGATTTCGTTGCCCGCGTTGGAGGCGATGAGTTTGTCGTAGTTTGCAGCCGCGACATTTCGATAGACCGACTCAAACAGTTGGCCGACCTAATCACACAGAGATTGCGGCAGCCTATTCCTTATAAGGACCACCAATGTCGCATCGGGGTCAGCATCGGCATCGCAGTCGACGCGAATGGTCCGGTCAACGGCCCACGCCTGATGGTCAACGCGGACATAGCCCTCTACAGGGCCAAGAGCCGCGGACGTAATCGGTATGAGTTCTTCACCGAAGATCTCCAGTCTGAGATCGTTCGGACCAAACGGGTCGCCGATGAGATCCTCGGCGGGTTGGAACGCAACGAATTTGTTCCGCACTACCAGCTGCAGTTCGACGCAAAGACATTAGAGGTTGCCGGCGTTGAGGCGTTGGCGCGTTGGAACCACCCGATCGACGGTCTTCAGACGCCAGCCCACTTCCTGAGGATTGCGGAAGAGTTGAATGTCGTTTCGACTATTGACCGGCTGGTACTCGAACAAACGCTCCACGACTTTGATCAGTGGCAGAGGGCTGGGCTGTTGGTTCCGCGCGCTTCGGTAAATGTCTCAGCGAGACGCTTACAGGACGAGGAACTGATCAACAGCCTGACGTCACTTTCAATAAAGCCAGGAACCGTTTCATTCGAGCTTCTAGAGTCAATCTTCCTCGATGACAACGATGAGCTGATCGTCTGGAACGTCAACCAGATCAAGGAACTCGGAATCGACATCGAAATTGACGATGTCGGCACCGGCCACGCCTCGATTGTCGGCTTGCTCAAACTTCAACCGCGGCGGCTAAAAATTGCACGCCAGCTAATAAGTCCAATCGCCGAATCAGCCCAGCAGCGGGAGGTCGTACAATCGATTGTGCAGATTGGCAGGTCCTTGGGAGTGGAAGTCATCGCCGAAGGTGTCGAGACGATGCAGCAGGCCAAGATCCTCAAGGATTTGGGCTGCGACATCTTGCAAGGCTATGCGCTCGGCCGGCCGATGAGCGCACATGAGATCATGAAGTTTTTAAGCAGCCGGCGAATGCTCGCAGCATCCTGAGATCGACCCACGCATCGGGGAACGGAATTCGGCCGCGCAGCCCTGCGCCAATCGACGGTAGTCCTTTCCGCTCGACCAAGACTGAACTGACGAAATCCGCTGAAGTAAGGCATAGCGCTTCGTCCGCAACCACCACCTGGACGTTATCCCTCGGTAATGTCTGCTTCCAGGCTTTGGCACAAACGACCCCAACGTCCGACATGCTGAAGGGTTTCGGGTGCCGAGAGGCGTACGAAAGCCTCTCATGCAGGAACCCGCGGGCCACAGTTGATGGCTATGGGGATTTTAGTTTGCGGCTGATGTCGGCGACGGCGTGACCGCCCCCGTTAGGCGACGCGGTGGACACGGACGGACCGCTCAGTGAAGCCTCCGCACAGCCTTGTAGCCTCTGCGCGCAGGCGGACGGGGCCCTGCGGGCCTCGCTGAGCACCATGGGCGCGCGTGGGTCCGTCGCCGCAGGTTGAGCGCCTGTGGCTGGAGGCTGAATCAGACCATGCCGGGTCATGGAGCGGTCTCCCGGATCGGTGCCGATGCGTTCGGAGGTCCGCGCGGCTGCCTCCTCCACCGTTCGAACACCTCGATGACGATCATGCGTCCGCCACAGCAGGAGCATGGCGGCCGGAAGTCCTCTGGTTCGGGTGTGTGGTCATCGGACGGGGCAGCGACGCCCAGCAGTTCGCGGGCGCGTGCGAGGCTGGCCTTGTGGGCGGAGCCGGCGAGCAGGCCATAATGTCGGATGCGATGGAAGCCGCGCGGCAGGACGTGGAGCAGGAAGCGGCGGATGAACTCATCTGTGGCGAGCGTCATGACCTGCTGCCGGTCGGTGCCGTCGCGGCGATAATCCTTGTAGCGGAAGGTGACCCCAGCCTCTTCGAAGGCGATCAGGCGGCGGTTCGAGATCGCAACCCGGTGGGTATAGCGCGACAGATAGGCGAGCACCGCCCCGGGACCGGCGAAGGGCGGCTTGGCGTAGACCACCCAGCGCTTCTTCTTGACGGGAGCCTGGGGGCGTAGGAAGGCCCGACGATCGGCGAGGTGCGCCGCCGATCCGAAGAAGGCGAGCCGACCGGCGTCGTGCAGCGCGACCAGTCGGGTCAGGAACAGACGGCGGAACAGCTTGCCCAGCACTCTGACTGGGAGAAGGAAGGCCGGCCGCGACGATATCCAGCGTGACGCGTCCGGCGTGATGCCGCCGCCCGGCACGATCATGTGGACATGAGGATGGTGCGTCATTGCCGAGCCCCATGTGTGGAGCACGGCGGTGATGCCGATGCGCGCGCCGAGGTGCTTGGGATCCGCCGCGATCGCCAGCATCGTCTCCGATGCCGCCTTGAACAGCAGGTCATAGACCAGCGCCTTGTTGTGGAACGCGATGACGGCGACCTCGGCGGGCAGCGTGAACACGACGTGGAAGTAGCCGACTGGCAGCAGGTCGGCTTCGCGCTCGGCGAGCCATGTACGCGCGGCCGCGCCCTGGCACCTGGGACAGTGCCGGTTGCGGCAGGAGTTATAGGCGATCCGCCATTGGCCGCAGTCCTCGCAGGCCTCGACGTGACCGCCGAGCGCCGCGGTGCGGCAATGCTCGATCGCCGACATCACCTTGAGCTGGATGAGGCTCAGGTGACCTGCATGGGCGGCCCGATAGGCGGGGCCGGCAGCACGGAAGATGTCGGCGACCTCGACAGAGGTGCGCACGGCTCAGCCGGGCGGCGTCTTGTGTTCCATCAGCGCCATCAGCCGGTCGAGCGGCCCTGCGACCGCATGGATCGTCCGCGTCGAGACCTTGGTGTAGAGCGCGGTGGTATCGAGCTTGCTGTGGCCAAGCAGCACCTGGATGACGCGGATGTCGACATCCTGTTCGAGCAGATGAGTGGCGAAGCTGTGGCGCAGCGTGTGCGGGCTGACGCGCTTGCGGATGCCGGCGACTTCGGCTGCTTCCTGGACCGCGCGATGCAGTTGCCGCGACGAGATCGGCGCCGTGCAGCTGCGCCCTGGGAACAGCCAGCCATGCGGGAGCATCACCCCGCGCCGCCTGCCTTCGCGCCACCACAGCCGCAGCAGTTCCAGAAGTTGCGGCGAGAGCATGGCGTTGCGGTCCCTGCGTCCCTTGCCCTGTTCAACGCGGATCAGCATGCGTGTGCTATCGATGTCGTCGACCTTGAGGTGCGCGACCTCGGACACGCGCAGACCAGCGCCATAGGCGACACCGAGCGCGGCCTTGTACTTGATGCCTGGCGCCGCTTCGAGCAGCCGCGCCGCTTCCTCCACGCTCAGCACGTCGGGCAGCTTGCGCTGATACCTCATAATCACCAGCGCGCGCGCCAGATCCCGCCGCTTCAGCGTCACGAGGAACAGGAACCGCAATGCCGAGACCGCGCCATTGATCGTCGCAGGGCCGACGCCGCTCTCATGCTGATGCAGCTGGAATCGGCGGATGTCCTCAGCCGTCGCAGTGTCCGGCGAGCGGCCAAGGAACACAGCGAAGCGCCGGACGTGACGAACGTAGTCCTGCTGGGTATGGGAGCCCAGGCCACGCATGAGCATGTCGTGCTGCATGCGCTGGCGAAGCGGAGAGATTGGTGCATCGGTCGACAGGGTAGCCATGGCGAGTTCCTCGTTGAAGGGAACTCCATGGTCAGATCGACGCCTCTACCCGCTCAAGTCAAATGCCTGTCGCGCCATCTCAGGTCGAGGCGACCCTCCCGCGAAGCGGGTTCGTGCATGGGGCGCGTTCCCGCCTGGCAGGCACCACGCCGCTTTCAAGTCCCGCTCCTATGCCGTCAAGCATCTGGACCGGATAGACACCCCAATGTTTGATGACCAAAATCCGCACCTAGACCCTCTGCGCCATTGCTGACGATGTGTGCTTTCAATCCGCTGTAAACCTGAATTCAAGGTCCGTTATGGTGCGCGAAGCTGACGCTAGCGGCGAATTTGAACCGAATACCCATCATCCCATGTTCATGATTTGTACTTCGAAAGTCGCATAATTGGCAGTGCGGAACTTAGAGCATATGGTTCGAAACGGCGCGACAGCGAATACCGCCGCGCCCGTTCGTGAGGTCGGCAGGCCGTCGCCTGATGGTTGAGCGAGGCACCGGCCGTTATGTCGGTCTTGGATTCATCACCACTCAACCGCTACATGCGCGGGTGATTGCGTTTTCAGGAACACGCCGGAACCGAAGGGGCGCTAGGTGCGGAAACCGTTCGTTCAACGTTCGGGCTACTTCGGATGCAGCTCGAAAGGCCTTTAAGATTGCGCGAGATCGCATCTGAGACTGATGGAAGCCGAGCCGATTTTTTCAGTCAAGCACTCGGCCGTCTATCGCTTCAGCCAGCCGGTCAGGTTTATCGAGCTTCAGCCGCGGGAAATACGGGGCTTGTGGCGGTGGCAGGATCGACGAGATACTGGCGGGCTGAACCCGCTTCAGCCAACCGCCGCTGCCGAACGTTTGAATACGATAGTCACCCTCGTGCCCTCATTCGCACTCGAGTTGACCTCGAACTCTGCCTTGGCGTTCTCTGTCAGAGAGCGCGCGATCAGCGCGCCAAGCTTACCGGGCTTGGGCCAGGTTTCGCCTTCAGGCAGGCCGATCCCATCATCCGCGATAATCACCCGGCAGCCGTCGCCATTGACGATACTATGCAGAGTTATCGTGCCGCCCTCACGCCCTCTGAAGGCATGTTTGAGGGCATTGGTGAGCAACTCGTTTACGACCAGTCCGGCCGGCATGGCAACGTTGATCGAGACCGGGTAGGTATCCACCTTCATGTCGAGGCGTATCCCTTCGACCGCATGCGAGGCCATGACTGCGGATGCAATTTGGCTGAGATATACGCCGAGATCGACCTCATCCTTCTGCTCGTCAGCCGACAGCGTCTGGTAGAGGATCGCCAGTGCGTCGACACGGCCCGCAAGCCTCTCGAAGCGCTTCTGGTCCGGCTCGGGGACGTTTCGAGTTTCGAGACGGATCAGCGCGGTGATCATCTGTAGGTTGTTTTTTACCCGATGCTGCAGCTCGCGCAGCAGCGTATCCTTCTCGCGCACCCGCTCCTCCACCGATCGTGTGTCGGTTTCGCCGTGTGCTGAGACATCGACCAGTGCGACCAGTCGGAAGCAGATCTTGCCGTTGTCGTCCTCGATCACGTTGGAGTAGACGTCGACGATCGGTTGTTTTTCCTCTCGATCTAGCCGAAACGTGCCGACGAAATCAGTTTCCTCCACCACGGCCTTAACCAACGGGCGGTCCTTTTGCTGGTGGAGCCCTGTGCCGGAAAGTGCTGTCCAGTTTTCCCGGGTAAGCTTCGCCGCCTTCACGCCTGACAGTTTCTCGAATTCCGGATTGGCATAAACGACCCGCTCCTTAGCACCCAGGTCCGAGACGGCGATCGCGATGGGCACCTGGTCGAGGAACTTCTTGAACTGTTCACTTTCCAGCGCGGTGGCAAGGTCAGGTGTATCGAGCAACTGCTCGACCGACTCGGCTTTCTCTGAATCGGAAGTCATCTGCGAGACCCTGTGCTGTGCATGAGCGCCACTAATATCAACGATGTGCTCCGCTCGCCATCGCCAAACCCGCACTGGGTCTCCAGTTCACGCGCCGCTTGTTCAAAACCAGACGTGCGCCAGGCGCCGACGGCCGCTTCCGGCGCACCACTGACATTCAGTCATTTGCCATTAGAAACACATTACGTCGTTTGCAAACCCAGACCGGCCTCGGAGGACTACGTCCGTTGCTTAATCTCACCCCGCCATCAGGGCTGGACCAAACCGGCACGACGGGCTGCTTTCAACAAGGCCCTTCTTGCTTGTTGCGGAGCCCGCCAACCGTCCAAGGAGTCGCGGCAAGTACGGCAGGCTGCCCGATAGCTTGGTCCTCTCGCCCATTCTGGCCATTGGTCATGAAGGCACTCGAGCGCTTTTCAGGAACTGGCAACCATGCGCTCTCTTGCGGATTTCTGGCGCAGTCTCACTGGTTCGGGAAATCGAATATCCCTCATTGCCTTCTCCGTCCCTAAGATCGACTACACCGACTTGTTGTAATGGCCTCCCGAAGCGACCCCCAGGGCGCCGACTGCCTTGGCCGCGACGATGTCCCCTGCGGCCGGTACAAGCAAATCCATGCGGCGGGCAAAGGCAACAAAAGTGCTACAAGCGGTTTCGGCATCCACCTCGCCGGCGAGGGCTGCCCGACAGGCATTGAGCGCGACGCCATGAGCAGCGTTTCGCTTCGATGGCGGCCATTCATCCAGCAGGACGAAGGCGTCTTTTACGCTTTGAATGTCGGTCGGAAACCCAAGACCCACGAGCAACCTCACGGGATGCTGAAATTGATTGTGTTCCATGTTTTCCTCCGTTCACGTTGTTGGTTCAACCGATCCGTAGACCGAAGGCCCCGGCGTTGCGCAAAAGGATGGCGCAAAATGAGCGGCATATTCGCAGCAAATAGCACCTAGCTCGTCAAACTCCCGTTTGCATGGGGCTTTTGCTGTCGGTAAGATTCCGAGCGGCCAGAAACATAATCGTGTATGCCGCTTTTCGCCGGTCCCACCCTGCAGCCTCTGTTCTGTCGAGCAGGTCCGCCAGAACCGCATCAAGCGCAACCTTCAGGTCCGCCTCGTAGTTCAGATCGGTGGCCGCGCGTGACGGCGGCGGGAGTACATTGAAATTCATCATGTTCATGGCGTCACCCATTCTGTCAGGGGTGTCCGCGCCCACGGGCGCGGACCCGGCTGTTTCCGTCAGAAGTCCATGCCACCGCCCGGCATTGCCGGACCTGCGGGTTCCTTCTTCGGCTTCTCGGCAACCATCGCCTCGGTAGTCACCAGCAGACCGGCGACCGATGCGGCATCCTGGAGCGCGGTCCGCACCACCTTGGCCGGATCGATGACGCCTTGACTGTAGAGGTCGCCGAACGCGTTGGTTTGTGCGTTCCAACCCCAGCCGAACTCCTGTTTCTCACGCAGCTTGCCGACGATGATCGAGCCTTCGGCGCCGGCGTTTTCGGCGATCTGGCGCACGGGCGCTTCGATCGCACGGCGCACGATTTCGATACCGTGTTTCTGGTCAGTGTTGTCAGCCTGGACGTTGTCCAGTGCCTTGGCGGCACGCAGCAACGCCACCCCGCCGCCAGGCAGGATGCCTTCCTCGACCGCGGCACGCGTCGCATGCATCGCATCGTCGACGCGGTCCTTGCGCTCCTTGACCTCGACTTCGGTCGAGCCACCGACGCGGATGACGGCGACGCCGCCGGCGAGCTTGGCCAGCCGTTCCTGCAGCTTTTCCTTGTCGTAGTCCGAGGTGGTCTCCTCGATCTGTGCTTTGATCTGGCTAATGCGGCCCGTAATCTCGCTCTTGGAGCCGGCGCCATCGACGATCGTGGTGTTTTCCTTCTCGATCACCACCTTCTTGGCGCGGCCCAGCATATTGAGCGTGACGTTTTCGAGCTTGATACCGAGATCTTCCGAGATCGCGGTGCCGCCGGTGAGGATGGCAATATCCTCCAGCATCGCCTTACGGCGATCGCCGAATCCAGGCGCCTTGACGGCCGCGACCTTCAGGCCGCCGCGCAGCTTGTTGACGACCAGCGTCGCCAGTGCCTCGCCCTCGACATCCTCGGCGATGATCAGCAGCGGCTTGGAAGACTGCACGACTGCCTCCAGTACCGGCAGCAGCGCCTGCAGGTTCGACAGCTTCTTTTCGTGGATCAACACGTAGGGCTCTTCGAGCTCGACGCGCATCTTGTCCTGATTGGTGATGAAGTAGGGCGAGAGATAGCCACGGTCGAACTGCATGCCTTCGACAACTTCCAGTTCCGTTTCCGCGGTTTTCGCTTCCTCGACCGTGATCACGCCCTCATTGCCGACCTTCTCCATCGCCTCGGCGAGGAATCGTCCGATTTCGACATCGCCATTGGCCGAGATGGTGCCGACCTGGGCGATCTCGTCATTCTTGGTCACCTTACGGGCGTTGGTCTTCAACTCCTGGACGATCGCCTCGACGGCCTTGTCGATGCCGCGTTTCAAGTCCATAGGGTTCATACCCGAGGCAACGGCCTTGGCGCCTTCCTTGACGATCGCCTGGGCGAGCACCGTTGCCGTCGTGGTACCGTCGCCGGCGATATCGCTGGTTTTCGAGGCAACCTCGCGCACCATCTGAGCGCCCATGTTCTCGAATTTGTCCTCAAGCTCGATTTCCTTGGCGACGGTAACGCCGTCCTTGGTGATGCGCGGCGCGCCGAACGACTTGTCGATGACAACGTTGCGGCCCTTGGGACCGAGCGTGACTTTCACCGCATTGGCGAGGATATCGACGCCGCGCAGCATCTTCTCACGGGCTTCGGTATGGAATTTCACGTCCTTGGCAGCCATCTTTCAACTCCTTCCTTTAGGCAGCATTTTGACTGATTAAGACCCCGCTCAGGCAGCCTTCCTAGCCTGGACTTCGGCCTCGACCACGCCCATGACGTCGGATTCCTTCATGATCAGCAAATCCTCGCCATTGAGCCTGATCTCCGTGCCGGACCATTTGCCGAACAGGATGCGGTCGCCAACCTTGACGTCGAGCGGTTGCAATTGGCCGCTCTCGTCGCGGGCGCCCGGACCGGCGGCGATCACCTTGCCTTCCTGCGGCTTTTCCTTGGCGGTGTCTGGGATGATAATGCCGCCGGCCGTCTTTTCCTCGGCCTCGATGCGGCGCACCAGGATACGATCGTGCAATGGACGGAACGTCATGTCGTTCTCCTCATGGACAAACAGTGTTTAAGAAGCTCCTCCGCGTCGCATCCGAAGCGGCCCGGCGCGGAACACGCGACCCTTTCGGCACCGCGCGCATATCGAACTAGTTTTGCGATTTTGATGTTTCAAGAGGTCGCTGAAAAAATTTTCGCACTCGGCATTTCACAGTGCTAGCGACATGAATTCATGAAGCTATTTTGCCAGAGCGCGCGATTGTTAGGTCTTGAAATCCGACCCGAACTCCACAAAATTTTTTTGCGGTTGGAGTGCCGAAAAGGGTCACTGCAACGCCAAAGATGCCAAGGAGATTGTTAGGAAACGGAGACTGTCGATGGAACGAACTTTCCCGAAAAACATCCCCTCGATCGCCCCTGAAACCGCTGATCTTTCGCTTGACCGCCTGCTGTTCCCGGCGCGGCACTTTAATCACCCCGATGAGGTGGTGGCCGATCGTACGCTCGACACTCAGGAAAAGCGCGCCATCCTTGCCTCACGGGTGTCGGATGCTTGTGCTGTCGAATCCATGCCTGCGCTGCGAAAGCCGCCGGGTGCTGCGGGGCCGGTGACGTTTGACGCCGTCATGGAGGCACTTCGCCGCCTGGACGACATCCGCGCCGACGTTGCCTGTGACCTCAAGGACCGGCGGGATCGAGATCGCCCGCAAAGACTTGATGCCTGAACGTGCCTGAGAAGGAGAGACGCATGGTCAGCAGGGAATTCCGGCTGCAGATCGAGGGCTACGGTCTCACAACTGCGGAGATCCACTACCACCTTCCCGATCATCCAAGCCTTTTGCAGCTCTACGTTTGGCAGGGATACGATCTCGCACCGGAATTCCCGACGCTGAAAGGGTTTCTGGTCGGCTGTGTCATGGATGCGATAGAGTTTCTGGAAGAATGCCGGTTGAAAGGCGGGGCCTCCTCCACGCAGCGGCGTGTGATACATGCTACTCCGCCTACGATGGTCGGAAGTCTGCCGAGGCGGCGAACAAGGCCTTTACGACTTGGGCACGTAGGGTCGGTGTCATCGAGGACCTGCCCGCAGCGCCGCCGTGGATGACAGGGCCGAAGATCAGCAGTGCGGACCATCTTTTAGAAAGTGACGGCTAGATTTGCTGCGGCGGTAGTCAAACTGCCGCAGCATCGGAGCGGCGTGTCTTCGGGGCACGGGCGAAGGCCCAGACCCTTGTTGCCTTTTCATGCAGTTCGAATGCCTTCTTCGGCAGAAGCAACTTGCCAGGCGGATCGCGCGATTGAGCGCGTCTGCCTGGACCTGGACGGCACGTCACGATTCAATAGCCGGCGCCCGGGCCCGCTTTGGCCGGGTCCGCCAGGTCTTCTTCGTCGGGCTCAATCAGGTCGATTAGAGCTGCCACCCGTGTTCCCGGCAGCGGTCGGCCTTGGTTGATCAACGCCTCGTCACCAAAAGCCCATGCCCATGCCTCTCTCAACTCTTCAAGCGAAGCACCGGACGCGATGATTTCCGCAATCGTCGCGTTGTCCATGGGTCCGAGGACCGAGACAACTTGTTCGCGAGTAATAGCCATCGTTTCCTCCTTCCAATATCCGCGAACTAGATGGGCATTTGAGAGAGGGCTTTCCAGCAGCGCCGACCTTTGAATGCGCGTACCGACAGACACTGATTGCTCCCGAAAACTGATTCCGAAACCCCTTGACGTTGCGCAAATCGATTCCCAACTTTTCGATCGTCGGTCGCTGAGAGGGACCGACACTGTCAGGGAGCGCCGGGCTTCTTGGCGCTCCTCGTACCTATGTTGCTCCAAGGAGGATGTAGCTATGAGAACGAACCTGGACTTTTCCCCCTTCTACCGGTCGAGCATCGGCTTCGATCGCGTCTTCAACCTGCTCGAGAACGCCATTCCGCCCCAGAATGGGGACAACTGGCCGCCATACGACATTGCCAAGGTTGGCGAGGATGCCTATCGCATCGTCATCGCGGTCGCCGGATTTGGCGAAGACGAGCTTACGATCACACACGAACCGAACCTGCTCGTGATCGAGGGCGCCAAGGCGGAAAACACGGAGGTTCAGCACCTCCATCATGGCCTGGCGCTGAGGCCGTTCCTCCGCCGTTTCGAACTCGCCGATCATGTAAGCGTTGTCGGAGCAAAGCTCGAAAATGGCCTGCTGATCATCGACCTCAAGAAGGAAATTCCCGAGGAGATGAAACCGCGCCGTATCGCCATCAACGCCGACCCCGGCAAGAAGCCGGCGTCGAAACGCATTGAAGGCAACGTAGCGGCCTGATCTTCGGTGATCGGCCTGCGCGAACACCCCGTCCCGACGTGGGTGGGGTTGGCTGCGGACCATAAAACACAAAACGAAAGGAGAAAAGACAATGAGTGTACGTGACTTGATTCCCTGGCACCGGGGCAACAACCAAGCTCCGAGTGTCTACCGCGGTGGCGACGTGGATCCGTTCATGTCGCTGCATCGCGATGTCAATAAGCTCTTCGACGAAGTCTTCCGCGGCTTTGACACCCCCTCGGTGTTTAGCCGCATGACTCCTCGAAACGGCACCTGGCCAAGCGTCGAATTCTCGGAGAATGACAAGGAAATCCAGCTGATAGCCGAGGTGCCGGGCCTCGATGAAAAAGACATCGAGGTGATGCTGGAAGACGGCGTCCTGACGCTTCGCGGCGAGAAGAAATCCGAAACCGAGGACAAGGATCGCCAGTTCAGCGAACGCTATTATGGGCGTTTTGAACGGCGCTTTGGTATGGGCCGCGAGGTCGACGAGGACAAGGTGGCGGCGACGTTCAAGAACGGTGTGCTCACGGTAACGCTGCCGAAATCCGAAAAGGCGCAGGCAAGCGCAAAACGCATTGCGATCAACGGCAGCAAATGATCGCCGACAAAGCCGGCCGGGCCAGCGGGGCCCGGTCGGTATCCTTTATCCTTCGCCGAAGAGGAGGGATGTCAATGACGGAGCCGCTTACAAGAGACAGGAAAACGAGCCGCATTTCGCAGAAGTCCTGGGCAGGCTGGGAACACCAACCTGCCAATGATGTTTCAACCCAGCCGGGTTCCGCTACCCCGGCGCGTCTCGGCGAGGATATTCCGCACCGACCGATCGGTTATGACTTCGGCGCGGGTTATGCGGCGGATGTTCGAACGTCAGAAGCCGCCCTCTATCGATCATTTGATACGCGATCACACGCCGACCCACGTGGAGTTGGATTTTCCGACCATGGAGCGGCCGAGACCTACGCTCTAAAACAGCAACTCGAATATATCGTGCAGCCCGTTCCCACCGCAATCCGCCCGGCACTTTGCAAGGCAATTAATAATCGTGATGGCGAAGAACGGACAACTTAGATGCGCATCGGTAAACGGGGACACCGCCGTTTGGGTGGCAGAATTGGCTGCCTGGTATGCGTCTCCGCTGAGTGAGCAAGCGAAGGTTGACCACTGCGGAGCGGCCATCATCCTGATAGCCGAGCTTCGGAGCTCAGGTCGCTTCGCCCCTTTCTAGCTGAGTGCCGCTTCCTACCTTGCGGGCCACAGTAGCCGAAAGATGATATTCGACTGCAAGTGTGCTTGGCGTCCAACTCGTCAAATTCACCGAGTATCGAAAACGTTCTAAGCAGATGGCGCGGCGGCGATGAGGCACCGGGTCCGTGGATACCAGCGCGCAGCCTCTCCGCAGTGAGCCCCGGCTTCGTGCCCGTCCTCAAACTGCTCACGTTGAACGCCGGTGCGACTGGCTCCGGACGCGTAGATCGATCCGTACCACCTTCACCACCAGCACCTTTCACATCGTGACGGGCCTGCTGTTGCCAATCTGGCGTAGGCTGCCGGATCATGATTGTCAGGTCTATCGGATCCAGACCGATGCCGGCGAGCGCATCATCGGGCGTCACATCGCGCCGACCCTTGTGGCGACCATGTTGCGCAATCTGGGTATCGATCATGTACCGGCGCTCGCCCCGCAAGATGCCTGGACCGGGCTCGTGGAAGGCAGGATCGGACTGCAACTCGCCGATGGCCTGATCCTGCGCCGCAGTCGGGTCATGAACGACCACCGTATCGAGCTGATCGGCTTTACCGACGCTTTTGTTCCCCGGCTGAAGGCGCTGGGGCTGATCTCCGAAATCATCTCATGGAAGCTCCGACTGTTCATCCCGACGAGCGAGAAAGGGCCGTCCATCCTCGCCGCGCTGCTCGACCGCCACACACTGGTCGGCGTCACCGACCGCGCGGCAGCGGCGTGAGGGGAGACGATCATGACCGTCTCGGCCTCCGAGCTGGCACGCCGCCTTGGCGAACATGCCGAGGCGGTGTGCCGCGAATATCTCTGCAACGGCCATCGCTCCGGCAACTACTGGATGGTCGGCGATGTCCGCAACACGCGCGGCCGCTCCATGCATGTGCGGCTCAAAGCGGTGGGCGGCAAGGCAGCCGGAAAGTGGGTCGACGAGTCGTCGGGGGAACATAGCGACCTGCTTGACGTCATCGAACTGAGCTGTGGTCTGGTCGACTTCCGCGAGGTCGCGGACGAAGCACGTCGCTTCCTCTCCATGCCGCTGCCATCGCACCAGCCTGCGCCCCAGTCCCTCGGCGCGCAGCGCCAGCCTGCCGCGGCACGCGGCTCGCCTGAAGCGGCGCGTCGGCTGTTCGCCATGTCGCAGCCGATCGCCGGCACACTGGCCGAACGATACCTCGCCGGCCGCGGCATTCTGCTCTCCGTGCATGAGCGTGCGCTGCGCTTCCATCCCGGCTGCTACTACCGGGATTTCGTGACCGGCGAGACGCGGCCCCTTCCTGCCCTCATTGCCGCTGTCACCAGCTTCGACGGGAAGATCACCGGCCTGCAACGCACCTGGCTTGATCCTGTTTGGACCGGAGACATCGCGAACAGGTGTGCGAGGACATCGCGAACAGTTTTGCGCTTTTGCGCGAGGGGGTTCGGGATGCCATTCGAGGACAGAAGCGCGATGAAGCAGAAGGAAGAGTTTGTGCGCCTGGCGCTAGCGCCTGGGGCGAATGTGAGCCTTTTGTGCCGGCGCTTCGGTATCGGCCGGACCTGTGGCCACAAGTTGCTTTCGCGCTATCGGATCGAGGGCGAGGCTGGACTGGTTGAGCAGTCTCGTCGGCCGCGGTCGAGCCCGGCACGCAGCGCGCCGGAGGTGGAAGCGGCAGCCGTTTCGGTGCGTGTGGCGCATCCCGCCTGGGGTGGGCGCAAGATCGCGCGCGTGCTCGCCCGCGAAGGTATTGGCACGCCGGCGGCCTCGACGGTGACCGGCATCCTGCGCCGCCACGGTATCGAACTGGGGGCGTTGGGCGGCGGAGCCCAGCCTTTCATTCGCTTCGAGCATGCCGCCCCCAACGACCTGTGGCAGATGGACTTCAAGGGGCACGTTGCCTTGCGTACCGGCCGGCTGCACCCGCTTACCGTGCTCGACGACCATTCGCGCTTCTCGGTCGCGCTGTCGGCTTGCGCCGACCAGACCACCGAGACCGTAAAAGCCCGGCTGATCACCGCCTTCCGTCGCTACGGACTGCCGTGGCGCATCGCCACCGACAATGGTCCGCCTTGGGGCGATGGCGGCCGCAACGACTTCACCTTGCTCACCGTCTGGCTGATCGAAACGGGCATCACCATGAGCCACTCCAGGCCTTGCCATCCGCAGACACTCGGCAAGGACGAGCGCTTCCATCGTTCGCTCAAGGCCGAGGCACTGCAGGGACCGCCCTTCGCCGATCTCGCCGAGGCCCAGGATGCATTCGACCAGTGGCGCCACGTCTACAACGCCCAGCGTCCCCACGACGCGCTGGACGGCGGCGTGCCGCTCGATCGCTACCAAGCCTCGCAGCGCCAGTATCGCGAAACTGTCGAGCCGTTCGAATACGCTAAGGACGATCTCATCCGCCGCGTTCAGCAGCACGGCTTCGTCTCCATTCTTGGCCGCTCAATGCGCTTGTGCAGGGCCTTCGCGGGAAAGTCCGTCGCCTTCAGGCCTACCAACACAGATGGCGTCTTCGACACATGGTTCAGACATCAGAAAATAGAAACCATCGACCTCAACACCTTGGCTCGATAGCATGCAAAACTGTTCGCGATGTCCTCGCACACCTGTTCGCGATGTCTCCGGTCCAAACAGATCCCTCGGGTCAGGGCAAGGCGCAACTCGCGGATCCACGCCGCTCACTGGGTCATCTCCTGGGCAACGCCATCTGGCTTGGCCTTGAGCCCGGTGAGCTCGCCCCGGTCATGGCCGCCGGCGGGGGGTTCGAGACGATGGCGTCGCTTAAGGTGGTGATGCCGGCGCTGCCGGTTGCCGCCGCCACTTCGGCCAATCACCTCGCCGGCCTTACCTTCCCGCCTGGCTGCCGTCGCCTCTACATCGCGGCCGATGCCGATGCCGCCGGCCGGCACGGCATCGAGCGTCTCAGCCAGCGAGCCGGCGAAGCCGGAATCCTCGCCCTGGTGTTGCGGCCGCAGCTCGGCGATTTCAACGACGACCTGCGTCATCTCGGGCCCGCCTGTCTCGCGGCATGGCTCAGCGACCAGCTCGTCCCGGAGGATGCCCGTCTCTTCCTGCCGCTCGGATGAACGCGTCGGGCCGGCACGCGGGCCGGCGCGGCGTCGCCGGACAGCCTGCAGACATGGCGGCGCTCCACCAGAGAAGCCGCGCCCGCGGCCTGCCTGAGAGGCGACCCCTGCCACCCCCCGGTCACGGCCGCAACGGCTGCGCCGTCCTTCGCTCGCGCTCCGGCCTTCGGTGCGGCCGCGCCCGGGGCGCGGCCGGGATGCGATGTCAGGCCGCGAAGGGCGCGGCCATAACCGACGGAGACACGCCATGACCTACGAGCTTCCCCTCGACGACGCCTACGAGCCCTACCACGCCTCCTCGCCGACCGACCGCGTCATCCTCGAACTGCAGATGTACGGCCATCGCCCGCATCAGGACGAACCTGATCCTCGGCCACTTCCCGACGACGAAGTGATCCGGGCCGGCCTCGCCGGGAGCGTGGAAACCTTCGCCGGCATGCTCGGCGACACGAGGCTCGAACCCGATCTCGACGACCTGCTCTGGTCCTTCGCAAACGTCTTCCACCGTGCCGCCGGGCGTGTCGCCCGCAGCCTCGACCGCAATGAGGAGGCGCAGCGTTCGAGCCAGCAGGAGCAGGACGGCTCCGAGGTGAAGTCGGTCGATCTCGAACGGCTCACGGCCGAAGGCATCACCTATATCGAGCGCCGCAACGTGCTCGAAATCATGCGCGATGAGGCCGCCGACCTCTACGAGGCACAAACCGGATCGGCATGGCGGCCGCGCACCGGCTCCAAGGTCAGCCACCAGGCGATGACCGCGGCGGTGATCGACTCCCGCGACTTCCTCGCCGCCCGTCGCCACGCCGAAACCGAGGTGCTCGTTCCAGCCGGGACCAAGATCGCCTTCGCCGGCGGCCTCGACTGCAATGATCACGACCGGATCTGGGACGCGCTCGACAAGGCTCGCGAGAAGCATCCCGACATGGTTCTGCTCCACGGCGGCAGCCCGCGCGGCGCCGAGCGCATCGCAGCCTGCTGGGCCGAGAACCGGAAGGTCACCCAGATCGCCTACAAGCCGGACTGGAGCAGGCACGCCAAGGCAGCCCCGTTCCGCCGCAACGACCAGCTTCTCTCGGTGGTGCCCTACGGCCTGATCGTCTTTCCCGGCTCCGGCATCACCGACAACCTTGCCGACAAGGCGCGTCGGCTGGGCATCCCCGTCTGGCGGTTCGCGGAGGGCGGCGCGTGAGCGCCGTTTTCTTGCAAATCCAGAAAATCCAGATAATATGGAGACTGATCAAGGAGTCCAGCCATGCGCCAGTTCACGACGGGGGATCTCAACAAGCAGGTCGGCGACGTCACCGACGTTGCCAGCCGCGAACCCGTTATTCTCACCAAGCACCGGAAACCCCGGTTCGTGCTAATGAGCTACGAGCACTACGAACGGATGCGCATCGGCGGCGATCCCCGCCGCGCATACCATGTCTCCGAGATGCCGGAGGAACACACGGAACTCTTCGCCGCCGAGATCGACCGATTGGCGCGCGGGGAAGGATACGATGATGAGCGGTAGATTTCTGCCTGGTCAGGTGATCTCCTACCCGTATCTTTGGGCATGGCAACACGAGCGCGGCGAAACGGAAGGCCGCAAGAGCCGGCCAACCTGCGTGGTCATCGCTGTCCGCGGCGCAAGAGATGGCCTGACCCATCTCGCGCTCCTGGCGATAACCACCCAGCCACCGACCAGCGATCGGGTCGGCTTGGAAGTCTCCGCTATCGAGTGCCGCCGCGCCGGTCTGACCGATCTCAAACGCTGCTGGATCGTGGTTGACGAATACAACTACGATATTGCCGAACGCTCCTGGTACATCGAATCCGACGGTAAGCCCTCTGGTCGTTTCAGCAAGGCATTCATGATGAAGATCGCAGGCGCCTTTATCGAAGCGCGCAGCGAGGGCCGCCGCGTCAGCCGTCTGGATTGACGTTCTCTTTTCGCGGCCATGCGCTCGATCCAGGACGTGAGCCTCTGGCTGGCCGACAAAGACAACTAGCTCCAAGCGCGAAGCGCCACTAGCCAGATGCGCGTAGCGCCTCCGGCAGCGGCAAGGTCCGGGCGCGCCGGCCTGCGGCCGGCCGGGCTCTCGTCGCGGCGTCCCGCCGCTCCCCGAGCCGGCTTTGCCGTCTCGGCCTTCGGGTGACGATCCCTAGCGCAAGGTCAGGGGAGAGGGCGGCCGGCGCGGGGCGGGGGCGCTGGAGAGAAGGGAAAGCCACCATGTCGATGATATTCATAGGCGGATCACGCGAGATATTCGAGCTGCCGGAACCTGCCATCGCTCGCATCGGCGCAATCGTTGCTGCCGAGCACGGCGTGCTGGTTGGCGACGCGCCTGGAGCCGATGCCGAGGCGCAGGGCCTGCTCGCCGGGTATAAGTACGAGCATGTCGGGGTCTTCCATGCCGGCAAGGAACCCCGCAACAATCTCGGCGACTGGGCCGCCTACCATGTTCCTTCTCCTGAAGGAGTTCACGAGCACTGGTTCCACGCCGCAAAGGACCGGGAGATGGCACAGCGCGCCGACTTTGGCATGATGGTCTGGGACGGCGCATCACCCGTTACGGCCGTCAACGTGCTTCGGCTCGCCATCGCGAACAAGCCGTGCGTCATTTACGATCTGACCAGGGGCCGGATGGCGACGACGTACAATGTGGAGGACTGGTGCGCCATGCTCCGCCATGTCGATCCGGACATTCGCCGCCAGGTCGAAGCCCGCATGATGCCGGACGAGCGTCTGGCGTTAACAGGATGATGGATGCGGTCCAGCCGACAGCCCGGCGGGTTCCTTATGTTCATCCGGCTCCTCGCCGCCTAATCCACTTGTATGAGCGGACGGAGCCGGCCCCTTTTCCACGCGCAGAGCCGCCGGGCGTCGTGCAGATGATCATCTTGACCCGTCTCGCCTCTGAAGCGGGTGCAAGCCTGCCGAACAACATCCTGGCTTGCCGGGTCATCCAACCTGACTGCGCGGTATCGTCCCGAGGGGCGTGAAGTTCGCTGCCAGCCGGCTCCGATCTCGAAACCGCTATGCCGCCATTCCGAACACGCAAGGAGGTCACGCGCCGGGCTGCTGTTCGATGTGTTGGCAATGCCGACGACATGACCCGAGAGGCTGCAGCATGTTCCTGCGATCCGGCAGCGTTGCGTCGGCGGTCAAGCGATGGCGGCCATGGTAGTTCTCCTTCGGTTGCATCGGGAATGGTCCCGATGCAACCGAAGGAGAACTACCATGGCCACCACGATCGCAAACCTCACCACCAAGGCCGACGGCTCGATGGAAGGCGTCTTTGCCACGCTCCGGGTCAATGCCCCGATCACCCTCATTCCGAACACCAACAAGTCGCGCGAGGACGCCCCCGACTACCGGATCGTCAACAAGCGCACGGGCTTCGAGATCGGAGCCGGCTGGCACCGCATCTCCCAGCGTTCGGGAGAGGAGTACCTCTCGGTCAAGCTGGAAGCCCCCGAGATCGGCGTGATCTTCGGCAACCTCGCTCCCGCCCCCGGCGGCGAGGAAAACAAGAGGGTCATCCTCTGGAACAACCCCCAGTGAGGCATCGGTGGCCGGCCCCCCCAGGGGCCGGCTCCCCAACGGCAAAAGGAGGTTGCAATGAGCCGCTACACCATCACTGTCACTAGCACCGTCACCGGACAGGGCCGCTCGGACCCAGACACTGTCATCGGCTACGACCCGCCACTTCGAACCTACTTCCTTCAAGCGTTCCCGCACGAAGAAACCGACGAGCCCGGTCTTTGGCTCGGCACCCGCGATCGCGCGTTCGAAACGCTTGAGGATCTTCACCGCGCTGCCATCTCACACGGCTACGACTTCATGCCGCTGTCGCCCAAACTGGCCGCAAAGCTGGCCGACGACAAAGCGGCAGCCAGCGGGCGTCCGGTGCAAAACGCAATCCTCGGCCAGGTGCTGAAACACCTCAACCAACCCAAGTAGGCAACACGTCTCAGGCCCGCGACGGAGTGTTCCATCGCGGGCCCTTTTTTTGCGTTGCAAAAGAGCCACGAACATCACCAGCTGCAGCAAGAGACAGCGACTCCAAACCGCCGATTATTCCTTCGGCAGTTTGTGCTTATGAATGCGGATATAGTCCTGGACAGCCTTTCGCAGCAGTTCGGTCATGCTGTGCCCGTTGCTGATCGCCAGCAACTTGAACTGCCGCTGCTCCGCAGCCGTCAGGTAGTAGCCGCAGCGGATCATCTCCTCCTCGCGAATCTTCTTTCCGGCGATGGGGTCCTTTTTCTGACCCTGCCGCAGCAGCTTGCGAAAATCGGGCCCGACTGCCGGGGGCGGCTTTGTCGGTTCCTGCATCTGTGGCGCAGCTTGCTCCTTGGTCCCTGATGTCTCGACCTTCGGTGTGATGAACATGCTCGGCAGCGCCGGCGGCTGCGTGGAAATCGCCTTCATCATGCGGGCTTTCTTGTCGTCACCGGGTTTCGGCGCGGTGTCTTCGCTCATGCCGCGTTCCTTGTGGCTTCGATGAAGGTTTGCAGAAGGTCGTCAAAGACCCCTTCGCTCTCGGCAACCGCCTTCGCATCGGGCACCGCGGGGCTGTAAAGGGTCTGCCCGGTCTGAAGGTCGCGGTAGGCAACACGATTGTGCAGGACGTGTTCTGCAATCGGCGTGCCGTTGGCCTGGATGATGGCGCGCAGTTCGGTCAGGGCTCTTGCCCTGCCATCGATGATGGTCTGCTTGGTCAGCACGAATATCGCAGGCAGCGGTCTACCCCGGCTCTCGACCGCCAGCGGAATGTAGTGGTCGGTGATCTGGATGGCGGCGGTCACGTCGTCGAGGGCAAAGTAGACCGGCACGACGACAATGTCGGCCGCGAAGAGCCCGGCCATGAGGTTGTCATTTGTTGTGCCTTCCGTATCGATCAATACGACGGAGCGCTCACCGTTGTGAATGGCTGCGGCGTCGAGGATTTCCTGCGGGGTCATCGCGCTTACCAGCTGTAGCCTGTCAGGACGGTTGCCAGCGTCACCCAGCATCTGGAACCAGCGGTTCATATTCTGCCGCCGATCGCCATCGATAAGAGTGACCGAATAGCCGCGATGCAGAGCGACGGATGCGAGGGTGCGCAGCAGCGTTGATTTGCCAGTGCCGCCCTTGGGGATCGCAGCGGAGATGATCAT